>NZ_LNBE01000003.1:314255-628511 GCF_001445655.1 Streptomyces roseifaciens
CGGCCGGCCCACTTCTCTTTGGCCGGCGCCACGCGCCACGCGCTCATTACATTCGACCGGACCGGCTCACGTCAACGCCGAAGATCACCGGATGCGCGGTCACCCCGGCGGCGGCGGGGCGCAGCGCGCCGCCGTCCCGTCTCCGCGAGGAGTATCGCGGAGACGATCAGTGCGGCGCCGCAGAGGTTGACGGCGGTGAAGGTGTCTCCGGAGAGCCAGTAGCCGGAGACGCCGGCGAAGACCGGTTCCATCGCCATGATCAGGGCGATGCGATGGGGGGACGAGGTCGCGAAGGCCTTGGTCTTGACGAAGAAGGCGAGGGCCGAGCCGGGGACCGCGGTCACGGCCAGGGCCAGCCAGACGGTTTGCCCGGAGGGGGCGGCGAGGGATCCGGTGGCGAGGGACCACAGGAGCCCCGCCAGGCCCACCACGGCCAGTTGGACGAGGGTGAGGGGTCCGGTGCGGGTACCGGGGCCGAGGTGCGCGAGGAGGACGTTCTGCACCGTGAAGGACAGGGCGCAGGCCAGCATCAGGACGTCGCCGCGGTTCACCGACAGCCCTTTGAGGGTGAGCAGTGACAGCCCGGCCAGCGCCAGGGCGGCGCCCGCGGCCTGGTGCGCGCGGGGTGGTGTGCGGAGGACGAGCGCCCCGAGCAGCGGGGTGAAGACCACGGCGAGGCCGGTGATGAAGGCGGCGTTCGACACGGTGGTGTCCTCGAGGCCGACGGTCTGCAGCGCGTACGCCGTGAAGAGCACGCCGCCCGCGACGGTTCCGCCCAGTGCTTCACGCGCCGTGATCCGCCCCGGTGCACGGGCCTGGAAGAGGCCGATGACGGCCGCCGCACCCAGGAAGCGGTAGGCGAGGAACGCCGGGACGGGCAGGAGGGCGACGGCGTCCTGGACGACGACGTAGCTCCAGCCCCACAGTGCCGTGACCCCCAGCATGGCCAGCGCCCACCCGGTGGCGTGAGGTTCGCGCCGCGGCCTTTCCCGTAACCGCAATCGGATACCCCTCCAAGGATGGCGAGGAAGGTAACGGGTGCGGTAACGGGAGTCAACTCCCCTGCCCGGTCGGCTGAAATCCGCTCCTGAAATTTCCGTATGCAAGTGGGTGCCGAGCGTGGATGTACCGGCAGCGCCCGCCCGGGATACTGGGCAATCGGAGATCCCTGCGGAGATCCTGTGGAGGTGGACAAGGCGTGAGTTCGGCAGGCAGTTCGGGTCCGGCCATACCCTCGGTGGACCTGTCATCGGAAAAGGCGGTCGCCGAGATCGGCGAAGTGTGCCGGCGGAGCGGGTTCTTCTCCGTGCGCGGCCACGGCATTCCGGCCGCCCTGGTCACGTCGGCGTTCGAGGAGACGGCGCGGTTCTACGCACGTCCGCTCCGGGAGAAGACCGAGTTCAATGCCGGTATGCGCTCCCAGTTCCTGGGCTACCGGAGCGTGGGCCAGGAGAAGAGCACTTCGCACGCCGGTGGCGAGGCCTGCGAGCAGTACCGGATCGGGAGGACGACCGGTGCCCTGGCGTCGGGGCGGCCGGCCGACTTCTACCACGAGCCTTTCCGGCGGTGCAGCGGCCTCTTCGAGCGCATGGCCGTCCTGGGCGACACTCTCCTGTCGGCCTGCGCCGAGGGCCTCGCCCAGAGCGGCGATTTCTTCGATCCGTACCTGAAGCCGCCGATGCACCGGCTGGGCCTCAACCACTACAAGGTCGGATACGGTGCGGAGATCGCCAATACGGTCGACTACGCGATGTCACCACACATCGATCACGCCCTTTTCACCGTCGTCGCACAGGACGAACCCGGCTTGGAAGTGCGCGGCGCGGACGGCGACTGGACGCCGGTTCCGGTGGTTCCTGACGCCTTCTTCGTGTTCCTCGGCGACTATCTGCAGAGGTGGACGAACGGCACGTACAAGGCGGTGTTCCATCGTGTCGGCCCGGTGACCACCGACAGGATGTCCATCCAGTACAAGCACCGGCCCTCCTACAGCACGGTGGTCGCGCCGCTGGACCCGTTCGTCTCCGCAGCGAATCCGCCCCGGTACGAACCGTTCGACACGGGGAGCCAGTACGCGTCCCTGCTCGCATCCCTCATCGGGGACCGGGAGGCCGCTCCCTGAGCCCCGGCCGGCCGGCGGGCCGGTCACCCCGGGGAGGCCACCTCCGCCGCAGCCCGCCTCGCCGCCACCAGCACCGGATCCCAGACCGGTGAGAACGGCGGGGCGTAGCCCAGGTCCAGGGACGTCAGCTGATCGACCGTCATGCCCGCGGTGAGGGCGACCGCCGCCACGTCGACGCGTTTCGCCGCGCCCTCGCGCCCTACGATCTGGACGCCCAGGAGGCGGCCCGTGCCGTGCTCGGCGAGCATTTTGACCGTCATGGGGCGGGCGCCGGGGTAGTAGCCGGCGCGGCTCGTCGACTCGATGGTGGCGGTCACGTATCGCAGGCCCTCCTCGCGCGCCTGGGCCTCCAGCAGGCCGGTGCGGGCGATCTCCAGGTCGCAGACCTTGCTGACGGCCGTGCCGACCACGCCGGGGAACGTGGCGCGGCCGCCGGTGACGTTGGTGCCGATGACCTGGCCGTGCTTGTTGGCGTGGGTGCCGAGGGCGATGTGCCGGGTGCGGCCGGAGACGAGGTCGAGGACCTCGACGCAGTCGCCGCCGGCCCAGACGTTCTCGTGCCCGCGCACCCGCATGGACCGGTCGGTGAGCAGCCCGCCGGACGCGCCCAGGGGCAGGTCCGCCGCGCGGGCCAGCGTCGTCTCGGGGCGCACGCCGAGCCCGAGGACGACCACGTCGGCGGGGAAGTCGCCGGCATCGGTGGCGACCGCCCGGGCCTTGCCGTCCGGCCCGGTCCGTACGGCGGTGACCTCGGTGTCCGTCACCACCTCGATGCCCATGCCGGTCATGGCGTCGCGCACGAGCCCGCCCATGTCGGGGTCGAGGGTGGCCATCGGCTGTGAGGAGCGCTCGACGACGGTCACCGCGTAGCCGCGCCGGACGATCGCCTCCGCCATCTCGACGCCGATGTATCCCGCGCCGACCACGACCGCCCGGCGGCCCGCCGCGCCGCCGTTCAGTGCGCCGACGAGCGCCCGGCCGTCCTCCAGGGTCTGCACCCCGTGCACGCCCGGTGCGTCGATGCCCTCCAGGGGCGGGCGCACCGGGCGGGCGCCGGTGGCGAGGACGAGGTGGTCGAAGCCGTGCCAGCACTCCTCGCCCGACTCCAGGTCGCGGGCGAGGACGCGCTGCCGGCCGAGGTCGAGCCCGGTCACCTCGGTGCGCATCCGTACGTCGATGCCGCGGCCGCGGTGCTCCTCCGGGGTGCGGGCGATCAGCGCGTCCGGGCCGTCGACCACGCCGCCGGCCCAATATGGGATGCCGCACGCGGAGTAGGACGTGAACCGGCCGCGCTCGAACGCGGTGATCTCCAGCTCGCCGGGCCCGCGGAGCCTGCGCGCCCGGGACGCGGCGGACATGCCCGCTGCGTCGCCTCCGACGACCACGAGTCGCTGCACGGCCATGCGCCGCTCCTTTCAGCCTTCGTCGTTCCTGTGCAGCTGCTGATGCCGCCACTCCAGGAACACCGTCTCGTCTTCCCCCTGCAGCTTCACATCGAAGCGGTACGTGTTCGGCCGTCCGGGCTCGGGCCGCGCCCGCAGCGTCGCCCGCCGTTGCGGCGGCAGCGCGGACAGCAGCGGGTCTCCGGGCGGCTCGGTGACGTACACCCGGGTGAAGAGGTGGTGGTCGAGCCCGCGCGCGAGGACGCACAGGGCGAGGTACGGCACGCCGCCCGGCAGCAGGGTGTGCAGCTCGTAGTGCCCGTCCCGGCAGGTGGGGACGCGGGCGAAGCCGGTGAAGGCCCTGCCGTCGCGGCGCAGGCTGCCCGGCGCCCCGGCGAGCGAGCCGTCCGGGGCCGCCTGCCAGAACTCCAGCAGGGCGTCGGGCACGGGCGTGCCCTCGCCGTCGTAGACGTGGCCGTGAAGGGTGACCGCCCCCGGGTGTCCCGGCGGTGCGAGGTCGCCGCCGCCGGGGAAGGGCAGCGCGGTGCCGTAGTAGGGGCCGACGGTCTGGGAGGGCGTCGGGGGCAGCATCAGCGGCCCTCCTCGGCCCAGGTGGCGGACGGGCCGTCCAGGACGATGTCCCAGCGGTAGCCCAGCGACCGGCCGGGCTCGCCCGCCGCCGGGTCGAAGGCGGAGACCAGCCGGGACCGCGCGGCCGCATCCCTGACGGTGTGCCAGATGATGTCGTCCGGCAGGAGCGGGTCGCCGGGGAAGTACATCTGGGTCACCAGGCGCTGGGTGAACGCCGTGCCGAAGAGGGAGAAGTGCAGGTGCGAGGCGCGCCAGTGGTCCTCCGGGCCGCCCAGCGGATAGGCGCCGGGCCGGACGGTGACGAAGCGGTAGCGGCCGTCGTCGTCGGTCAGGCAGCGGCCCGCGCCGGTGAAGTTGGGGTCGAGCGGGGCGGGGTGGCGGTCGAGCGGGTGGGCGTAGCGGCCGGCGGCGTTGGCCTGCCACACCTCCACGAGCTGGCCGCGCACCGGCCGCCCGCGGCGGTCCGTGACCCGCCCGCCGACGGCGATGCGCTCGCCGATCGGCTCGCCGCGGTGCTGCCGGGTGAGGTCGTGGTCGAGGGGGCCGACGTCGGCCGCTCCGAAGACGGGGCCGGTCAGCTCGACGGTGTCCGGCAGGGGCGGCAGCGGCACGGGCACGCGGACGGCCGGCCTGAGGGGCACGCGGAGGGCCACGGCGCGTGCGGCGGGGGAGAGGGTGTCGTCGGGGTCCGTAGGGCGTATCCGTTCCTGTGCGGGTTCAGAGAGGGCCATGGGACCGATCTACCCCGTGCCGCCCGCGGTGATCCCGGCCGGGCCGCCGACGGGTCAGATCAGCGGGGCGCCCGCATAGTTCTCGGCCAGTTCCGCAGCGGCCGCCGTGGGCCCGGTGAGCCGGCGCAGCCGGGCGAGCTGCATCGCGCGGTCGTAGGCGTCGGCGCCCGGAGCGGTGTGCAGCAGCGTCGTCATGTCGTGCGAGAAGGCCTGGGCCTGCCACACCCGGCGCAGACAGTTGTCCGAATAGCGGTCGATGAGGGAGGTCGAGCCGCTGCGGTGCCAGTGGGTGAACGCGCGGGCCATCGTGACGACGTCCCCGAAGGCCAGGTTGAGGCCCTTGGCGGCGCTCGGCGGGACGATGTGCGCCGCGTCCCCGGCGAGCAGCAGCCGCCCGTGGCGCATGGGTTCGATGACCTGGCTGCGCAGGCCGCTCACGGACTTGGTGAGGACGGGCCCGCGCTGCAGCCGCCGGCCCCTGGCGGCCAGCCGGACGTCGAGCTCGTCCCAGATGCGGTCGTCCGGCCAGTCGCCGGGCGAGGTGCCGTTGGGCACCTGGATGTAGAGCCGGGAGAGGGCGGGGGTGCGCATGCTGTGCAGCGCGAAGCCCCGTTCGTGGCCGGCGAGCAGCAGCTCGTCGCTGGAGGGCGCGACGTCCGCGAGGATGCCGAGCCAGGAGTAGGGGTACGTGCGCGCGTGCATCCGGACCGCGCCCGGGGGCAGGGCGCGCCGGGAGGCCCCGTACGAGCCGTCGCAGCCGGCCACGTACTCGCACTCCAGCGTCCGCTCCGGGCCGCCCCTCCCCTCCGCCCCGCCCGCCCCGTCCGTGGCGAAGCGGACCAGCGGCTGCTCCCCGTCGGTCTTCTCCACGGCCACCACCCGCGCGCCGAACAGCAGCGGCGGGCCGTCCGCCAGCTGAAGGGCGATCAGGTCCTTGACGACCTCGGTCTGCGGATAGAGCGTCACGGTCCGGCCGCCGGTCATGGAGGGCAGGTCCACCCGGTGCGCCTCGCCTTCGAAGCGCAGCTCGAAGCCGCGGTGGACCAGGCCCTCGCGGTCCAGCCGGTCGCCCGCGCCGCACTCCCGCAGGACGTCCGCGGCGCCCTGCTCCAGCATCCCGGCGCGCTGGCGCCGCTCCACGTACGCCCGGTCGCGGGCCTCCAGGACGACGCAGTCCACTCCGGCCCGGTGCAGCAGCCGGGCGAGCAGCAGGCCGGCGGGACCGGCTCCGATGATGGCGACGGTGGTACGCATGGGCGGGCAACCTCCCCGGAGAGCGAGCGCCGTACGGGCCCCGGCCTGCGCGCTCCTCCGGGCCGGTGGCCTCAGCGTTCGAGGACCAGCGCCTGCCCCTGCCCGACGCCGATGCACAGCGCGGCCAGCCCCGTGCCCGAGCCCGCCGCAGCGAGCCGATGGGCCACGGCCCCTGCGAGGCGCGCGCCGGAGCATCCGAGCGGGTGGCCGATGGCGATCGCGCCGCCGCGGGGGTTGACGATCCCGGGGTCGAGGTCCGGCCACTCCGCGAAGCATCCCAGGACCTGGGCCGCGTAGGCCTCGTTGAGCTCGAAATATGTCACGTCCGCCAGCGAGCGCCCGGCCTTGGCGAGGGCCCGCCGCACGGCCTCCACCGGCCCGAGCCCGTAGAGGTCCGGCTCCAGCGCGGTGACCGCCGAGGCCCGTACGCGCGCGAGCGGCTCGCGGCCCGTGCGCCGCAGGCCCTCCTCGTCGCACAGCAGCACCGCCGCCGCGCCGTCGTTGAGCGGCGAGGCGTTGCCGGCGGTGACCGTGCCGCCCTCCTTGCGGAAGGCCGGCTTCAGGCGGGCGAGGGCCTCCATGGAGGTGTTGTCGCGGATGGTCTCGTCGCGGGGCAGCTCCACGCCCGGCACCGGGACGACCTCGGCGGCGTACGCGCCCTCCGCCCACGCCCGCGCCGCCTTGCGGTGGCTGGCGAGCGCGTAGGCGTCCTGCTGCTCACGGGTGATGCCGTACTTGTCGGCGATCAGCTCGGCGCCCTCGCCCAGCGACGTCGTCCACCGCTCGGGCATGGCCGGGTTGGTCATCCGCCAGCCCAGCGTGGTCGAGTACAGCTGCTGGTGGGCCGCGGGGAAGGCCCGCTCCGGCTTCGGCATGACGTAGGGCGCGCGCGTCATGGACTCGACGCCGCCCGCCACCACGACCGAGGCGTCGCCGAGCGCGATCGCGCGGTACGCGTGGACGACGGCCTCCAGGCCCGAGGCGCACAGCCGGTTGACCGTCAGGCCCGGCACCGTCACCGGCAGGCCGGACAGCAGGACGGCCATCCGGGCCACGTTGCGGTTCTCCTCGCCGGCCCCGTTGGCGTTGCCGAAGACGACGTCGTCGATCAGGGCGGGGTCGAGGCCGGGGCTGCGGCCGACGACGGAGCGCACCACGTGCGCCGCGAGGTCGTCGGGCCGGACGGAGGCGAGGGCGCCACCGTACTTGCCGACCGGGGTGCGCACGGCGTCGACGACGTACACGTCCCGGATGCGGTCGTTCATGGCTGCTCCTCCCGCGGCGCCCCACCACCGGGGTCCGCCCTGTGAACTGGTGTTCATGGTCGGCCGCAGTCGAGTCTTCGGGCTGCGGCCGTCCGCTGTCAATGGGTAACCGTCCGACCGTTCGGGCGGGAGTCGTTCCCGCGGCCCGGCCGCCGGTCCGCGCAGGGGCGTTTGAGAGAGTGGTGCCATGAGCGCAGCGGACATTTCGGCGGACCGTTCACGGCGGCACGCGGCCGTCATCGGCGGGGGGATCTCGGGGCTCGCAGCGGCCCTGCGGCTGGCACGGGCGGGCGTCCGCGTCACGCTGCTGGAGAGCGAGGGCCGCGTCGGCGGCAAGCTGCACACGGGCGAGATCGCGGGCATGCCCGTGGACCTCGGCGCCGAATCGGTGCTGGCCCGCCGCCCCGAAGCCGTGGAGCTCGCCCGCGCCGCCGGCCTCGGCGACCACCTGCAGCCGCCCGCCGCCACCGCGATGCTGTGGACCCGCGGCGAGCTGCGCCCCCTGCCCACCGGGCACACCATGGGCGTCCCCGGCGACCTCGCCCCGCTGGCCGCCGCCGGCATCCTCTCCGCCGACGGGCTCGCCCGCGTCGCCCGGGACGCCGAGCTGCCGCACACCGACCCCGGCGAGGACGTCGCCATCGGCGCGTACATCGCCGAACGCATGGGCCGCGAGGTCGTCGACCGCCTCGTCGAGCCGCTCCTCGGCGGCGTCTACGCGGGCGACGCCTACCGCATCTCGATGCGGGCGGCCGTACCGCCGCTCTTCGAGGCCGCCCGCACCCACCGCTCGCTCGGCGAGGGCGTGCGGGAGCTGCAGGCGCGCGCCGCCGCCCGGCAGCAGACCGGGCCGGTCTTCATGGGCATCGAGGGCGGCATCGGCCGGCTGCCGCTCGCCGTCGCGGACGCGGTGCGCGCCGCGGGCGGCGAGATCCGCACCCACGCGCCGGTGGCCGAGATCGTGCGCACCGCGGACGGCGGCTGGCTGGTCGAGCTGGAGGACGAGACGCTGGCGGTGGACGCCGTCGTCGTCGCCACGCCCGCGCACGACGCGGCCCGCATCATCGCCCGCGCCTGCCGCGCCGCCGGGGCCGGCGCCGCCGTCGACGCCCTCGCCGACGTCGAGTACGCCTCCATGGCGCTGGTCACCATGGCCTTCCGCCGCTCCGACGCCGAGGGGCTGCCGAGCGGCAGCGGCTTCCTCGTCCCGCCCGTCGACGGGCGGAAGATCAAGGCGTCCACGTTCTCCAGCAACAAGTGGCGCTGGAACGCCGAAGCCGACCCGGACCTGTTCGTCCTGCGCACCTCGATCGGGCGGTACGGCGACGAGGGCGACCTGACGCGCCCGGACGCCGAGCTGGTGGACCTGTCGCTCAAGGACCTCGGCGCCGCCGTGGGCCTCGCGGCCGCCCCCGTCGGGACCCGGGTCACCCGCTGGGACGACGGGCTGCCGCAGTACCCGGTCGGCCACCTCGCGCGCGTGGCGCGCATCCGCGAGCACGTCGCCCGCCTGCCCGGCCTGGAGGTCTGCGGCGCCGTCTACGACGGCGTGGGCATCCCGGCCTGCATCTCGAGCGCCCACCGCGCGGCCGACGGGCTCATCGCGACCCTGGCCGAGGGCGCGGGGGACGACGAGGGAGAATAGGGACCATGACTGACGCGCAGAAGATCCCGAACGCCGGCAAGAAGGCCAAGGACCTCAACGAGGTCATCCGCTACACCCTCTGGTCGGTGTTCAAGCTCCGCGATGTCCTGCCGCAGGACCGCGCCGGCTGGGCCGACGAGGTGGAGGAGCTGTTCGCCCAGCTCGCCGAGAAGGACGTCACCGTGCGCGGCACGTACGACCTCTCGGGCCTGCGCGCCGACGCCGACGTCATGATCTGGTGGCACTCCGAGACCTCGGACGCCCTCCAGGACGCCTACAACCTCTTCCGCCGCACCCGCCTCGGCCGTGCGCTGGAGCCGGTGTGGTCGAACATGGCGCTGCACCGCCCTGCCGAGTTCAACAAGTCGCACATCCCGGCGTTCCTCGCCGACGAGACGCCGCGCGACTACGTCAGCGTCTACCCCTTCGTGCGCTCGTACGACTGGTACCTGCTGCCCGACGAGGACCGCCGCCGCATGCTCGCGGACCACGGCAAGATGGCCCGCGGCTACCCGGACGTGCGTGCCAACACGGTCGCGTCCTTCTCGCTGGGCGACTACGAGTGGATCCTCGCCTTCGAGGCGAACGACCTCTACCGCATCGTCGACCTGATGCGGCACCTCCGCGCGTCCGAGGCACGGATGCACGTGCGCGAGGAGGTGCCCTTCTACACGGGTCGCCGGAAGGCGGTCGCGGAGCTGGTGGCCGGCCTGGCCTGACGGCCGGACGGTCCGGGGCGCCGCCCCGGACCCCGGTCCTCGGACGGCCCTTCTCCTATGCCGGCTGCTTGAGGCCCTTGCCCGCCGTGGCCGCGGGTTCCCGGCGCGGTGCGCACTGCGCGCCCCGCGCCGGGACCGCGCCCGTCAGCAGGTACGTGTCCAGGTGGCGGTTGACGCAGCGGTTGGGGCCGCCCCCGATGCCGTGCGTGCCCGCGTCCCGCTCGGTCACCAGCGCCGAGCCCGGCAGCCTGCGGCGCAGCTCCAGCGCGCCCGTGTACGGGGTGGCCGCGTCCCGCTCCGACGCCAGCAGCAGCGTGGGCGGCAGGGCGCCGCGCGCCGCGCGGACGTCGAGCGGCCGCTGCGAGTGCGTCTTCCAGAACGCGCACGGCAGGTTCATCCAGGCGTTCTGCCAGGTCTCGAACGGGGCCCGCTCCGCCAGCCGCGTGTTGTCGCGGTCCCACACCCGCCAGGAGCGCGGCCAGCGCGCGTCGTTGCACTCGACGGCGGTGTAGACGGCGTTGGCGTTCTCGCTCGCGGCGGCGCCCGAGGCATCCGGCTCCGCGAGGACGCGCAGCGGCTTGGCGTCCCCGCGCAGGTACGCCGCCAGGGCGTTCGCGCCGCGCGCCCAGTAGGTGTCGGTGTAGCCGACCTGGAGGAGCGCGGCCTGCAGCTCCCCGGGCCCGACCTTGCCGGCGGGGCGGTGCCCGAGCCGCTTGCTCGCGCGGTCGTAGGAGGCCAGCACCTGCCCCGCGGTGCGCCCGAGGTGGTAGACCTTGTCGTGCCGGGCGACCCAGCGCCGCCAGTCGCCCCAGCGCTTCTCGAAGGCCGCGGACTGGTCCAGGTTGCTGCGGTACCAGATCTTCTTGGGGTCGGGGTCGACCACGCTGTCGAAGACCATGCGGCGCACGTGCCCGGGGAAGAGCGTGGCGTAGAGCGCGCCGAAGTAGGTGCCGTAGGACGCGCCCATGTACGTCAGCCTCCGTTCGCCGAGCGCGGCGCGGAGCACGTCCAGGTCGCGGGCGTTGTTGAGGCTGGTGAAGTGCCGCAGGTCGGCGCCGGCCTTGCGGGCGCAGCCCTGGGCGTAGGCCTTGGCCTCGGCGATCTTCTTGCGCTTGTAGGCGGCCGAGGGGTGCTGCGGGGCGTCGGTGGGGGCCTTCGCGAAGCTCGCGGGGTTCACGCACGACAGCGGGGCGGAGCGGCCGACGCCGCGGGGCGCGTAGCCGATGAAGTCGTAGGCCTTCGCCAGCTTCTTCCACTGCGGGACGGCGGCGAGCAGCGGGAAGAACATGCCGGAGCCGCCCGGGCCGCCGGGGTTGTAGACGAGCGCGCCCTGCCGTTCGTGCGCCGGGCCGGTGGCGCGGCCGCGGCTGACGGTGAGATTGATGTGCTTGCCGTGGGGGTGGGCGTAGTCCAGCGGTACGGACACGGTGCCGCACTCGAAGGGAGCGGGCAGGCCCTCGGCCACGGGGCACGCCCCGAAGCGGATGCCGGCCGCGGCGGCCTGCTGGGCGGCCTTGGCCGCACCGAGGGCTTCGGCGTAGCCGCCCGGCGTGTGCCCCGGGGCGAGGGCATCGGCCGGGGCGCTGACGAGTGTGGTGAGAACCAGGGATCCGAGGGCTCCGTACAACGCGACTGCTCTCACTGACCATCCCTTCCCGGCGTTAATGTGACAAAAGGGATATTTGGCCCGGGGTTCGGCGAAGTAAAGCACCGGCGGCCGGTGTCGCCGGAATGCGGCCGAAGGGGGAGGCGCGCGCGTGCGGGGCGCGGCATGGACGAGGCCCCGCGATCGGGGGGATGTCGCGGGGCCTCTGTCCGTGTCAACGGCCGGACGGCCGGGTTGGTTCCCCCGCTTCTGCGGCAGTATGGCGGGTGGGGGTGGTGTGCGTGCGGGAGCGGCCGGACGGCAAGAGGAGTGCGAACGGGAAGACTTACGATCCCGAGCGGCTGTTCCTGCCGCCCGACGACGACCTGGCCCCCAACCGCCCCGGCGAGACGCTCCGCGCCCGGCTCGACGGCTCCGCGGCGGCGGGCGCCGCCGGGCGGGCCCGCCTCGCGCTCGCCCGCCTGCTCGGCCGGCGGCCCGTGGAGGACGCCTGGCGCCGGGCGCTGGCCGCCGAACAGTGCGTCGGCGCGGCGCTCGAAGGGCTCGCCGGAAGCGGCTGGGACGTGGTGCACTCCATCGTCCTGCCCGGGGACGCGATCATCTCGCACCTGCTGATCGGCCCCGGCGGGGTCTTCGGCATCTCCGCCAGGCCAGGGCGGCGGGCGCGCGTCCGCGCCGGCGAGTCGCAGGTGCGCACG
This sequence comes from Streptomyces roseifaciens, assembly GCF_001445655.1. Lineage (NCBI taxonomy): Bacteria > Bacillati > Actinomycetota > Actinomycetes > Kitasatosporales > Streptomycetaceae > Streptomyces > Streptomyces roseifaciens. The sequence continues at coordinate 326,269 of NZ_LNBE01000003.1, forward strand.
GACCGGGAGCGGCGGCCCTGCCCGTACGTCCGCGAGACGCGGCACGACGCGGCGCGCGCCTCCCTCGTCCTCTCCCGCGGCTGCGGCTTCCTCGTGCGGGTGGAGCCGGTGCTGGTGTTCGTCGGCGCGCGGAGCGTGGAGGCCGCGCCGGAGCTCGACGACGTCCGGGTGCTGGGGGAGGGGGAGGTGCCGGGGCTCGGCGCGCTGGGCGGGGTGCTGCATCCGGACCGGGCGCGGCGCATCCATACGGTGGCGCGCAACCGGCGGGTGTGGCTGTGGGCGTGACGGTGCGTCGGCTCCGGGGTAGCGCTGCGGCTGCGTGACGTACCGTCAGACGGGTGAAGTCCGGGCGTATTTCCCGACCGGGCGGCCGGTTGCTGCGTAGCCTTGATCGTGCGGTCGAGGACCACGGGACGGCTGCGGTGCGGTGCGCCGCGCCCGGCGGACGCTCGGGGATGCAGGGGTTCCTGCGGGACCCCCTGCGCCGGGCGCCGGCACGCACGGCTGCCGCCCCGTAACTCGACCGCGTTCGTTTTCGGCCGTGGCCGGTGCTTCCGCGCCGCCGGGGCGACCGGGCTCCGCCGCGCCCGTGGCGGTCTCCGGCGATGCCGGGCCGGCCTGGTGGCCGGGGGTCGGTTCGGCAGCGCCGGTCCGGTTGCCGGTGGTTGCGCGCCGCGGCGGCGGTGGGAAGCGGGCGTGCCCGGCCGCTGGTGCTTCGGCGAGCTCCGTCCGCCGTGGCGGAGAAGGGCGCAGGCCCGCTGCGGAGTCCACGGGGCCCGGTGCTCCCCGTCCCGCCGCAGCGGTGCGTGGCCGCGATGGTGGTGTCCGGCGGTGCCCGGTCGGCGGGATGGAGGTGGCGGTGGGTCGTGAGGGGTGGCGCTTGCTGCCGGTCCGGCACCGCCGGGCCGGTCGTGGCGGGCTGCGCGCCGCTGCGGCGGTGGGAGGGAGGCGGGCCTTGCCCCCGGTGGCTCGGCAGGCTTCGGCCACTGCGGCGGCGGCACGCGCGGCGGTGGGGAGGCGCGGGCGGAGGGCTGCCGGTCGTGGCGGCCTGTGTCCGCCGTGGCGGTGCGCCACCGGCATCGTGGTGAGCGGCGGTGGCAGGTCGGCGCCGCAGCGAGTGGCCGCCCTCGTGGCGGTCGGTGGGACCGTGCTCGTCCTCGCCGGGTGCGCGGCGCCCTCTCCTGCTCCCGTGGGCGGCGAGCGCATCGACGCGAACCCCGGTCGCTGCGGGCACGGATGGCGTCATCCCCGGCCCGGCACGCAGACCTTCACCCTGCACAACACCTCCGGCACCGCCACCGAGGTCCAGCTCACCGACGCCCGCACCGGTGCCGTCCTCGGTGAGGTCGAAGGGCTCGCGCCCGGGGCCGTGCGGGGGCTTCCGGTGCGGCTCGGGGCCGGCACGTACGTCTTCGTGTGCCTGGGGGACGACACCGACCCCGTCACCGGCCCCGCCGTCCGCGTCCCCGGCGACCCCCGCCGCACCCGCAGCGGCCCCGCCGCCGTCCCGGTGTCCGTGCACGACCTCATCCCGCCCGCCCTGGAGTACCAGCGGTGGGCGGGCCGCAGCATGACCCGCCTCGTGGCCGCCACGGACGCCCTGCGCACGGCCGTCCGCACCGGCGACCGCCCCGCCGCCCGCTCCCGCTGGCTCACCGCCCACCTGGCCTACGCGCGCCTCGGCGCCGCCTACGGGGCCTTCGGCGACGCGGGTGACGCCCTCGACCGCACCGGCGCGGGCCTGCCCCGCGGCGTGCGCGACCCCGGCTTCACGGGCTTCCACCGCGTCGAGCACGGCCTCTGGCACCACGAGCGCGCCCCGGCGCTGCGCCGAGCCGCCGACCGGCTCGCCCGCGACGTCCGTGCCCTGCGCGCCGGCTGGGCGCACACCCGGATGGACCCGGCCGACCTCGGCCGGCGCGCGCACGAGATCCTCGAGGACACCCTGCGGGCCGAGCTGACCGGCCGCACCGACCACGGCAGCGGGAGCAGCCTCGCCACCGCCCGCGCCCACCTCGACGCCACCCGTGCCGTCCTCGGCCCCCTTCGCCCCCTCCTGCGCACCCGCTACCCGGGCCTGCCGGCCCTCGACCGCCGCCTGGACCGCGCGGCCCGGATCCTCGACGCCCATGCCCGCCACGGACAGTGGACCCCGCTCGGTCGCCTGGACCGCGCGCAGCGGGCACGCGTCGACGCCGCCGTCGGCGACCTCACCGAGCGCCTCGCGTCCGTCGCCGCACTCTGCGACGTACGGAGGACGCCATGAGGCGCGTCCCCTGGCGCGTCCCCCGGCGCGGCCTCCTGCGCGGCGCACTGGCGGCAGGCGCCGCGGCCACGCTCACCGCCCCTGCTCCTGCCCCCGCACCCGCGCCCGCCTCCGCCGACGGGCCCCGGGCCGCCGCCGGCCCCCGCTTCCACGGCCCCCACCAGGCCGCGATCCTCACCCCGCCCGCCCGCGCCACGGCCTTCACCTCCTTCGACGTCACCGCCGCCGACCGCCGCGAGCTCGCCGACCTCCTGCGCACCCTCACCGACCGCGCCCGCTTCCTGACCACCGGCGGCACCCCCGCCCCCACCGGCATCACCGCGCCGCCCCCCGACTCCGGCATCCTCGGCCCGTACGTCCCGGCCGACGGCGGACTCGGCGTCACCCTCTCGGCAGGCGCCTCGCTCTTCGACGGCCGCTACGGCCTCGCCGACCGCGCCCCGCGCCGGCTGCGCACCATGCCCGTCTTCCCCGACGACGACCTCGACCCCGCCTGGTGCCACGGCGACCTCGGCCTCCAGCTGTGCGCCGACAGCCCCGACACCGTCCTGCACGCCCTGCGCGACCTCACCCGCCACACCCGCGGCGGCCTGCAGATCCGCTGGCGGCTCGACGGCCACACCGCCCCGCCCCGCCCCTCCGGCACGCCCCGCAACCTCTTCGGCTTCAAGGACGGCACCTCCGGCCCCGACCCCCGCGACGCGCGCCTCATGGACCGCCTCGTGTGGACCGCCGCGGACTCCGGCGAACCGCCCTGGGCCGCGGGCGGCAGCTACCAGGTCGTCCGGCTGATCCGCATGCTCACCGAGTTCTGGGACCGCATCCCGCTCTCCGAACAGGAGCGCGTCATCGGCCGCAGCCGCGACACCGGCGCCCCCCTCGACGGCGCCCGCGAGAGCGACCCGCCGCGCTACGCCCACGACCCCGAGGGCGAGGTGACCCCCCTGGACAGCCACATCCGCCTGGCCCACCCGCGCACCCCCGGCAGCGAGGCGCACCGGCTGCTGCGCCGCTCGTACAACTACGACCGCGGCGTCGGCAGCAACGGCACCCTCGACCAGGGCCTGCTCTTCTGCTGCTACCAGCGCGACCCGGTGCGCCAGTTCACGGCCGTGCAGAAACGACTCGCCGGAGAGCCGCTGACCGACTACGTCACCCCCTTCGGCGGCGGCTGGTTCTTCGCCTTCCCCGGCGTGCGGGACCGCGCGGACTGGTACGGCCGCGCCCTGCTGGCCGGCGGCACGGGCCGAACGGGAGGAAAGCCATGACCTGTACGCGTCTCCGCATCCGTACGCGCACCCGCACCCGTGCTCGTGCTCGTACCCGAACCCGTATCCGTACGAGAAGGGGCGCCCGCCTAGGCGCCGCCTTCGCCGTCCTCGCCGCGGCCGGCGCGGCGGCCGCCGCCCCGCCCGCGGCCGCGATGCCCTTCCCCGGCGACTGGACCGGGACCGAGTCGCCGATCGAGCACCTCGTCGTCGTCTTCGACGAGAACGTCTCCTTCGACCACTACTTCGCCACCTACCCGCGGGCCGCCAACACCGACGGCACCCGCTTCGAGGCCTCCCGCGCGACGCCCGCCCGGATCGACAACCTGCGCACGGCCGGGCTGCTGCAGCGCAACCCCAACCAGTACCCGCCCCGCCGCCTGTCCTCCCGGCAGGCCCTGACCTGCGACCAGAACCACTCCTACGGCCCGGAGCAGTACGCGGCCAACGGCGGCAAGGCCGACAAGTTCGTCCAGAACACCGACTCCGGGAAGTGCTCCGGCCGGCTGTTCGGCGAGCCCGGGCTCGTCATGGACTACTACGACGGGAACACCGTCACCGCCCTGTGGAACTACGCCCAGCACTACGCCCTGAACGACCGCTCCTTCAGCACCACCTACGGGCCGTCCACCCCCGGCGCGATCAATCTCGTCTCCGGCCAGACCCACGGCGTCGTCTCCACCGACCCGGCAACCGGCACGGAGCGGCCGCAGCGCACCGCGAAGCCGGACCCGCGCGTCGTGGTGGCGCCGGACGCCGACGGCGTCGGCACGATCCTCACCGACCCCGACCCGGCGTACGACGACTGCTCCAACAGGGACCGCACCGGGCGCGGCGCCCTCGCCGCCATGACCGGCCGGACCATCGGTGACGTGCTCGGCGAGGAGGGCGTCACGTGGGGCTGGTTCCAGGGCGGGTTCCGCCCGAGCACCCCCTGGGACGGGCGGCCCGGGCACCACGCGCGTTGCTCCGGCCGGACGCACGCCAACGCCGGGGGCACGCGGGTGATCGACTACAGCCCGCACCACGAGCCGTTCCAGTACTACCGGTCGACCGCCAACCCGCACCACCTCCCGCCGCGGTCCGTGGCCGAGATCGGCCGGGACGGGCAGGCGAACCACCAGTACGACCTCACCGACTTCGACGCGGCCCTGCGCGCCGGGCGGCTGCCCGCCGTGAGCTTCCTCAAGGCCCCCGCCGCGCAGGACGGGCACGCGGGCTACTCCGGGCCCGTCGACGAGCAGCGCTTCCTCGTGGAGTGGATCAACAGGATCCAGAGCGCGCCGCAGTGGGGGAGCACGGCGGTCGTCATCGCCTACGACGACTCCGACGGCTGGTACGACCACGCCTACGCCGCGCCGCGCAACGGCTCCCGCCTCGGGGGCAAGGGGCCGCACGGCAAGCCGCTGGACGGCCCCGCCTGCCGGGCCGGGCCCGCCGCGGCCGGGGGGCACGCGGGGCGGTGCGGGCCGGGGCCGCGGCAGCCGCTGCTGGTGATCTCGCCGTACAGCAAGGTCAACGCGGTCGACCACACGCCGACCGAGCAGACGTCGATCCTCCGCTTCATCGAGTGGAACTGGGACACCGGTCCCGTCGGCGGCTCGTCCTTCGACGCCCGCGCCGGATCGCTGCTGAACATGTTCGACTTCGCGCGCCCCAACGGGAAGCGGGTGCTGCTGAACGCGGACGGCTCCGTGCGCTCGGTGGGGCGCATCGGGGTCGTGGCCCCCGTGCGCACGAAGATCACCGACGGTGCGTCGCCGGGGCCGCCCGCGGCCGCCCTGCGGACACCGGTCGCCTGGGCGGCGGGCGGCACGGCGATGTGCGGGGGCGTGGCGGCGGCCCTGTGGCGTCGCCGGTCACGCCGCCGGGGCTGACGCCCCGGGGGCCTCCGCCGCGACGGCGGGCACCCACCGGGGTGGTGTCCGGCGGTGCCGGGCCGGCCTGAGGCGGGCCCGGCACCGCCGGGGTGCGCCGTGGTGGCTTGTCGCCGCTGCGGCGGGGGCTTTCTTGCCTGCGGCAAGGGGCAGGACGGGAGCCGGAGGGCGCCGGGCGCAGCCCTACCTCGGGGCTGGGAGGGTGCCGTCCGTCAGGAGGGCCCTCAGGAGGAGGGCGTCCGTCATCGGGAGTTCCGCCACGAAGCGGGCCAGGACCACCTCGCGGTCCGGGAGGGCGTCGAGGATGCGGCACATGCGGCGGGCGGCGAGGCCCGCCTCGTCGGTGACGGGGGCGTACGCGTAGGCGCGCCCGCGCGGGGTCCGGGTGAGGACCTCCTTGCCGTGGAGCCGCGACAGGATCGTCACCACGGTGCTGTAGGTGAGCTCACCGGAAAGCCGGGCCTGCACCTCGCGCGGCGTCAGCGGCCCCTCCGCCCGCTGCAGCGCGGCGAGCACCTCGCCCTCCAGCGCGCCGTTCGCCCGGCGTCGGGGGTGGCGCACCGCGACGGTGGGTGTGGCTGTTTCCATGGCGTTCCGGCGTTCCTTCTGCTTCTTTCAATGGGTATGACCCGAGATCTTGTGCTTTTACATTGAAGTAAAACATTACGCTACGGCAGCGGACATCATATGGTCGAGCGGTGTTCGAACGACGAAAAGGGACGCATGCCGCGCATGCCCGGAAACCCTCCGCTCCGGTCGGCCGTTCCTCCGGCCGGGCCGGCCGTTCTTCCGGCTCTTCCGGCCCGGGCCGCCGCAGACGCGCCGCCCCCCGGAAGCGCGGGCTGCGCGGTGTGCGCGGGCTGAGCGGGCTGCGCAAGCTGCGCCCCGTCTACCCGCGCCCGGGCCGGCAGGGCTTCCGGCGCTGGATCCCGTCGTGGCGCCAGGTGCTCGGACTCTTCTCGGCCGTCACGGGCGTCGTCGCCGCACTCGTGGCGATCATGTACGCGCGTACGGACATACCCGCCGACCTCAACGCCTTCGCCACCCAGCAGGACAACGTCTACTACTGGGCCGACGGCACCGAGATGGCCCGCACCGGCGAGATCAACCGGCAGGACACCGACCTGGACAAGGTCCCGGAGAAGGTGCGCTGGGCCGTGCTCGCGGCCGAGAACCAGACCTTCTACTCCGACAGCGGGATCTCGCCGAGCGGCATGGTCCGCGCCGTCACCCGCATGGTGACCGGCGGCAGCACCCAGGGCGGCTCGACGATCACCCAGCAGTACGTGAAGAACGCCTACCTCAACCAGGAGCAGACCTTCACCCGCAAGCTCACCGAGATGTTCATCGCGATCAAGCTCGACAACCGGATGAGCAAGGACGACATCCTGGAGGGCTACCTCAACACGAGCTGGTTCGGCCGCGGCACCTACGGCATCCAGCGCGCCTCCCACGCCTACTACGGCAAGGACGTCTCCCAGCTCGACGTGAGCGAAGGCGCCTTCCTCGCCTCGCTGCTCAAGGGCGCGGGCCTCTACGACCCGGCGCTCGGCAAGAAGAACCACGAGCGGGCGGTGGAGCGCTGGGGCTGGATCCTGGACCGGATGGTCGACGGCGGCAAGCTGTCCAAGGAGGAACGGGCCCGCTACACGTCCTTCCCCGAGCCGAAGGCCCCGCCCAAGCCGGCCGGCCTGACCGGGCAGACCGGCTACCTCGTGGAGACGGCGCGGGCGTACGTCAGCGCCCACACCCCCGTCACCGAGAAGGACTTCGACCTCGGCGGCTACCAGATCCGCACGACCTTCCAGAAGACCGCCATGGCGGCCCTGACGAAGGCCACCGACGACGTGAAGGGCGGGCTGGACCCCGACAAGCGCGCCTCCGACAAGGACGTGCGCATCGGTGCGGCGTCGGTCACCACCGACGGCCGCATCGTCGCCCTCTACGGCGGCCCCGGCTACCTCCAGCAGGGCTTCAACGACGCGAACTCCTCGGTCGTTCCGGCGGGTACGGCCTTCGCCCCGTTCGTCTACGCGGCGGCCCTGCGCGACGGCGTCCAGCTGGAGCGCGGCAAGCCCCGCACCCCGGTCTCCCCGGCCACGGTCTACAACGGCGACAACAAGGTGAGCCTGCGCACCCCCGAGGGCCCGTACTGGGACCGCTCCGGAAAGATCGTCAAGGCGGTCAACGACGGCGGGAAGTCCTGGGGGAAGGTGACGCTGAAGGAGGCTGTGGCGCAGTCCGTGAACACGCCGGTGATGCAGCTCGGCATGGACGTGGGCCTGGACCGGGTGGGCAAGGCGGCCGTCGACGCGGGCCTGCTGGAGAGCAGCCTCGGCACGAAGCTGCCGGCCTTCTCCCTGGGCACCGCGACCCCCAGCGCGATCCGCATGGCCGGCGCGTACGGCACCTTCGCGGCCAGGGGACTGCACAGCGAGCCGTTCTCCGTCGACCGGCTGAGCCGCAACGGCAACGAGGTGCCCGTCGAGAAGCCGAAGGCCGAGCGCGTCCTGCCGCAGCAGGTGGCCGCCGCCGTGGACGACGCCCTGCGGGAGGCGGTCCGGCGCGGCAGCGCGACGACGGCCAAGGCGGCCGGCGCCGACGCGGCCGGCAAGCCCGGCACCGGGCAGGGCAACAAGTCCGCGTGGTTCGCCGGCTACCGCGGCAAGGTGTCGACCGCCGTGTCGCTCTCCCGCATCGACCCCAAGACGCAGGAGCTGCTGCCGCTGGACGGCCTGGGCGGCGCCCCGAAGGACGCCACCGGCAGCACCTATCCCGTGGACATCTGGACGAAGTACATGGCGTCGGCGCAGCCCCGCTGACACGGCAGGGGCGCCGGGCTCCCGCCCGGCGCCCCGCGCTCTCTCCGGCCGGCCCCGCCCTACTTGACCAGCGTGGACCAGTCCGGCGACTGCGCCGGGTCCAGGCCGCGGAACTTCGCCAGGACCTTGGGGTCCTGGGCGTCCAGCCAGTCGGCGAGCTGCTTGAAGGACACGCAGCGCACCCCCTCCCGCTTGCAGACCGACTTCACGACGTCCTCGACGGCCTTCATGTAGATGCCGCCGTTCCAGTCCTCGAAGTGGTTGCCGACGAACATCGGCGCCCGGCTCCCGTTGTAGACGCGCTCGAAGCCGTTGAGGTAGCCGTCCCGGGTGAGCTTGCGCCACTCCGCGTACTTGGCCGGGTCGCCCTTGGTGTTGTCGCCGGACTGGTTGTAGAGGAAGTTGAAGTCCATCGACAGGACCTGCTTCTCGCTCTTGGGGTACGGCATCAGCTGCAGCGGGAAGTTCCAGATGTCGTTGATCTTGGACGGCCAGATCTGGAAGTCGCCCGGCGAGCTCGCGTCGTAGCGCCAGCCGTACTGCTGCGCCGCGGCCAGCATGTTCTTCTGCCCCTCCAGGCACGGGGCGCGGCCGCCGACCAGCTCCTTCTTGAAGTCGAAGGGCAGCGGCGGGAGGCTCTTCAGGCCGGTGTTCGTCTTCCAGTTCTCGACGAACGAGTACGACTGGTCGATCTCGCTCTTCCACTCGGCGACGCTCCAGTCGCCGCCGCCCTTGCCGCCGCAGAAGTGGCCGTTGAAGTGAGTGCCGATCTCGTTGCCGTCCAGCCACGCGCCGCGCAGCTGGACCAGGGTGTCCTTGATGTGCGGGTCGGTCGCGAAGGATATCGCCGCGTCGCCGGGCTTGTGCTGCGGCGGCTTGTACAGGGTCGCCTTCGACTTCGGCAGCAGGTACATGCTGGTGAGGAAGAAGGTCATCTTCGCGTTGTTCTCTTTGGCGACTTTGCGGAAGTGCGAGAAGAGATGGTCGTCGCCCTCCAGCGCGCCGTCCCAGGAGAACACCACGAACTGCGGCGGCTTCTCGCCCGGCTTGAGCTTCTCCGGCTTGGGCTGGTCCGGCTGCGGGCCGGTGTAGGACGTCGAGCCGTCCCCGAGCACCTTGACCTTGCCGTCCCACTTCTCCTCGGGCTTCTTGTCCTTCTCCGCCTCGCCGCCCGCCGGGCCGTCCTGGCCGGAGCCCTGGGAGGAGGCCGGGGCGGCGCTCTTGCCGCCGTCCTTCTTCTCGCCGGAGTCGCAGGCGGTCAGGCCCATCGCGAGCGCGACGACGGCGCCCGCGGTGACGAGAGCCGTCGCGCCGCGCGCGGTCCTTTTCGACAACTTCTTACCCCCTGGCGCCAAAACAGATGTTCTGCCCGTCAGTATCACAGGTCTCTCTGTGGGCCCCATCAGCCCCTCTGGACACTTCCGTAGCGCAGCGCGGGGTGCTCCGCGACCACCGTGCACGAGCCCGGCGCGATCTCCGTGAAGCCCGCGTCCCGCACCACCGGCAACCCGCTCGTCGCGAGCTCCGCCCAGCGGGCCGGATCCGCCGTGCGCACCGACAGCGCGAACCCGCTCGCGCGCCAGGCCGCGCGGGCCGCGTCGTCCAGCCCCCACCACGCCAGCTGGGCGCCGTGGCCCGCCTGCGCCATCGCCTTGCCCGCCGACATCTCCAGCTCCGGGCTCATCCACAGCACCGGCCGCGCGGGGGCCGCGGCCGCCGGCGGCTCCGGGTCGTCCAGGTCCGTGCCCGACACCTGGAGCTTCACCAGCTCCTTGGGCCAGCCGTCGAGCGGCACCGGCGGGAAGACCCGCACCTCCGCCCGCTCACCGGTCACCGTGATGCCCGGCAGCGCCGACGCCTTGCGCCACTCCGCGCCGCGCGCCCTGCGCACCACCTTGCGGATCCGGGAGTCCTGCCAGTCCCGTACCGCCTGCGCCCACTCGCCGTCCTCGCCGTCGCTCCCGGTGCCGGCCCGCTCGTCCGCCAGGAGCGTCAGCACGGCGCGCGCCGCGGTCCCCAGAGCGTCGGTCCGGGCGGGCGGGGCGTCCTTCTCGATCCGTACGACGAGGGGCAGGACGAACTGGGGTGCGTCAGGGCTGGTCACGGCCCCCAGTCTGCCAGCCGCCCGGCAGCGCCCCTTAATGTGAGCGGATGAGACTCACGGGGGTGGGCCGCCGCTACGGACTGGGCGGGCCGTGGATACTGCGCAACGTCGACCTCGCCGTTCCCGAGGGCAGCCTGCTGCGGGTGGAAGGCGCCAACGGCAGCGGCAAGTCCACGCTGCTGCGCCTGCTCGCGGGCATCGACGCCCCCAGCACCGGCCGGATCGCCGGGCGTCCCCGCACCGCCTACGTCCCCGAACGCTTCCCCGCCGCGCTGCCGATGACCGCGGGCGCGTACCTCACGCGGCTGGGCCGCATCCACGGCCTCGGCCGCGCGGCCGCCTCGCGCAGTGCGCTGGACTGGCTGGAGCGGTTCGGCGCCGGGAAGTACGCCGGAACGCCGCTGTCCGAGCTGTCCAAGGGCACCAGCCAGAAGATCGCCGTCGCACAGGGCCTCATGGGCACGCCCGGGCTGCTCGTCCTGGACGAGGCGTGGACGGGACTGGACCGGGCGTCGCGAAGCCTCCTGGACGAGGAGGTCCGGGAACGGGTGGCGGGCGGGGCACGAGTGGTCTTCGTCGACCACGATCCCGGGCGGTTGGCGGGGGCGGCGGACGCGGTATTGCGGGTGGAGGGGGGAGCGGTCAAGCACTCAGCCCGTCCGGCGTTCGATGACGCCGGGGTCCGGGACGGAGCCCCGGTTACGGGAAGGGGCGGGGCGGGGGAAAACCCACCGGCGCCCGAGGCCCGCACCGTTGTCGTCGCCGAGGCCCCACCCGGAGCCGTCCTCCCCCCGGACCTCCCCGGCGCCCCCACGGCGGCGCAGGCCGACCTCGCCGTCACGCTCACCGTCGCCGCCCCGCACTCCGACGCCCTGCTCCGCGCCCTTCTCACCGCCCGCCCGCCGTGGCACATCCGCTCCGTGACGGAGGTTCCGCACCCGTGACAGCCCTGCTCGGCTACCAGGCCGCCCTCCTCCTGCGGTCCCACCGCTGGCTGCCGCCGCTGCTCCTGTACGGGGCCTCCATGGGGGTCGGGGTGCAGGGCGGGCAGCCGGTCCTCGACTGCGCCGGGTGGGCGGCGGCCACGCTGCTGCCCGCCACCGCGTGGCTGGTCCGGGTGTGCGTGACCAACGAGCCGGCCGCCGCCAGGGACTGCAGCGCCGCCGCGGCCGGGCCCGGGCGGGTGCACCTCGCCGCGGTCGGCGTCGCCCTGGGGGCGGCGCTGCTGCTGGCCGTCGCCGGCAGCGCCGTCGTCGCGGCGGTCGGCGACCCGCACACCGCCGGCCGGCAGGCGGCCGTCCCCATGGGGTCCGCCATCGCCGCGGGGCTGGCGGCCGCGGTGGTCTGCGCGCTGCTGGGGACGGCGGTCGGGGCGCTGTGCAACCGTCCGCTGCTGCGCAGCACCGCGTGGGCGGTGCCGTCCACGGTGCTGGCCGCGTTCCTGGTGCTGTTCGCCGGAGCGTCGCCCGCGAGGGCCGTGGTGACCGGCCTGGTCACGGGTTCCCGTACGGGGGTCGTGAGCATCCCGTGGCTGCAGCTCGGCGCGGCGGGCGCCCTGGCGGCCGGAGCCGTCGCGGTGGCCTGCGCGCTCGCCTCCCGGCGCACGTGAGCTCCGTGCCCGTGGGGGACGATGGGGGCATGAGCGACCACGACGACGAGGCGTTCGCGGACTGCGTGCAGTGCGCGAAGCCCACCGAGTACCCCGCCGACCGCCCCGGCATCACGCTGTGCCCCGTGTGCGAGTGGCAGGAGGCCCAGCGCACGGCGTGCTCCGGCTGACGGTCAGCCCCCGGCGACGAGGTCCGAGACCCGGACGAGCTCGTAGCCGCGGGCCCGCAGTTCCGGCACGATGCGGCGGATCGCCTCCTCGGTGACGGGCGCCGCGCTGCGCGTGCAGTGCATCACCACGACGGAGCCGGGCTTCACCTGCGCCAGCACCTGGTCCGCGACGGGGCCGGCCTTCTTGGCGAAGGCGTCCCCGCTGACCACGTCCCACTGCACGGCGGTCACCTTCGCCGGTGCGATCTCGCGCAGGACCGCCTCGTCGTAACACCCTCCGGGGAAGCGGAAGTACGGCACGATGCGCTCCACTCCGGCCTTCCGGAAGGCGGCGAAGGCACGCTCCACGTCCTGGCGGGCGGTGCCGCGCGCGACGGAGGGCAGGCCGTAGCAGGGGGTGGAGAAGGCGTGGTGGCTGTAGGAGTGGTCGGCCACCTCGAAGAGCGGGTCGCTGCCGATGGACCTGGCCTGGTCGGGGTACTGCTCGGCCCACTTGCCGGTCATGAAGACGGTGGCGGGGGCCTTCAGCCGCCGCAGCGTGGTGATCAGCTGCGGGTTGTCGAACCGCTCCCCGCCCGCGGCGCGCTTGTCCTGATCGGCCGTCATGTCGGCGTCGAAGGTGAGCGCGACGCGCTTGGCCCCGTCGCGCCTGCCGTGGGAGAAGACGGGGGTGGTGCCGCCGGGGCCCGCAGGGAGCGTGGGCGCGGCCGACGGAGGTGCGGAGGGCGACTGCGCGGAGGGCGGCTGCGGTGCCGGGGCCGAAGTCCTCGGGGACGGCGGGTTCTTGGTGCGCTCGGCCGCGCCGGAGCTGCCGCCGCCGCACGCGGCGAGGGGCAGGCAGAGCAGTGCGGCGAGTGCGGGCGCGAAGGCGTGACGGGCCGGCCGGCGACGGGGGATGGGGATCACCACGGCACTGTATGCCGCACCGCATGCCCGGTGCGCGGGGCCCTCGCGCCCGCGGGCCGTCAGGCGATGACGACGTTGTGCGCCGGGGTGATGACGGGCTGCAGGTCGGCGTGGCCGAGGTCGGCGAGGACGGGGCCGAGGGTCTTGGCCCAGGCCTCCAGCGCCTCGGGGGACTCCCAGACGTCGGTCACCCGCCACCCTCCGCCCTCCAGGGGGCCGGCGACGTGGGCGATGAGCCCGGCGGCGGGGATGTCGGCGAGGCGGGTGAAGCCCTGCCCGCCGGTGACGCGGTGGATGACGGCTTCGTAGAGGTCCTGTCCCCCGTCGGGGACGTCGAAGGTGACGATGACGGCCATGGTGTGCTCCTGGCGGTGGCGGAGAGCCCGGGGCCGGGCCCGAACACACCCTCCCCCTCCGGGCCGCCGCAGGGCAGCCCTGCAGCGGCGGCTCGCGGGCGCATCGGGCGGGAGGCCGTAGGCGCTGGCGCGAGGGCGCGCGAGGGGCGGGCTCACCGCTTGTGGAGCGTGCCGGGCGGGCGGCTCCGCTTCCGGGCCGCCCGTACTGCCGCCACCACCACCGCCACGGCTGCGGTTACGACTGCTGCTGCGGCTCGACGAGCTGCTTCGCGTCGCGGGCGAGCGCGGTCAGGCGGGATATCGCCCGGAAGTACTTCTTGCGGTAGCCGCCGTTCAGCATCTCCTCGCTGAACAGCTCGTCGAACGGACGGCCCGAGGCGAGGACCGGTATCTCGCGGTCGTAGAGCCGGTCGGCCAGGACGACCAGGCGCAGGGCCGTGGACTGGTCCGGCACGGGCGCGACGCCGGTCAGGCACACGGCCTGCAGGGAGTCGCACATCGCGCCGTAGCGGCTGGGGTGGACCTTGGAGAGGTGGTCCAGCAGAGCGGGGAAGGCGTCGAGCGACGCGCCCTCGGTCGTTTCAGCCGTACGGGTGACGGTGTCGTCGTCGTACGGGGCGGGGGCCTGCGGAAGGCCGCGGTGGCGGTAGTCCTCGCCGTCGATGCGCAGGGGGCGGAAGTGGGCGGACAGCCCCTGTATCTCGCGCAGGAAGTCGGCGGCGGCGAAGCGGCCCTCGCCGAGCTTGCCCGGCAGCGTGTTGGAGGTCGCGGCGAGCGCGACGCCCGCCTCCACCAGCTTGCCCAGCAGGGTGGAGACGAGGACGGTGTCACCGGGGTCGTCGAGCTCGAACTCGTCGATGCACAGGAGGCGGTGGTCGCTCAGGGTGCGGACGGTCTGCTGGAAGCCCAGGGCGCCGACGAGGTTGGTCAGCTCCACGAAGGTGCCGAAGGCCTTCTGCTCCGGGGCGGCCGGGGTGGCGTGCCACAGGGAGGCCAGCAGGTGGGTCTTGCCGACGCCGTACCCGCCGTCGAGGTAGACGCCGCGGGGGCCGGCCGGCGCGGCCGGCTTCGCCTCGCGCCGGAACCAGCGCTTGCGGCCGCCGCCGGGGGCGGCGCCGAGGCCGGCCGCGAAGCCGCCGAGGACCTGGACGGCCTCGGCCTGGCTGGGCTGGTCGGGCGCCGGTATGTAGTTGTCGAAGCGCACCGTGCCGAAGCGCGGGGGCGGCACCATCTCGGCGACCAGGCGGTCGGCCGGCACGTGCGGGGCGCGCGAGGTGAGCGCGACGGGGGAGCCGGTACCGGCGCCGGATATCGGGCCCGAGGCGTCGGACGGGGCCGACGGGGCCGGCGAGGCGGCTGCGCCGGAAGCGGAGGCGGTGGTGGCTGACACAGCTCTCCAGCGTAGCCGCTGTCCGCCGGCTGCCGGCCGCCGGAAGAGCGAGGCATGTCACACTGCGGCCTATGCGACGCCTGTTCCCGCTCGAATCCCCCGCCTCGTCCGCCCCGTCCGCCGCTCCCTCCCCTACGGCCCCGGCCCGTGCCTCCGCGCAGGAGGACCGCACCTGGGAGCTGGACGAACTGGCCGAGGTCTACGCCTACCCGGAGGAGCCGGGCCCGGCCCGCCACGCATGGCTGCGCGCGAACATGGTCTCCTCGCTGGACGGCGCGGCCCACCACGACGGGCGCTCGCAGCCGCTCTCCTCCGACGCCGACATGCGCATCTTCGGGACGCTGCGCGGGCTCGCCGACGCCGTCGTCGTGGGCGCGGAGACCGTACGGCAGGAGGGCTACCGGCCCGCGCGGGCCCGGGAGGCCTTCGCGGCGCGCCGGGCGGCGCTCGGCCAGGGGCCCGCGCCGGCCATCGCGATCGTGAGCGCCGGGCTCGACCTGGACTTCTCTCTTCCGCTGTTCACCGAGCCCCTGGTGCCCACCCTCGTGCTGACGGGCGAGGACGCACCCGGGGACCGGGTCGCCGCGGCGCGCGAGGCCGGGGCCGAGGTGCTCGTGGCGGGAGAGGGGCGCCGGGTGGACCCCGCGCGGGTGCCGCAGGTGCTGGCGGAGCGCGGGCTGACCAGGCTGCTCACCGAGGGCGGCCCGCGGCTGCTGGGGCAGTTCGCGGCGGCCGGGGTGCTGGACGAGCTGTGCCTCACGCTCGCCCCGATGGTCGCCGGGGGCACCGCGGCCCGGATCGTGAACGGCCCCGACATGCCTCTGCCGGAACGATTCGTCCTCGCTTCGCTCCTCGAAGAGGCAGGATTTCTCTTCAGCAGGTACCACAGGATCTGACAATCGGCGGAATATCCCGTTCCGGTTAGCCGTCGGTGGGCAGAATTGAATCGGACGCTCCCCAGGGGGCACATGATCGGAACAGGCGGGCCCAGGGGGCACGCAGGATGGTTTCTTTTGGCCGTTGGGCCGGTGGCCCACGAAGGAGAAGGGCTTCCACCGTGTTCACGAGCGTATTGATGATCGAGCAGCCGCTGTCCGGCACCGACGTCGACTTCGTCACCACCCTCCACGACGACCAGATGTCCTTCGTGGTCCTCATGCAGCCCAGAGGCGCCGAGGACCGGCTGCTCCGGGCCATCGACGACGTCGCGCTGGGCGAGCTGGAGCAGGCCGTGCACGAGGGGGACGAGCCCGAGGGCGAGCAGGCCATCCGCCCGGCGGCCCTCGCCCTGGAGCACTCGCTCCGCAGCCTCCGGGACGCGGGGTGCGAGGCCGTCGGACAGCTCATCGAGGGCCACCCGCTGGACCTGCTGCGGTCCGTGGTCGACCAGACCCACGCCGACGAGGTGATCGTGCTGACCGCGCCGCACCTGGTGGAGGAGTTCTTCCACCGCGACTGGGCCTCCCGGGCCCGGCACAAGGTCGGCGTCCCCGTCCTCAAGCTCTACGCCCACAACGACGAAGAGGACTACGCCCTGGGCGACGTGCAGGAGCAGTGACCCGGCCGCGGCGGGGGCGCCGCCCGCCGCGGATTCCCGCTGCCGGCCGGCAGGTGGAGGGGCCCCGGCCGGGCGGATCAGCGGGTCCCGGGCCGGCTGATCAGCCCAGCCGCCCGTCGGCCATGGTGAGCACCCGGTCCGCCCGGCCGAGCAGCTCCCGGTCGTGCGTGACCAGCACCGTGGCCGTGCGGTGCGCCCGCGTCACTTCGGCGAGCAGCTCCACGACCTGCTCGCCGCGCTCCCGGTCCAGCGCCGACGTCGGCTCGTCCACCAGCAGGACGCCCGGGCCCCCGGACAGCGCCCGGGCGATGTTCACCCGCTGGCGCTCGCCGCCCGACAGCTGGTGCGGGCGGCGGCGCCGCTTCGCCGCGTCCAGGCCCACCGACTCCAGCAGCTGCGCCACCCGCGCCCGGGCGGCCCGCACGCTCCCGCCCCGCACGTGCTCCACGGCCAGCAGCTGCTCCTCGGCGGTCAGCGACGGCAGCAGGTTCGCCTGCTGGAAGACGATGCCGATGCGCTCCCGGCGCAGCGCCGCACGGGCCCGGGCGCTCATCCGCGCGGTGTCCTGCCCCGCCACGGTCACGCGGCCCGCGTCCGGGCGCAGCAGCGTCGCCGCCACCGCGAGCAGGCTCGACTTCCCGGAGCCGGAGGGCCCCGCGACGGCCACGAGCTCGCCGGGCGCCACCTCCAGGGACACCGCGTCGAGGGCGGTCAGCCTGCGGTCGCCGTCCGGGTAGGTGAGGCCGACGGCCTCCAGCGACAGAACGGGGGACGGAACGGGCGCGGTGCTCAACGGGAGGCTCCCAGGGCGGTCAGCGGATCGACGGAGGTGATGCGGCGCACGGCGAGCGCGGAGCCGGCCAGCCCCAGCAGCACCATCGCTGCCACCGGCACGGCGACGGTCGCCGCGCCCAGCTCGAACGGCACCGAGGACGACGCCAGCGCTCCGCCGGCCGCGCCCGCCGCGGCGCCGAGCGCGGCCCCGGAGGCCAGCACGACCGCCGCCTGCCCGAGGGCGTCCCGCACGAGATAGGCGCTGCTCGCGCCCACGGCCTTGAGCACCGCGACATCGGGCCTGCGCTGCACCGTCCACACCGTGAAGAAGGCCCCGACGACCAGGGCGCTCACCACGAACAGGAACCCCTGGATCATCCGCAGGGTGCCGTGCTCGGCCGCGTACCCGTCGATGCCGTCCAGCGCCGCGCCGACGCCGACCGCCTTCGTGGTCCGCGCGGCGGGCCCGTCCGGCCGGCCGCCGCCGTCCACGGCCAGCGCGGTCGGCTGCGCCTGGTGACTCACGCGGTGCCAGGCGGCCAGGGTGGTCCACACGCTCGGGGCGTGGCCGTGGCTGCGGTCGGCGGTGATGCCCGAGACGGTCAGCTCCTCGGTACCGAGGGTGACGCGGTCGCCCGTGCGCACCCCCGTCTCGCGCGCCAGCCGCTCGCTCACCGCCACCCCGCGGCCGTCCGGGGCGGAGCCGGAGACGAACGCGGGCCGCAGCCGGTCCGGCGTGCCGAACACGCTCACCGACGACGCCTTGCCGCCCGCCGTCAGCCGGGTCATCGCCACGCCGAACGGCTCGGCGGACGTGACACCCGGGGTCTCCCGCCAGGCCCGCAGCTGCCCGGCGTCCACCGAGCTGTTCGAGAACGAGACCTCCGGCGCGGCCCCGGCGGGCGCGGCGAAGACGATCCGGCCGGCGGGCAGCCCCGCCACGGCGGACGACGCCTCCCGCGCCAGGCCGTCGGTCAGGCCGTAGAGGAAGACCACGAGCGTGGTGATGAGGGTGACGACCGCGCCCATCAGGGCGAACCGCCCCCGGGCGAAACGGATGTCACGGAGCGCGACGAACAAGGACCCCTCCCGGGCTCTGTCAGGACCCCTCCACGGTCCCGCGCGGGCGCCCCGCCGCCATCAGGGCAAGGACGGGTCCGCACCCCGTACGTCCGGTGCACCCGAAAATCAATCGAACGGTTGAGGGCTGCGGGGCCGGGTGCCCCGGGCACGGGCCCGTACGCTCGATCGGGTGAGCCGAACGAGCCTCCCCGCCCCCGCGACCGCGACCGCCCACGCGCGCGTGCCCGGCCCTGCGGGCCCCGCGGACCGGCCCGCCCTCGGCGGCGGCGCCGGGGCGGAGATGCCCTCCCTGCGGCTGGTCCGGCTCGCCGTGCACGGGGCGTTCTACGCGCTGCTCGTCATCGCCGCCGGCCCCGCACTGGCCGGGACGGCCCCCGTGGCCGTCCTGCCGCCCGCCGCCGTCCTCGCCGCCGTCTACGGGCTCGGTATCGTCCGCAGCACCCGGCGCCCCGGACCCTGGCTCGCCGCCGTCACCGCGCTGTGGCTGCTGCTCCTGGCCATGGACCACGGCTTCAGCTACGTCGCCTTCCCGCTCTTCTTCCTCTTCCTGCACGCCATGCCCGTCCGCTGGGCGCACCCCGCCGTCGCCGCGGCCACCGCCGCCGTCGTGGCCGCCCAGGCCGGCGCCCCCGGCGGGCTGACCGCAGCCAAGGTCATCGGCCCCGTCGCCGGCGCCGTGGTCGCCATCCTGACCGGCTACGGCTACGCCGCGCTCTACCGGGAGAGCCGCAAGCGCCAGCAGCTCATCGACGACCTCCTGCGCACCCGCGACGAGCTCGCCGCCGCCCAGCGCGAGGCCGGGCGGCTCGCCGAGCGCCAGCGCCTCGCCCGCGAGATCCACGACACCCTCGCCCAGGGCCTGTCCAGCATCGTCCTCCTCGCCCGCGCCGCGGAGACCGCGAGCCCGGAGGCGGCCCGCGCCCGGATGCGGGAGGCCGGGCGGACCGCGGCCGACAACCTCGCCGAGGCCCGCCGCTTCGTCCAGGCCCTCACCCCGCCCGCCCTGGAGGACGCGCCGCTGCCCGAGGCGCTGCGCCGCGTGACCGAGCGGACGGTCCCGGGGGCCGTCTTCCGCCTCGACGGCGACCCCTGCGCCCTCCCCATGGAGACCGAGGTCGCCCTGCTGCGCCTCACCCAGGAGGCGCTCACCAACGTCGCCCGCCACGCCCACGCCGACCGCACCGCCGTCACCATCGCCTTCCTCGACGGCCAGGTGACCCTCGACGTCTACGACGACGGCATCGGCTTCACCCCCGGGGACGACCCCGCCGACGGCCGCCGGACCTTCGGCCTGCACGGCATGCGCGAACGCATCGCCGCCCTCGGCGGCACCCTCACCGTCGAGTCCGCCCCCGGCGAGGGCACGGCGATCGCGGCGGCGGTGCCGGTGGGTTCCGGGGCCCGGTCCCGGGACGCGGCCGAGGCCGAGGCCGCGGCGTCGGCGGGCCCGGTGGCCCGCCCCCAGGGTGCCGCGGCATGAGCGGGCCGGCACACCCGGAAGGCGTCGGCCGCGAGCCCATCCGCGTCCTGATCGTCGACGACCACCCCGTCGTCCGGCGCGGGCTGCGCGCCATGGTCGACGAGCTCCCCGACGTGGAGGCCGTCGGCGAGGCCGGCGACGGCGCCGAGGCCCTGCGGCTGCTCGACGCCGGCACCCGCCCCGACGTCGTCCTCATGGACCTCCAGATGGGCGCCGGCATGCACGGCGTCGAGGCCACCCGCCGCATCACCGCCCTGCCGGACCCGCCCGCCGTGCTGATCCTCACCACGTACAGCACCGACGCCGACATCCTGGCCGCCGTCGAGGCGGGGGCCACCGGCTACCTCCTCAAGGACGCCCCGCCCGAGGACGTCGCCGCGGCCGTCCAGGCCTCCGCCCGCGGCGAGACGGTCCTCGCGCCGCCCGTCGCCGCGCGCCTGCTCGGCCGCGTGCGGTCGGGCCGCCCGGTGCTGTCGCCGCGCGAGACCGAGATCCTCGGCCTGCTCGCCGAGGGCCTGGCCAACAAGCAGATCTCGCGCCGCCTGTTCATCAGCGAGGCCACGGTCAAGACCCACCTCGTGCACATCTACGGCAAGCTCGGCGTGGACAGCCGCACGGCCGCCATCGCGGCGGGGCTGGCGGGAGGGCTCATCCGGTCGGTGTGACGGGGGCGGGCCGGGCCGCCGTCGCGGGGTGCAAGAATCGCGGTGAGTCGTTTTCCCGTACCCGACCTCAGGGAGCTCCGCACATGGCACCGGCCGTCCCCACGACGATGGACCGACCGCACTTCATCGGCATCGGCGGCGCCGGCATGTCGGGCATCGCGAAGATCCTCGCGCAGCGCGGCGCGGCCGTCGCCGGCAGCGACGCCAAGGACTCCGCGACCGCCGAGGCCCTGCGCGCCCTGGGCGCCACGGTGCACATCGGGCACGCCGCCGAGCACCTGGCCGAGGACGCCACCTGCGTCGTCGTCTCCAGCGCCATCCGCGCCGACAACCCCGAGCTGGCCGCCGCCGCCGAGCGCGGCATCCCCGTCGTGCACCGCTCCGACGCCCTCGCGGGCCTCATGGACGGCCTGCGTCCGATCGCCGTCGCGGGCACCCACGGCAAGACGACCACGACGTCGATGCTCGCCGTCTCCCTCGACGCCCTGGGCCTCGACCCGTCGTACGCCATCGGCGGCGACCTGGACGCCCCCGGCTCCAACGCGCGCCACGGCGCCGGCGAGATCTTCGTGGCGGAGGCGGACGAGAGCGACCGCAGCTTCCACAAGTACGCGCCCGAGGTCGCGATCATCCTCAACGTGGAGCTGGACCACCACGCGAACTACGCGTCGATGGACGAGATCTACGAGTCGTTCGACACCTTCGTCGGCCGGATCCGCCCGGGCGGCACGCTCGTCGTCTCCGCCGACCAGGCGGGCGCCCGCGAGCTCACCGAGCGCATCTCGGGCCGCTACGACATCGAGGTCGTCACCTACGGCACCGCCGAGGACGCCGACGTCCGCGTCCTCAAGGTCAACCCGCGCGGCCTGACCAGCGAGGTCACCGTCCTGCTCGGCGGCAAGATGCTGACCTTCACCGTCTCCGTGCCCGGCAGCCACTACGCGCACAACGCCGTCGCGGCCCTCGCCGCGGGCGTCGCGCTCGGCATCCCCGTGCACAACCTCGCCTCCGCGCTCGGCAAGTACACCGGCGTCAAGCGCCGCCTCCAGCTCAAGGGCGAGGCGAATGGCATCCAGGTCATCGACTCCTACGCCCACCACCCCACCGAGATGACCGCCGACCTGGAGGCCATCCGCGGCGCGGTCGACGCCGGCTCGCGCATCCTCGTCGTCTTCCAGCCGCACCTGTTCTCCCGCACCCAGGAGCTCGGCACCGAGATGGGCCAGGCCCTCGCGCTCGCCGACGCCTCGGTCGTCCTGGACATCTACCCGGCCCGCGAGGACCCGATCCCCGGTATCACCAGCGCCCTGATCATCGACGCCGCGACGGCCGCCGGCGCCGACGTGCGCGCCGAGCACGACATGGCGGCGATCCCGGACGTGGTCGCGGGAATGGCCCGCCCCGGGGACCTCGTTCTGACCATGGGCGCCGGTGACGTGACGGACCTCGGTCCGCGCATCCTGGCCCGCCTGGAGAGCTGACCGCACCGGCGGACAGCCGCGACCCCCCCCGGAAGGCGTGCGAGATGGCGTACGAGGTCGAGAAGACGGACGAGCAGTGGCGCGCGGAGCTCTCCCCTGCGGAGTACCAGGTGCTCCGCAGGGCCGGCACCGAGCCCGCCTTCCGGGGCGAGTACACCGACACGAAGACCGCAGGCGTCTACTCGTGCCGCGCCTGCGGCGCGGAGCTGTTCCGCTCCACCGAGAAGTTCGAGAGCCACTGCGGCTGGCCCAGCTTCTACGACCCGAAGGACTCGTCCGCCGTCGAGCTGATCGAGGACCGCTCGCACGGCATGGTGCGCGTCGAGGTCCGCTGCGCCGGCTGCGGCTCGCACCTCGGCCACGTCTTCGAGGGCGAGGGCTACCCCACCCCCACCGACCAGCGCTACTGCATCAACAGCATCGCCCTGCGCCTGGAGCCTGCGGAGGACTGAGACCGGGAAAGGGTGGTCCGAGGAAAGGGTGAGTCCGGCTCACTTGCGTGCGGCGAGGCCCTTCTTCAGGTCGTCGTAGTTCATGACGGGGAGCAGCTCGACGTCGGCCTCCATCTCCAGCAGGAGCGTCTCCAGCGTGGCGGGTATCTGCGACGAGTCCTCCAGGTCGAAGACGAGCGTGCAGGTGCGGCCGCCGTCCATGGGGCCGAAGTAGGCGGCTTCGGGCTTGGTGCGGTCCATCAGGTCCTGTACGAACTTCGGCATCTCGCCGCGCTTGTAGACCTCGTTCGAAGCGTGGGTGTCCAGCCGGGCCCTGAGCATCATGCGCATGGCTCATCGTCCCCTCGGGGCGGCCCACCGCGCCCGGCACTCCGGCTCCGCGCTCACTGAGGCGCGGATGCGCCCACCCTCAGCGTCTCTCCCGCCCCGTCCCGCCGCAACGCAGGCGCGGCGGGGTCAGCCGCACCGCAGCACGGCCGCCGAGGCGGGGGGCAGGTGCAGCAGGCCGTCCGGGCCGGGGAGGTCGACCGGTTGCCAGGCGGCCAGGACCTCGCGTACGGGGGCGTCGCCCAGGGGCAGTGCGGCGGGTCCGTCCGTCGGGTTGACGGCCGTGCACAGGCCGCCGCGGCGCAGGACGGCCGTGCCGCCGGGGCCCACGGTGACCGCCGTGGCGGAGAGCGGGCCGGGGTCGGGTTCGGCGCGGCGCAGGGCGATCAGGCGGCGGTGCCACTCCAGCAGGGCGCGGTGCGGCTCGCGCTCCGGCTCGTCCCAGTCCAGGCAGGAGCGGGCGCGCGTGGCCGGGTCCTGCGGGTCGGGGATCTCCTCCGCGGCCCAGCCGTGCGCGGCGAACTCGCGCCGGCGGCCGGTGCGGACCGCCTCGGCCAGCTGCGGGTCGGTGTGGTCGGTGAAGAACTGCCAGGGGGTGCGCGCCCCCCACTCCTCGCCCATGAAGAGCATCGGGGTGAACGGCCCGCCGAGGACGAGCGCGGCGGCGCAGGCCAGCAGCCCGGGGGAGAGGCGGGCGGAGAGCCGGTCGCCCAGGGCGCGGTTGCCGATCTGGTCGTGGTTCTGGGCGTAGCCCAGGAGGCGCCGGGCCGGGGTGCCCGGGTCGAGGGGCCGGCCGTGCGGGCGGCCGCGGAAGGAGGAGCGCGTGCCGTCGTGGAAGAAGCCGCCCCGCAGCGTCTTGCCGAGCGCCCCGGCCGGGTCGGCGGCGAAGTCGGCGTAGTAGCCCTGGGACTCCCCGGTCAGGACGGTGTGCAGGGCGTGGTGGAAGTCGTCGTTCCACTGGGCGTGCAGGCCCAGGCCGCCCGTCCCGCGCGGCGTGGTGGTGGCCGGGTCGTTCAGGTCGGACTCGGCGACGAGG
This sequence comes from Streptomyces roseifaciens, assembly GCF_001445655.1. Classification (NCBI taxonomy): domain Bacteria; kingdom Bacillati; phylum Actinomycetota; class Actinomycetes; order Kitasatosporales; family Streptomycetaceae; genus Streptomyces; species Streptomyces roseifaciens. The sequence continues at coordinate 349,893 of NZ_LNBE01000003.1, forward strand.
AACAGCGGCCGGCCCAGCCGGGCGGCCAGGGCGTCCACGGCGCCGGAGAGTTCGGCGAGGAAGTGCTTGGGCCGGGTGTCCGCGAGCGCGTGCACGGCGTCCAGCCGCAGCCCGTCCAGCCGGTAGTCGCGCAGCCAGGCCAGCGCACTGCCCGTCAGATAGGCGCGCACCTCGTCGGAGCCGGGGGCGTCGAGGTTGACGGCGGCGCCCCACGGCGTGTGGTGGGTGTCGGTGAAGTACGGCCCGAAGGCGGGCAGGTGGTTGCCGGAGGGGCCGAGGTGGTTGTGCACCACGTCCAGGACGACGCCGAGGCCGAGCGCGTGCGCGGCGTCCACGAACCGGCACAGCCCCCCGGGCCCGCCGTAGGGCTCGTGGACGGCCCACGGCGACACGCCCTCGTATCCCCAGCCGTGCGTGCCGGGGAAGGGGCATACGGGCATCAGCTCCACGTGGGTGACGCCCAGTGCGGCGAGGTGCGGCAGGCGCGCGGCCGCGGCGTCGAAGGTGCCCTCGCGGGTGAACGTGCCCACGTGCAGCTCGTAGAGGACGGCGCCGGGCAGCGGGCGGCCCGCCCACTCCTGCCGCCAGGGGAAGCGCCCGGGGTCGGTGACGGCGCTCGGCCCGTCGGGCCCGTCGGGCTGCCGGCGCGAGCGCGGGTCGGGCCGCATGGGGCCGCCGTCCAGGGCGAATCCGTAGCGGGTGCCCTCCTCGCCGGGGGCCTCGCAGCGCCACCACCCGTCCCGGGCCGGGTCCCGCTCCATCGCGTGCGCCCGGCCGCCGGCGTGCAGCTGCACCCGGCCGGCCCGCGGCGCCCACACCTCGAACAGCACGGGCGGCTCCTTCCCGACGGCAGTGCTGTCCATGGTGCCCCGAGGTCAGGCCTCGCGGGCCGGAAGCAGGTCGATCCGCTCCTGCAGGACGGGGTAGCCGGCCTTCGCGAAGCCCGCGGCCATCGGCAGGTTGCCCTGGTCGGTGGAGGCCGCGATGCGCGTGGCGCCCCGGGACACCAGGTCGTGCGTGCACTCCACGAGCAGGTCGTAGCCGTAGCCGCGGCCGCGCTGCCCGGCGACGACGCCGAGGTAGCCCACGCACGGACCGGCCGGGTTGTGCGCGGGGATGTGCAGGCCGACCAGCTCGCCGCTGGGCGTGAAGGCGAGCCGCCACCAGTCCCGGGGCGAGGGCAGCCAGGCGAGGAAGTCCATGAGGTCGTCGACGGCGGCTTCAAGGCCGAGTTCGGTGACGTTCTTGCGGTCGTGCGCGTCGAGCGTGCCCTCCATGGTGCGGCCCAGCACGTCGCGGATGACGGCGTCGTCGGGCTCGGGCCGGAAGACCAGCCGGCCGGGGCGCTCGGGCAGCGGGCAGCCGGTCGTCCACTCGTAGCGGAAGCGCTCGACCAGCACCTGCATCCCGGCGGCCTCGGCCACCGCGACGCGCGCCTCCACGGCGGCCCGCACCTCGGGCATCTCCCGCCAGCCGGGCGGGGCCATCAGGGCGTACTCGGAGCGCAGGGGGGAGGTGCGCAGCAGGCGGGCGGCCGCCTCCTCCTCGCCCTCGGCGAAGTCGAACCAGTCCAGGGCCTTGGGGGTCTCGTCGCCGGGGCCGCCCCACCAGGCGGCGCGGGCGACGACCTCGCCGTCGCGCAGCGCGACCCAGGTCCAGTCGGGGCGGTACTCCCCGCCCCGGTGCACGGGCACGTAGGTGTGGCCGAAGGCGCCCTTGCCGACGAGGGCGGGCACGTCGAGGGCCGAGAACAGTTCGGTGTCGCGCTCGGTGAGCGCACGGATGACCAGCTGGGTCATGGGGTCCTTCCGGAGAGGCTGTTGCGCTGCATGCGCACCGCCTAGGAAGGCCCATGCGGGCCCCGCCCGTCCACCGATTTCTCTCGGGCCCGATGTCTTTCAGACCTGGTGCAGCCCGCGCCCGGCCAGCGAGAGCATCACCTCGCCCACCGCCTCCGACAGCGTCGGGTGCGGGTGGACGTGCCGGGCGACGTCGGCCGTGTCCGCGTCCCAGCCGACGACCAGCTGGCTCTCCGCGATCATCTCCGAGACGTGCGGGCCCACCAGGTGGACGCCGAGCACCCGGCCGCCGCCCTTCTCGGCGACGACCTTCACCACGCCGCCCTGCCCGTGCACCATGCCCTTGGCCACGGCCGTCAGCGGCATCGAGTTCACCTCGGCGTCGTGGCCGCGCTCGCGCGCCTCGTCCTCCGTCAGGCCGACGGAGGCCGTCTGCGGGCTGGAGTACGTGACGCGCGGCACGGCGGCGTAGTCGACCGGCTGCGGCGCCCGCCCGGCGAGGGTCTCGGCGACCAGCAGCCCCTCCGCGAAGGAGGCGTGGGCGAGGCCGAGGGAGGGCGGCGGCAGCAGGTCGCCGACGACGTGGATGCCCGGCACGGCCGTCTCCAGGCGCGACCAGTCGGCCGGCGGGACGAAGCCGCGGGCGTCGGTGGCGAGTCCGGCCGCCGCCAGGCCGAGGCCGTCGGTGACCGGCACCCGGCCCACGGCCACCAGCAGCCGCTCCGCCTCCAGCGTGCGCACCTCTCCGCGGGCGGTGCGGAGCGTGGCCCGCACCCCGCCCTCGTGGGCGACGGCGTCCTCCAGCCGCGCGCCCGCCCGGACGTCGATGCCCCGCTTCTTCAGACCCCGCGTCAGATACCGGCTCACGTCGGCGTCCTCCAGCGGCAGCAGCCGCTCCGCCGCCTCCACCAGCGTCACCTCGGCGCCCATGGAGCGGTGCAGGGAGGCGTACTCCACGCCGATGGCGCCCCCGCCGAGCACCAGCACCGAGCCGGGCAGCCCCGGCGCGAACAGGGCGTCGTCGCTGGTGACCACGCGCGCCCCGTCGGGCTCCAGGCCCGGCAGGGTGCGCGGCCGCGAGCCGGTGGCCAGCACGATGCCCCGGCGGGCCGTCCACGCGGAACCCGCCTCGGCGCCCGAACCGATCCGCACCGTCCGCGGGCCCGTCAGCGTCGCCGTCCCCCGCACCACGCGCACGCCGGCGTGCGCCAGATGGCTCTCCACGCCCCGGTGGTTGCGGGCGACGATGTCGTCGCGGGTCGCGGTGAGCGCTGACCAGTCGACCGACTCCAGGGTCGCCTTGACGCCCCACCGCTCGCGCGCCTCCGCGATGCCGTCCACCAGCTCCGCCGCGTGCAGCATGGCCTTGCTGGGTATGCAGCCGCGGTGCAGACAGGTGCCGCCCACCAGGTCGCGTTCCGCGAGGACGACGTCGAGGCCCAGCGCTGCGGCCCGCAGGGCGGTGCTGTAGCCGCCGGTGCCGCCGCCGATCACGATCACATCTGTTTCGCGCATGTCTTCACCCTGCGCCGTCAGGGATTATGAGTCCAACGCAATGTTTCGATCGATCCCATGAACAGAGGTCATGGGGCCACGGGAGGGCCGGGCATGAGCCTGCGGCAGATGGAGTACCTCGTCGCGGTGGTCGAGGAGGAGTCGTTCACCCGCGCGGCCGACCTGCTCAACGTGACCCAGTCCGCCCTCTCCCACCAGATCAAGGCCCTGGAACGGGACGTCGGCGGCCCGCTGCTGGAGCGCCGCCCGCGCGGCATCGGCCTGACCCCGATGGGCCGCGCCTTCCTGCCCCACGCCGAACTCGCCGTCCGCAGCGCCGAACAGGCCCGCCGGGCGGCGAAGGCCGCCGCCGGAGCGGCCGGCGGCGAGCTGCACATCGCCTCCCTGCACGCCCTCGCGGTCGGGGTGCTGCCGCCCGTCTTCGCGCGCTGGCGCCGCGCCTTCCCCGCCGTCCGCCTCCACCTGCACGAGTACGCGACCACGGAGGAGCTGCGCGACCACATGGAGCGCGGCGTCGCCGACATCGCCGTCGGCCCCCGCCCCGAGGGCTGGCACGGCCCCGTCGTCCCCCTCGGCGACGAGGAGATCATGGTGATCACCTCGGCGGACGACCCGCTCGCAGCCCGTACGGAACCCCTCACGCTGCCCGAACTGGCCGGGCGCGACTGGGTGCGCTGTGCCCTGGAACCGATCGTGCAGGGCAAGCGCTGGCTCGACTGGGTCTGCGAGCAGGGCGGCTTCGCTCCCCGTACGGCCGTCTGGACGGAACACTCCTCGACCGCCGTACGGATGGCGGTGTCCGGACTGGGCCTGGTCGCCGCCCCCGTGCACATGGCGCGCGACGTGCCCGGCGCGGTGACCGTCCCCGTCGACCCGCGCTGGCGCCGCGAGCAGACCGCCTTCGCGCGCGTGGAGCTCACCGGCACCACCGCCGCCTTCGTCGAGCTCTGCCGCGAACTGGCGTTTCCGGGCACCGGCTGAAGCCCGCTGTGCGTGGGGCCGCGCCCTTCCACGGGGCGCGGCTCGTCGCTCAGTCCCGCACGAGCAGCGCCACCGGACAGTGCTCCAGCAGCTCCGACAGGGCCACGGGCGCCTCCCAGGAGGCGCCCGTCAGCACCTCGCGCCACCGGCCGCCGCCCGGCAGCGGCAGCACCGTCCCCCGCAGGCCCCCGTCCTGCGCCAGCCGCTCGTGCAGCCGCGAGACGACGGTGACCGCGGCGCCGGAGCGTGCGAAGGCCACGCAGTGCCCGGCGGCCGGGCCGTCGGCGGCCAGCGGCGCGTACGAGGCGCCGGGGCCGAACCACTCGGGGCGCGAGCGGCGCAGCCCCAGCACGGTGCGCGTCAGGTGCAGCTTCTCGGCGGACAGGTCCCCGGCTCCGGCGGCCGCCCCGTCGGCGACGGCTTCGGGGAAGGCCGGCGGGCGCCGGTTGTCGGGGTCGACCAGGGCGGCGTAGGCGCGCTCCGTGCCCATGTAGAGGTCGGGCACGCCCGGCATGGTCAGGTGCAGCAGGGCCGCGCCGAGCGTGTTGGCCCGTACGGACGGGCGCAGCGCCTCCTCCAGGGGCGCGAGAGCCGTGCGGGCCGGGCCGCACGGGTGCGCCGCGACGAAGGCCTCCACGGCCGCCTCGTAGGCCGCGTCCGGCTCGGTCCACGTCGTGCGCAGCCCCGCCTCGCGCACGCTCTTCAGCACGGCCGGCGCGAGCCGGTCGGCGTCCGCGGGGTTCGCCGGGCCGAGCCCGAAGGCGCTCTGCCAGGCCAGCCACGCCACGTGCGGGTCGGGCGCGCAGGGGTCGGCGGCCCCGGCCGCCAGCCGGTCCATCAGGTCCGCCCACTGCCCGGGGCACTCGCTCAGCGCCGCGATCCGGGCCCGCACGTCGGCGCTGCGCTTGGTGTCGTGCGTGGACAGCACCGTCCCGGTCGCGGGCCAGTCGTGCTGCAGGCGGGCGCAGTAGGCGTGGAATTCCTCCGGGGAGACGGCGGGCCGGCCGGGGTCGCCGCCGACCTCCGCGGCCGACAGCAGGGGCGCGTGCCGGTAGAAGGCGGTGTCCTCGACGGACTTGGCGCGCAGCGCGGAGGCGGTCTGCGCGAACCGCGCGCAGAAGTCCCGCTGGTCCGGCCCCTGCCCCAGGCGGCCGAGCGCCGCGTCCCGGACGATCTCGGCCGCGCAGGCCTCCTCGGGCACGGCGAAGGCGCCGCGCGCGTCCTGGGCGGCCTGGTCGAGCAGGGCGGCGTCGACGGGGGCCGGGGGCCGCCCGGGCAGCGCGTAGGGCCGGTAGACGGGCAGCCGGACGAGGATCTCGCGCAGCGCGGTGCGCAGGGCCCAGGGCGCGGTGTCGCGCAATTGGTGCGAGCCCTCGCAGATCCGGCCGGCGGTGCGCACCAGCCGCTCGGTCTCCGCGGCCAGCTCGTGGGTGATCACCTTGTACGCGGCGCGGCGCACCGTCGCGGGCCAGTCGCCGCCGCGGTCGGGCGGCAGGCCGGTGAAGGCGCGGTAGCGGGCCCCCAGTTCGGCGGCGCCCGCGGGGTCGACGAAGAGGCCGTCGAGGTGGCGCAGGGCGTCGTAGCCGGTGGTCCCGGCGACGGGCCAGTCGCCGGGCAGGCGCTCGTCGCGGCCGAGGATCTTCTCGACGACCGTCCACCGGCCGTCCGTGGCCTCGGCGAGGCGGTGGAGGTAGCCGGCGGGGTCGGCGAGCCCGTCCGGGTGGTCGACGCGCAGCCCGTCGGCCACCCCGTCCTGCAGCAGCTGCACCACCTTGCCGTGGGTGGCGGCGAAGACCTCCGGGTCCTCCACGCGGACCGCGATCAGCTCGGAGACGGTGAAGAAGCGCCGGTAGTTCAGCTCCGTGCGGGCCAGCCGCCACCAGGCGGGCCGGTACCACTGGGCGTCCAGCAGGTCGGGCAGCGGCAGCCGCTCCGTGCCGGGCCGCAGCGGGAAGGCGTGGTCGTGGTAGCGCAGGACGCGCCCCGAACGGTCCGAGCGGCCCGCGACGCTGAAGTGGCGCAGCTCCCCGCCGAGCGGGCCGGCCAGCACGGGCAGCAGCACCTTGCCGCCGTGCTCGGCCCAGTCGATGTCGAACCAGCGGGCGTAGCGCGAGGCCGGGCCGTCCCGCAGGACCTCCCAGAGCGGGCCGTTGAGCGTCGCGGGCGCGGGCAGGGCCATGTGGTTCGGGACGATGTCGAGGATCAGGCCCATCCCGTGCTCCCGGGCGGTGCGGGCCAGGGACCGCAGGCCCTCCTCGCCGCCGAGCTCGGCCCGCACGGCCGAGTGGTCGACGACGTCGTAGCCGTGCGTGGAGCCGGGGACGGCCTCCAGGACGGGGGACAGGTGCAGGTGGGACACCCCGAGGGAGGCCAGGTACGGCACGGCCTCCTCGGCTGCCCGGAAGGGGAAGGCCGGCTGGAGCTGGAGCCGGTAGGTCGCGGTCGGCACAGCGCTGTGGAGCCTCATGGGAACGTACGTACCCACTCGCGGCGGCCTTGCCGCAGGGGACTACGCCGGGCGCTGCAACACCGCGAGGCTGCGGTCGGCCAGCGTCAGGCGGTCCCCCGCCCGGATCTTCGGCCCGTCGGTCGCCACCCCCTCGGGCCCGGCGGTGTCGACCACGACCTGCCACAGCCTGCCGTGGTCGGCGGGCACGACGAAGTCGAGCGGCTTGTCGTGCGCGTTGAACATCAGCAGGAAGGAGTCGTCGACGACCGGCTCGCCGCGCGGCCCGGGCTCGGAGATCGCCCCGCCGTTGAGGAAGACCGTCAGCGACTTGGCCTGGGCGGCCTGCCAGTCACTGTCCCGCATCTCTTCACCCTCGTGGGTGAACCAGGCGATGTCGGACAGCTCGTCGTGGGTGCCCTGCACCGGGCGGCCGTGGAAGAAGCGGCGGCGCCGGAAGACCGGGTGGTCGCGGCGCAGCCACACCATCGCCCGGGTGAAGGCGAGCATCCGCCGGGCGGACCCGGAGGAGTCGTCCCCGGGGCGCGGCCAGTGCACCCAGGAGACGTCGTTGTCCTGGCAGTAGGCGTTGTTGTTGCCCTGCTGGCTGCGCGCGAACTCGTCGCCGTGGCTGAGCATCGGCACGCCCTGCGACACCATCAGCGTGGCGACGAAGTTGCGCATCTGGCGCTCGCGCAGCGCGAGCACCTCCGGGTCGTCGCTCTCGCCCTCGGCCCCGCAGTTCCAGGACCGGTTGTGGTTCTCGCCGTCGCGGTTGTCCTCGCCGTTGTCCTCGTTGTGCTTGCCGTTGTACGCGACGAGGTCGTGCAGGGTGAAGCCGTCGTGGCAGGTGACGAAGTTGACAGAGGCCAGGGGGCGCCTGCCGTCGCCCTGGTAGAGGTCGGAGGAGCCGGTCAGCCGGGAGCCGAACTCCGCCAGGGTGGCCGGCTCGCCGCGCCACATGTCCCGGGCGGTGTCCCTGAACTTTCCGTTCCACTCGGCCCACAGCGGGGGGAAGTTCCCGACCTGGTAGCCGCCCTCGCCGACGTCCCACGGCTCCGCGATCAGCTTCACCCGGCTGACCACCGGATCCTGCTGCACCAGGTCGAAGAAGGACGAGAGCCGGTCCACCTCGTGGAACTGGCGCGCGAGCGTCGCCGCCAGATCGAAGCGGAATCCGTCCACCCGCATCTCGGTCACCCAGTACCGCAGCGAGTCCATGATGAGCTGCAGGACGTGCGGACTGCGCATCAGCAGGGAATTGCCGGTGCCGGTGGTGTCCATGTAGTACTGCGGGTCGTCCGCGAGCCGGTAGTACGAGGCGTTGTCCAGGCCCCGGAAGGAGAGCGTGGGCCCCAGGTGGCTGCCCTCGGCCGTGTGGTTGTAGACCACATCGAGAATGACCTCGATGCCCGCCGCGTGCAGCGCCCGCACCGCCGACTTGAACTCCAGCACCTGCTGTCCCCGGTCGCCCCAGGAGGCGTAGGCGTTGTGCGGGGCGAAGAAGCCGATGGTGTTGTAGCCCCAGTAGTTGGCCAGACCCGAATCCACCAGCCGGTGGTCGTTGACGAACTGATGGACCGGCATCAGTTCGATGGCCGTGACCCCCAGCTCCGTCAGGTGCTCGATCACCGCGGGGTGGGCCAGCGCCGCGTACGTGCCGCGGATCTCCTCCGGCAGCGCCGGGTGGCGCATCGTCAGGCCCTTGACGTGGGCCTCGTAGATGACCGTGCGGTGGTAGTCGGTGCGCGGCGGGCGGTCGTCCCCCCAGTCGAAGTAGGGATTGACGACGACCGACGTCATCATGTGCGGCGCCGAGTCCATGTCGTTGCGCTTCTCGGGCCGCCCGAAGTGATAGCCGTAGACGGCCTCGCCCCAGTCGACGGCCCCGCTCACGGCCCGGGCGTAGGGGTCCAGCAGCAGTTTGGCGGAGTTGCAGCGGTGCCCGTGCTCCGGCTCGTAGGGCCCGTGCACCCGGAAGCCGTACCGCTGACCCGGCATCACCCCCGGCAGGTAGGCGTGCCGTACGAAGGCGTCGCTCTCGCGCAGCTCCACCGCCGTCTCCGAGCCGTCGTCGTGCAGGAGGCACAGCTCGATCCGCTCGGCGACCTCCGAGAAGACCGCGAAGTTGGTGCCGGCGCCGTCGTACGTCGCGCCGAGGGGGTACGCCTGTCCCGGCCAGACCTGCATCGACTCTTCCGTTCTTCCGTTGTCCCAGGCTGTACTCGGGGGCCGTCCTCGCCGCCGCACGCGCCGGCCTTGCTGTTCGAGACGCGCGTACGGGCCGAAGCGGCATCTTCGCCCAATCGGACCGGACAGGGCGCCCTTTCGCCAGATCTTCCCCAAAAGGAGCGCAACCACAGCCCCCTTCGGCTCGTCCGACCGGGTGACCCGGCGGGGGTGCGCCCCCGCTCCGCCCCCTCCCCTCCGGCCCCGGAAACCGGCGGCACGGCGCGCCCGGACGGGCGCCCGCACGGCTCTCACCGCGCGTTTTGGGACCCCACCGCTATGAAACGGCTCACTCCCCGCGCCGGGCGGGCGGACAACAGGTTTCCGGAACGGGAGAGTTGGCGGAGGACCGGACCCGTCCGGGTGCAGGGCCCGCCGCCCGCACAGTAGTCTGCCTTGATCGTTGGACGGGGGCGGAAGGCGGTGCACTGTGAGCTCGGGCGGGCTGGAGCTGCCCCCTGGAGACGGAAGTCCCGGGGGTGACGGCTCGGCCGACACACCTCCCGGCGCCGTGTCCGTGGCACGCCCCGTGGAGATCGGCGCCGCACTGGACTGGGACGCCGAGGCGTGGGGCGAGGTGCGCACCCGCGCCCGGCGGGCCGGCCGGGCGTACATCTGGCTCAACCTCGTGGAGCAGCGGCTGCGCGCCGTCGTCGCCGCCGTCCTGCGGCCCGTCTACGAGCCGGTGCACGGCGAGGACGAGTGGGTCGTCGCCGCGGCCGGGCCGGCCGGGCAGGAGTGGGTGCAGCGGGCCGTCGCGGTGCGCGAGGTCAGCCGCCGCAAGGGCTATCTGCTCGACCCGGCCGACGACAACGTCCTCAGCTTCCTCACCCTGCCCCAGCTGCGCGAGCTCCTCGTCCAGCACTGGCCCTGCTTCGAGCCGTACCTCGACGACCGGCGCGAGCTGGAACTGGCACTGGACGAGCTGGAGGTGACGCGCAACGTCGTCTCCCGCAACCGCGCCCTGTCCGAGACCGTCCTCGCCCAGGCCGAGCGGGCCGCCGGCCGCCTGCTGACGATCCTCGGCGGCGGCAGCGGCGGCAGCGGCGGCACGGGCGCCCGGTCCGGCGACCGGCTGCCCGTCGACGCCGTCGAGGACATCGTGGGCGACCGCTACGCCGACGTCGTGGGCGTCCACCCCGACCGGGTCCGGCTGCAGCGGCAGCTTCCCGTGGAGGACCTCTTCGGCAGCGCCCGCCGCCTCGACGCCGTCGGCATAGGCCTGAACCTGCTCGTCCAGAACTACTCGGGGCGCCGGCTGGTCCGGCTCGCCGAGGCCGGCTGCCGGGCCCGTCTGCTCTTCCTCAACCCCGCCAGCAGCGCCGTGCGGCGCCGGGAGCGGGAGCTGGGCATCAAGAAGGGCGAGATGAGCCGGTCCGTCGAGATGAACATCATGCACATGCGGCGCGTGCGCGACCGGCTCCGCGACACCGCCGCCTTCGAGATCCGCGTCTTCGACGAGACGCCGCGCTTCACCGCCTACCTCGTCAACGGCGACGGCGCGGACGGGCTGGCCGTCGTCCAGTCCTACCTGCGCAAGGCCCGCGGCATGGAGGCCCCCGTGCTGGTGCTGCGCGGCGGCGGCACCGTGGTCCGCGACGGGCGCGAGCCCGAGCACGGGCTCTTCGAGACCTACCGCGAGGAGTTCGAGAGCGTGTGGGCGGACTCGCGACCGGTCTCGTGACGGCCGCCCGCGACGGCGTTCCCGCAGGCCGGGACGGGGCGCTGTCAGTGGGGCGTGCGACGCTGGGGACCAGTCGGGGGAAGCACCACGAAGGGGGACCGCGATGGGGTGGCATCAGGAGCTGCTGATCGGCTTCGACCTGGAGACCACGGGCACGGATCCGGCCGAGGCGAGGATCGTCACGGCGGCCGTCGTCGAGACCAAGGCCGGGGAGCCCGTCGGCCGCCGGGAGTGGCTGGCCGATCCCGGCGTCCCCATCCCGGACGAGGCCGCGGCCATCCACGGCATCACCAGCGAGCGCGCCGCCCTCGGCAGGCCCGCCCGCGAGGTGGCCGACGAGATAGCGGACATCCTGGTCGCGCACTGGTCGGCGGGCGCGGCCGTCGTCGCCTACAACGCCGCCTTCGACCTCACCATCCTCGCGGCGGAGCTCCGGCGGCACGGGCTGCCCTCCCTCGGGGAGCGGCTGGCGGCCGCGGGCGGTGCGGCCGCCGGCGGGCAGGGCACGGGCCCGGTCGTGGACCCGCTCACCATGGACCGCGCCCTCGACCGCTACCGCAAGGGCAAGCGGAACCTGGAGACGGTCTGCCGGGTCTACGGCGTGACCCTGGAGGACGCCCACGAGGCCGGTGCCGACGCCCTCGCGGCCGTCCGGGTGGCCTGCGCCCTCGCCGAGCACTATCCGGAGGTGGCCGAGGCCGCCCCCTGGGACCTCCACCGGGACCAGGAGCGGTGGTACGCGGACTGGGCGAGGGGCTACGAGGCCTGGCTGCGCCGCAAGGGCGACGAGACGGCGACCGTGGACGGCCGCTGGCCGCTGCGCTGACCGCTCCGCGGGGGAGGCGATGCGCGCACCGGCTCCGGTGGCCTGAGCGCAGACCGCTGCGGGAGCGCCCCTATAAGGGGCGCGGGAACTGCGCGACCAGCCACGCACGGCCCGCAGACGGCCTGCCGCGTCCGGCAGGGATTGAGGACGGGAGTCCTCAGAACGGATACCACCGGACCGCGGCGTCACCCTCCCGCAGTGACGCCACCCGGCGACCGAACTCCGCGCGAGCCGCAGCGTTGCCCGGCGCGTGCTGGGCCACCCAGGCGCAGCTCGCCGTCTCGCGCGCACCGCGCAGGACCGGGCAGCCCTCCCACTCCCGTACGTCCCAGCCGTACGTCCGTACGAAGGCGTCGTAGGCGTCGGCCGGCAGGCCGTAGCGGTCCTTGCTGAGGGCGAGGACGACGAGGTCGTGCTCGCGCAGGTCGCCCGCGAAGGTCTCCAGGTCCACCAGGACCGGCCCGTCCGGGCCGATGTGCACGTTGCGCGGGAGGGCGTCCCCGTGGATCGGGCCCGGGGGCAGGTGCGGGGTCAGGGCCGCGGCCTGCACCGCGAAGCCGTCCCGCCGCTCGCGCAGGTAGGCCGCGTCCGCGGGGTCGATCGCGTCCCCGGCCAGCCGCAGCCACCGCTCGACACCGCCGAGCAGTTCGCGCCGGGGCAGGGCGAAGTCCGGGGCGGGCAGGGCGTGGAGGATGCGCAGCAGCCCGGCGAGGTCGGCGGCGCCGGCCGGGCGCACGGCCTCGGGCAGCCGGTGCCAGAGCGTCACGGGGTGCCCTCCGGCCGTCCGCGGCGCGGGCTCGGCGGCGCGCACGGCCGGGACGCCCTGCTCCGCCAGCCAGGCGGCGACCCGCAGTTCGTGGCGCGCGCGCTCCAGCAGTGACGCGTCGCGGCCCACCTTGACGACGAGCCCGCCCACGGCGAAGACCGCGTTCTCGCCGAGCGCGAGCAGGGCCGCGTCGGCCACCGGCGCCTCCGGCACCGCCGCCGCGAGGAGCTCGCGCGCCCGCCGCTCCGTGAATGCCGTGCTCTCCGCCGCGTCCGCCACTGCGCCCGTACCTTTCGTACCTGCGGCGATCGCCGCACTCCTGCTCATCCGACCCGTCACGCTACCCGGCCGGCCGCGCATGGCCGGAAAGAGATCGTTGGACGATACGTTTCGTCTTGCCGGCTCTCGGGCCGGATGTTCACCCGTCCTTCTCATCAGGGCCTGCCCTGCGCTCAATTGATGCTCCGTCAGTGCCCAAATTGCCTTCCTTCAAAGGGGTTTGGCATTACGCAACGACGTTGCCTATGTCACAAAACCTCGTGGGGGTTGAACTGCCCGCGTCAAATCCGACAGGGTTTCGAAGCACCCCGGAGCGGCCCCTTCCGTCACTCCGGGCGTGCAGTGACACATGCTCAATTCCCCCCACAACAACCGCACGAGGAGGAAACCTCGTCATGGCATCACACAAGCGCACCGGCCGGCGACGGACCGTCCTGGCGATATCCGCCGCAGCCGCCGTCACCGCCGGAGCCACGCTCATGGCTCTGCCGGCCGGCGCCGCCCCCGCCCCCGAAGGGACCGTCTACGGCACCAACGCCAAGGGCGCGATCGAGGGCAGCTACATCGTCATGCTGAAGGACGGCAAGGGCGCCGTCGGCGCGAAGTCCGTCTCCGCGCAGGGCGGCGACCTCGCCGAGCGCTACGGCGGCAAGCTCGGCCGCACCTACGACTCGGCGATCCACGGCTTCTCCGCCAGCGGTCTGGACGAGACGGAGGCCAAGCGCCTCGCGGCCGACCCCGCGGTCGAGAAGGTCGTCCAGAACCACCGCTTCACCGCCAGCGCCACCCAGGAGGCCCCACCCTCCTGGGGCCTGGACCGCATCGACCAGGCCGAGACCAAGGGCGACGGCAAGTACGCCTACCCCGACGGCGCCGGCGAGGGCGTCACCGCGTACGTCATCGACACCGGTGTCCACATCAGCCACAAGGACTTCGGGGGCCGCGCCTCCTTCGGCTTCAACGCCGTCGACAAGAGCGACAAGGCCGAGGACGACAACGGCCACGGCACCCACGTGGCGGGCACCATCGCCGGCACGGCGCACGGCGTCGCCAAGAAGGCCAAGATCGTGGCCGTCAAGGTCCTGGACGGCCAGGGCTCCGGCTCCACCGAGCAGGTCGTCGCCGGCATCGACTGGGTCACCAAGAACCACAAGGGTCCCTCGGTCGCCAACATGAGCCTCGGCGGCGGCGCGGACGAGGCGCTCGACGCGGCCGTGCAGAAGGCGATCGCCTCCGGCGTCACCTTCGCCATCGCGGCGGGCAACGAGTCCTCCGACGCGGGCAACAGCTCCCCGGCCCGGGTGAAGGAGGCCATCACGGTCGCCTCCACCACGAAGGACGACCAGCAGTCGGACTTCTCCAACTTCGGCAGCGTGGTCGACCTCTACGCTCCCGGCTCGGAGATCACCTCCGACTGGAACGACAGCGACTCCGGCACCAAGACCATCTCCGGTACGTCGATGGCCACTCCGCACGTCGCGGGTGCCGCCGCCGTCTACCTCGGCGCCCACAAGGACGCCACCCCGGAGCAGGTCGCGGGTGCGCTCGTCAAGGGCGCGACCCCCGACAAGGTCTCCAACCCGAGCACGGGCACGCCCAACAAGCTGCTGAAGGTCACCGAGTAGCAGCTCCAGCCCATCGGCCGGCCGCCGCTCCCCACCCCCACGGGGAGCGGCGGCCGTGGTCGTTCCCGGACTTCCGGGCGAGATCGCCCGGAAACCCGCCTGGTTAAGCTCCCGTCATCACACGAGCCTCAATCACCACATGAGCCTCAAGAAGACAGGAGTCCAGCGTGACGGCGGCGATACTCGGATTCACCCTCTTCTCCCTCCTGGTGGCCATGGCACCGGGCCCGGACACCCTCCTGGTCCTGCGCAACTGCCTGCGCGGCGGCCGCCGCACGGGCAGCGCCACCGCCCTCGGTGCGGCCGTCGGCTCGCTGGCCTGGGGCGTGGCCGCGGCGTTCGGTCTCGCGGCGGCGCTGCAGCGCTGGGACGCGGCCTTCACCGTCGTCCGGCTCGCGGGCGCCGCGTACCTCGTGTTCCTCGGCGCCCAGGCCCTGTGGGCCCACCGCCCGCGCCGCGGAGGCGGCTCCGGTGCGTCCGGCGATTCCGGCGGGTCCGGGGCCGCGGCGCTGCAGGAGCAGGCCTCCGCCGCCCCCGCGCCGCGCGCGGCCGAGGCGTTTCGCCAGGGCCTGCTGAGCTGCCTGCTCAACCCCAAGGTCGGCGTCTTCTTCGTCGCCGTCGTCCCCCAGTTCCTGCCCGAGGGCGGCTCGCCGTTCGGGGTGACCCTGCTCTTCGGCGTGATCGACGCGGTCGTGGCCGCGGTGTGGATGCTGCTCGTCGCGGTCTGCGCCGCGCGCATGATCACCTGGCTGCGCCGCCCCCGCGTCGGCCGCAACCTCGAACGCGCCACGGGGGGCGTCCTGGTGGCCCTGGGCATCGGCACGGCGGCGGAGACGGTCTGAGGCCGCGTCAGGTACGAGAGCCGGGGCGCGAGCCGGGGACGGAAGCCGGCGGTGGACGTCAGGGACGGAAGTCGGCGGCGTGGTCCTCCACCCACGTGGCGAACGTACGCGCCGGACGGCCCGTCAGCTCCTCCACGCCTCCCGCGAGCCTGCCCGGCTTGCCGTCGGACGACTTCCAGAAGGAGAGCAGCGCGTCGGCGAAGTGCCCGGGCAGGTGGGGGCCCGCGGCCTCCTTCCAGGCCTCGGGCGAGACGGGGTTGACGGTCACGGGCACGCCCGCGACGCGCGAGATCTGCTCGGCCTGGTCGAGGAAGGTCAGGACTTCCGGGCCACTGAGCGTGTACGCGCCGCCCTGGCGCGCGGGGTCGGTGAGGACGGTGAACGCCGCCTCGGCCAGGTCCTGTTCGTGGATGGGGTCGGTGTATGCGCCGGGGTAGGGCAGGTCCACCGTGCCGGTGGCCTTGACGGAGCGGGTCCAGCCCAGCGTGTTGGTGGCGAAGACGCCCGGCCGCAGGAACGTCGCGGTGACCGGCCCGGCGGCCAGGGCCTGCTCGGCCTCCCGGTGCGGGCGGGCGACGGGGTGCGTGGCGGCGTCGGGGTAGTGCACGGAGCTCGACGACAGCAGCACGATGTGCCGGACGCCGGCGTCCGCGGCCGCCCGTGCGAAGGCGGCGGTGTGCGAGGCCTCCGCGTACAGGAACACGGACGCGACGCCGTCGAGCGCCGCGCGGAAGGTCTCCGGCTCGTCGAGCGCGAGGCGCATCGAGGGGACGCCGTCCGGCAGTGTGAGCTCGCCGGGGGTGCGGGAGGCCGCCCGGACGGCGTGGCCCCGGGCGTGCAGGATGTCGATGAGTGCGCGGCCGACGCGGCCGCGGCTGCCGGTGACGAGGGTGGTCATGTCCTCGGGTGCCCTTCTGGGAGACGCAGGCGGTGCAGGGAATGCACGGCGTGCGAGGAATACGTAAGATGCCCGCGAGACGCACATTGCGTCGCGCAATCATTGTGGTGCGCAGACATTGCGTCGCGCAAGCATTTTCCGGAAGGGCGGAGCGGGCCGGTGCCGAAGCGTGCGGAGCTGGTGGATCGGATCAAGGAAGAGAGCCGCCGGCACTACGCCGCCTGGACGCTCTTCAACCAGGCCATGGCCGACCACCTCGGCCTCCACCCCACCGACCTGCAGTGCCTCAACCTGCTCGCCATGGAGCGCGAGCCGCTGAGCACCGGCGAGGTCGCCCGGCTCGCGGGCCTCACCCCCGGCTCGGCCACCCGCCTCGTGGACCGGCTGGAGAAGGCCGGCCTCGTGGAGCGCCGCGCCGACCCCGGCGATCGCCGCCGCGCCCTGGTGGCCCTGGCTCCGGCGGCGCAGAGCCGCATCGCCGCGGCCTGGGACGTGCCGGGCGGCGCCTTCCGGGCGGTCCTCGACGGCTACCGGGACGAGGAGCTCGCCGTCATCGGCGACTACCTGCGCAAGGGCTCGGAGGTCGGCCTCGCTCAGGCCGAACGCCTGCGGGCGGCCGGCCGGGCCGGGGAGAGCACGCCCCCCGCCGCTGCCTCCTCGTAACGGCGCACCACCAGCGCCACCACCTCCGGCGCCGCCCCCAGCACGTCCGCCAGGACGTCCGCGCCGCCCTCCACGGCTCCCCGCGCGATGCGGTCCGGCAGCCGGCCGGGTGCGAGGACGTACGGGGCGACCGCCACCCGGCGCGCCCCCTCGGCGCGCAGGGCCCGCACGGCGTCCGCCACGTGCGGCGGGGAGGCGGAGGCGAACGCGGGCCGCACGGCGCACCAACCGGTACGCCGCCACTCCCGCGCGATTTCTGCGATCACCGCGTTCGCCTCCGGGTCGGAGGAGCCCGCCGAGGCCAGGACGACCCCGGTCGGGCGCCGGTCGCCGAGCGGCAGACCGGCTTGCCGCAGCCGCCGCTCCAGGGCGGCCGTCAGCAGGGGAGCGGGCCCCAGCACCTGAGCCCGCGTCACGTTCAGGCCCGGCAGCCCCGCCGTCGCCGCCCGCAGCACGGCCGGGATGTCGGCCTTGGCGTGGAAGGCGCGGGTCAGCAGCAGGGGCACGGCGACGACGTCGCGCACCCCCTCCGCCGCCAGCCGCTCCAGCACCCGAGGCACGCTCGGCACGCAGAAGTCGAGGAAGCCCACCTCGACCCGGAGCCCGGGCCGCGCCGCGGCCACCCGCGCACGCAGCTCCAGGACGGTGGCCGCGTGGCGCGGGTCGCGGCTGCCGTGGGCGACGAGGAGCAGGGGCGCTGGAGTCATCGGTTCGCCGCGGCCAGTCCGCGCGTCCGCAGCACCCGGCGCTCCAGCGGGCTGAAGACGGCCAGGTCGATGGCGATGCCGACGAAGAGGATGAGGAGGATGCCGAGGAGCACCCCCGGCATGTCGGAGTCGGTGCGCGCGTTCTCCAGGTACTGGCCGAGCCCCAGGCCGAGGTCGGGGGAGGAGGCGATGAGCTCGGCGGCCATCAGGGACCGCCAGGAGAACGCCCAGCCCTGCTTGAGCCCCGCGATGTAGCCGGGGAGCGCTGCGGGCAGCAGGACGTGCCGGGCGCCGCGCAGCCCCGTGGCGCCCATGGTGCGGCCCGCCCGCAGGTACAGCGGCGGCACCTGGTCGATGCCGGACACCAGGCCGTTGGCGATGGAGGGCACCGCGCCCAGCAGGATCACCGCGTACATCGCCGCGTCGGTGATGCCCAGCCAGATCACCGCCGCGGGCACCCAGGCGACAGACGGCAGCGACTGCAGCCCGGACAGGACGGGGCCGAGCGCGGCCCGGACGAACTTCACGCGCGCGACGAGCAGGCCGAGCGGCGTGCCGAGGGCGAGCGCCGCGGCGAAGCCCAGCAGGCCGCGCGAGACGGACGTCCAGACGATGTCCAGGAGCGTGCCCCGCAGCCACAGCTCCTGCAGGCTGTGCCACACCGCGGACGGGTCGGGCAGCTTGTAGTCGTCGGTGACCTCCGCGACCACCAGCAGTTTCCAGACCGCGAGGACCAGGACGACGGCCGTCAGGGGCGGCAGCACCTTGTGGAGCAGCACCTGGGCGAAGGGGGCGCGCCGGACCTCCACCGCGTCCAGGGCGTCGAGCCCGGCCTCCAGGCCGGCGAGGTCGTGCGGGCTGCCGGAGGCGCTCCGGGCGCCCGTCTCAGTGCCGGCCATGGCGGCGGATCTCCCCACGCAGTTCTTCGGTGATCTCGACGGACAGGTCCGCCACCGCCGCGTCCTCGATGCGGCGGGGCTGGGGTATGTCCACGGCCCACTGCCGGGCCACCCGCCCCGGCCGCGAGGACAGCAGCACGACGCGCTCCGCGAGCCGCACCGCCTCGCGGACGTTGTGGGTGACGAACAGCACCGACAGCGACGTCTCGGACCAGATGCGGGTCAGCTCGTGGTGCAGGACGTCCCGGGTGATGGCGTCCAGCGCCGCGAACGGCTCGTCCATCAGCAGGACCTGGCTGTCCTGCGCCAGGGCGCGGGCGAGGGCGACGCGCTGCCGCATGCCGCCCGACAGCTCGTGCACCCGCTTGCCGTACGCGCCGGAGAGCCGTACGAGCTCCAGGAGCCGCTCCGCCTCCGGCCGCCGCTCCGCGCGCGGCACCCCGCGCAGCCGCAGCGCCAGCTCGATGTTGCGGCCCGCGGTGAGCCAGGGGAACAGCGCGTGCTCCTGGAACATCAGCGCCGGGCGGCCGCCGGGCACGTCGATGGTGCCGGCGGTCGGCCGGTCCAGGCCCGCCACCAGGTTCAGCAGCGTGGACTTGCCGCAGCCCGAGGCCCCCAGGAGGCACACGAACTCGCCGGGGCGCACCTCCAGGGAGATGTCGTCCAGCACGGGCTGGGCCGCGCCGGGCCGGCCGAAGGACTTGTGGACGTGCTCGATCCTGACCGCCGCGGACTCGCGGTCCGCGAGCGCGGTCGCGCCGGTCTTGTCGGTCGTCAGTGCCGGGGCCATCCGGTCACCTCCTGGGGATGGGGCGGGATACGACGGGCGGGCGGCTACTGCTTGCCGAGCTTCGCGGCGGTCACCGCGGGCCTGCCCTCGGCCTTGAGAACCTTGTTGAGCACGGTCAGGTCGTAGATTCCCGAAAGGTCCGGCTTCTCCAGCAGCCCGGCCTTGACGGCGTGATCGGCCTCCGCCTCCAGCGACGCGGCCAGCGGGTCGTCGAGGACCTCGATGGACTTCCAGGCCGGGTCGATGATCGCGGCCGGCAGCTCCTTGCCGGAGAGCTTCTTCAGCGCCGCGTTCGCCGAGCCCTTGGCCTTCTCCGGGTTCGCCTTGATCCAGGCGTTCGTCCTCACCGAGCCGCGCAGCACGGCCTCGACCACGTCGGGGTGCGCGTCGAGGAACTTCTGCGACACGATCACATTGGTGATGACGAACTTCCCGTCCGGCCACAGCGAGGACTCGTCCAGGAGCACCTTGCCGCCCTCGGAGACCAGCTTCGAGGCGGTCGGCTCGGGCACCCACGCGCCGTCCACCGAGCCGGACTTGAAGGCGTCGGGAGTCACCTTGTTGTCCGTGCGGACGACCGAGACGTCGCCCTTGCCGCTCTGCGGGTCGACCTTCCAGCCCTTCTCCGCGATCCAGTGGAGGAACGCCACGTCCTGGGTGTTGCCCTTCTGCGGGGTGGCGATCCGCTTGCCCTTGACGTCGTCCGGGGAGGAGATCTTCTTCGGGTCGACGACCAGCTTCACGCCGCCCGACGCCGAGCCCGAGACGATGCGCAGGCTCTTGCCCTTGGACTTCACGTAGCCGTTGATCGCGGGCGACGGGCCGATCCAGCCGATGTCGATCGAGCCCGCGTTGAGCGCCTCGATCTCGGACGGGCCCGCGTTGAACGTCGTCGAGCGGAGCTTCGTGCCGCCCAGCTCCTTCTGGAGCAGCCCCTCCTGCTCGCCGACCAGCGGCGTGGCGTGGGTGATGTTGGGGAAGTAGCCGATCCGGACGGTGTCCGCCGACAGCTTCTTCCCCTCCGCGTTCTTCCCCGCGGTGGAGCCGGACCCGGTGGTGCCGGAGTCCTTCTCCGATCCGTAGCCGCAGGCGCCGAGGGCGCCGATCAGCAGGGGCAGGGCGGCGACGGCGGCGAGTGCGCGGCGGCGGGCGGAGCGGGCGGCGGCGGGCACGGGGGGTCCTCTCGACGGGCCGGGGTACGGCTAGGGGACGCCCGGCGCTTCGGCGGGGCGTAAGGGAAGTGACTGGTACGGGAAGGGGCGGGGTGCTGACGCCGTCGGTACGGGCGTCAGCACGCACATCGGCCGATGCCGCCCGCCGAGCCGTTCGCGATCGCTGCCGTCATCTCAGAAGTCCCATCCCTCGTCGCCGGACGGCTCCCCGGGCCCCGCCGCGAACGCCTCGCCCGCCATGCCGGCGGTCAGCGTTGTGCCGTCGCCGGGGTCGATGAGGAGGAAGGAGCCGGTGTGGCGGGAGCCGGCGTAGGGGTCGAGGGCGAGCGGCTCGGCGGTGCGCAGCGTGACGCGCCCGATGTCGTTGGCCTCCAGGCGGCCCGGCGCGGGGTGCTGGGAGAGGTCGTCGAGGGTCAGGCGGGAGGGGATGTCCTTGACGAGGGCCCGGACGGTGCGGGTGGTGTGCTTGAGCAGGACGCGGGCGCCGGGGAGGAGCGGCTGGTCGGCGAGGTGGCAGACGGTGGCCTCGACGTCCCGGGTGACCTGCGGCGCGCCGGCGGTGGGGGCGATGAGGTCGCCGCGGGAGACGTCGAGGTCGTCGGCGAGGCGCACGGTCACCGACTGCGGCGCCCAGGCCACGTCGACGCTCTGGCCGAGCGCGTCGATGGCGGCGATCGTGCTCGTGCGCCCCGACGGCAGGACGGTGACGGGCTCGCCGACGCGCAGCACCCCGGAGGCGATCTGCCCCGCGTAGCCGCGGTAGTCGGGGTGCTCGGCCGTCTGCGGCCTGATCGTGTACTGGACGGGGAAGCGCGCGGGGTCGGCGGTGGGGTCGGTGACGACGGGCACCGTCTCCAGGTACTCCAGGACGGTGGGGCCGCCGTACCAGTCCATGTGCGCGGAGGGCGCCACCACGTTGTCCCCGGCGAGCGCGGAGACGGGGATGGCCGTGACCTCGGGGACGCCCAGCCCGCTCGCGTAGGCGGTGAACTCCTCGGCGATGGCTGCGAAGACGGGCTCCGCGTAGCCGGCGAGGTCCATCTTGTTGACGGCGAGGACGACGTGCGGGACGCGCAGGAGTGCCGCGACGGCGGCGTGGCGGCGGGTCTGCTCGACGACGCCGTTGCGGGCGTCGACGAGGACGACGGCGGCCTGGGCGGTGGACGCCCCGGTGACCATGTTGCGCGTGTACTGCACGTGGCCGGGGGTGTCGGCGAGGATGAAGCGCCGCCGGGGAGTGGCGAAGTAGCGGTAGGCGACGTCGATGGTGATGCCCTGCTCGCGCTCGGCGCGCAGGCCGTCCGTCAGCAGCGCCAGGTCCGGGGCGCCGGCGCCGCGGCTGCGGGAGGCGTGCTCGACGGCCTCCAGCTGGTCGGCCAGGACGGACTTGGAGTCGTGCAGGAGGCGGCCGACCAGCGTGGACTTGCCGTCGTCGACGGATCCGGCGGTGGCGAAGCGCAGCAGCGAGGTCGCGGCCGTGGTCGTGTCGGTCACAGTGCTCATGGCTAGAAGTACCCCTCGCGTTTGCGGTCCTCCATGGCGGCTTCGGAGAGTCTGTCGTCGGCTCTGGTGGCGCCGCGTTCGGTGAGGCGGGAGGCGGTGATCTCGGTGATGACCTCCTCGATGGTGGCGGCGTGGGAGTCGACGGCTCCGGTGCAGGACATGTCGCCGACGGTGCGGTAGCGCACGGTGCGTATCTGGGTGTCCTCGCCGTCGCGGGGGCCGCCCCAGGCGCCGGGGGCGAGCCACATGCCGCCCCGGGCGAAGACCTCGCGCCGGTGGGCGAAGTAGATCGCGGGCAGCTCTATCTTCTCGCGGGCGATGTACTGCCACACGTCGAGTTCGGTGAAGTTGGACAGGGGGAAGACGCGGACGTGCTCGCCGGGGGCGTGGCGGCCGTTGTAGAGCTGCCACAGTTCGGGGCGCTGGCGGCGGGGGTCCCAGCCGCCGAACTCGTCGCGCAGGGAGAACACGCGTTCCTTGGCGCGGGCCTTCTCCTCGTCGCGGCGGCCGCCGCCGAAGACGGCGTCGAAGCGGTGGCGGGTGATGGCGTCGAGGAGGGGGACGGTCTGCAGGGGGTTGCGGGTGCCGTCGGGGCGCTCACGCACCCGTCCGGTGTCGATGGCCTCCTGGACCGAGGCGACGTGCAGGCGCAGCCCGTGCCCGGCGACGGTGCGGTCGCGGTAGGCGAGGACCTCGGGGAAGTTGTGGCCGGTGTCGACGTGCAGCAGCGCGAACGGCAGCGGCGCCGGCGCGAAGGCCTTCAAGGCCAGGTGCAGCATGACGATGGAGTCCTTGCCGCCCGAGAACAGCAGCACCGGCCGCTCGAACTCCCCCGCCACCTCACGGAAGACGTGCACCGCCTCCGACTCCAGCACCTCCAGGTGGGGCAGGGCGAAGGGGCTTCCGGCGGCGCTCATGCCAGCCCCCGTCCCGCCAGCAGGGCGTGCAGCGCCCCTGCCGACTCCGCCACGCTCTGCCCGTGCGCCTCGATCCGCAGGTCCGGGTCGGCCGGCGCCTCGTAGGGGTCGTCGACGCCCGTCAGCCCGGAGATCTCGCCCGCCGCCTGCCGTGCGTACAGGCCCTTGACGTCCCGGACCGAGCACACCTCGACGGGCGTGGCCACGTGCACCTCCAGATAGCCGGTGCCCCGCTCCTGGTGGTGCTTGCGCACCGCCTCGCGGGAGTCCGCGTACGGCGCGATCACCGGGACGAGCACCTTCACGCCGTGCGCGGCGAGCAGCTGTGCGACGAAGCCGATCCGCCGCACGTTGGTGTCCCGGTCCTCCCGGGAGAAGCCCAGCCCGGCCGAGAGGAACTCGCGGATCTCGTCGCCGTCCAGCACCTCCACCCGGTGTCCCTCGTCGTGCAGCCGCCCGGCCAGCGCCCGGGCGATCGTGGTCTTGCCCGCGCTCGGCAGGCCGGTGAGCCAGATGGTGGCCCCGCTCATCGCTTGCTCCTGCTCCTGTGTCATCCGTGCAGCCCGCATTCGGTCTTGGCCAGCCCGGCCCAGCGGCCGGCGCGCGCGTCCTCGCCCGCGGCGACCCTGCGGGTGCAGGGCGCGCAGCCGACGGAGGCGTAGCCGTCCATCAGCAACGGGTTGGTCAGCACGCCGTGTTCGGCGACGTACGCGTCCACATCCTCCTGGGTCCAGCGGGCGATGGGGGAGACCTTCACCTTCCGCCGCCGCTCGTCCCAGCTGACGACGGGGGTGCCCGCGCGGGTGGGGGACTCGTCGCGGCGCAGCCCGGTCGCCCAGGCGTCGTACGCGGCGAGCCCGCGCTCCAGCGGCTCGACCTTGCGCAGCGCGCAGCACAGGTCGGGGTCGCGGTCGTGCAGCCGGGGGCCGTGGGCGGCGTCCTGCTCGGCGACGGTCGCGCGGGGCGTGAGCGTGATGACGTTGACGTCCAGCACGGCGGCGACCGCGTCGCGGGTGCCGATGGTCTCCGGGAAGTGGTAGCCGGTGTCGAGGAAGACGACGTCGACGCCGGGCAGGGCGCTCGAGGCGAGGTGGGCGACGACCGCGTCCTCCATGGAGGAGGTGACGCAGAAGCGCTCCCCGAAGGTCCCGGCGGCCCAGCGCAGTATCTCCGGCGCCGGGGCCTCCTCCAGCTCGCGGCCCGCCCGTTCGGCGAGCGCCCGCAGATCGGTGGCGGTCATGACGTGCTGCCCCCTTCGCCGGGTACGGGCGCGGGGCCCCGGTGGCGCGGGGCCAGCAGCCCGAGGAACGACAGGCGGAACGCGCGGCTGCATGCGGCGCATTCCCAGGCGCCGTGCCCCTCCTCGGAGGGGCGCAGGTCCTCGTCGCCGCAGTAGGGGCAGTAGAAGGGGGCGGCGCGTCCGCTCATGACAGGTCCGCCTCTCCGGCGCGCGCGACCCAGGCGGCGAACCGCTCGCCGTCCTCGCGCTGTTCGGCGAAGCGGGTCAGCACCCGCTCGATGTAGTCGGGCAGTTCCGCGGAGGTGACCTTCAGTCCGCGGACCTTGCGGCCGAAGCCGGCCTGCAGGCCCAGCGCGCCGCCCAGGTGCACCTGGAAGCCCTCGACCTGACGGCCGTCCTCGTCCAGCACGAGCTGGCCCTTGAGGCCGATGTCGGCGGTCTGGATGCGGGCGCAGGCGTTGGGGCAGCCGTTGATGTTGATGGTGACCGGCTCCTCGAAGTCCGGCATGCGGCGCTCGAGTTCGTCGATCAGGGAGGCGCCGCGCGCCTTGGTCTCCACGATGGCGAGCTTGCAGAACTCGATGCCGGTGCAGGCCATCGTGCCGCGCCGGAAGGGGGAGGGCGCGACCTGGAAGCCCAGTGCCTCCAGCCCGGCGACGAGGGAGTCCACCTGCTCGCGCGCCACGTCCAGGATGACCATCTTCTGCTCGACCGTGGTGTTGAGCCGGTCCGAGCCGTGGGCCGCCGCCAGTTCGGCGATCTTGGTGAGGGTGCTGCCGTCCACCCGGCCGACGCGCGGGGCGAAGCCCACGTAGAAGCGGCCGTCCTTCTGCTCGTGCACGCCCACGTGGTCGCGCCAGCGGTTGCTGGGCTCGGCGGGCGGCGGCCCGTCGGCGAGCTTGCGCTTGAGGTACTCGTTCTCCAGGACGTCGCGGAAGCGCTCCGGGCCCCAGTCCGCCATCAGGAACTTCAGCCGGGCGCGGGTGCGCAGCCGCCGGTAGCCGTAGTCGCGGAAGATGCCGACGACGCCGGCCCACACGTCCGGCACGTCCTCCAGCGGCACCCAGGCGCCGAGCCGCTCCCCGAGCCGGGGGTTGGTGGACAGCCCGCCGCCCACCCAGACGTCGAAGCCGGGCCCGTGCTCGGGGTGGACGACGCCGACGAACGCGATGTCGTTGATCTCGTGGACCACGTCCTGCACCGGCGAGCCGGAGACCGCCGACTTGAACTTCCGCGGCAGGTTGGAGAATTCCTTGCTGCCGATGTAGCGGCGCTCGATCTCCTCGATGGCCGGCGTGCCGTCGAGGATCTCGTCCGCGGCGATCCCGGCGACCGGCGAACCGATGATCACGCGCGGGCAGTCGCCGCACGCCTCCGTCGTCGACAGCCCGACGGCCTCCAGCCTCTCCCAGATGGCGGGCACGTCCTCGATGCGCACCCAGTGCAGCTGGATGTTCTGCCGGTCGGTGATGTCGGCCGTGCCGCGGGCGTAGGTCTGCGAGACCTCGCCGATGGCGCGCAGCTGGGCGACGGTGAGCCGGCCGCCGTCGATGCGGACGCGCATCATGAAGTACTCGTCGTCCAGCTCCTCCGGCTCCAGGACCGCGGTCTTGCCGCCGTCGATCCCCGGCTTGCGCTGGGTGTACAGCCCCCACCAGCGCATCCGTCCGCGCAGGTCCGCGGGGTCGATGGAGTCGAAGCCGGCCTTCGAGTAGATCGTCTCAATGCGTGTCCGCACATTGAGACCGTCGTCGTCCTTCTTGAACTGCTCGTTGCCGTTGAGCGGGGTGAAGTGGCCCACGGCCCACTGGCCCTCGCCGCGGTGGCGGCCGGCCTTGCGGCGGGACGTGGCGGCTGAGGGGGTGTGCGAGGTGGCAGCCATGGCGGTATGTCCTTCGGTGGCCTGCGGGTACGCCCACGGGTGCGCCCGGCCTGCGTACGAGTACGAGTACGGGTGCGCGTACAAGTGCCGGTACGGGTACGGGTGCTCACGGGGCTGCGTGGGTGCGCAAGGGGGACGCTCGTCCGCGGCATCGGGGACGGCGGGGGAGCGGGCGAAAGTCAGGAAACGGCAGTGCTGGTGCTGAGACGTCAGCCCGCCGGACAGATGGCGCTGGACACGCGGACGAGGTCGACGTGACGCCGACTCACCAAGACGATTCCAGCTCCGGACATGGGGGAAGCGTGGCACGGCGGGATCCGGCCAGTCCACCATTGTCCGCAATATGGACGATCCCGTCCCGCAATGCGGGACGGGATCGCTCGGCGGCCTGTGCCGCCCGTGACGGGTGCGGTGCCTGTGCTCAGGCGTGGGCGCCCGGCCAGGGGCCGGGCGGTGCGGCCTCCGGCTGCTCCTCGGTCTTGGTCGCGAACAAACGGAAGCCGCGCTTCTCGTAGTTGGCCACCGCGTGCTCGCCGTCGAGGCTGCAGGTGTGCAGCCAGACCCGCCTGGTCGGCTCCAGGCCCTCCCAGCGGTCGGCCAGGTCCCAGGCCCGCGCGGTGCCGTACGACAGCAGGTGACCGCCGATGCGGCGGCCGCGGAACGCCGCGATCAGCCCGAAGTAGACGATCTCGACCGTGCCGCCGGGCTGCGGCTCCAGCTCGATGTAGCCCGCCGGCGTCCCGTGCTCGTAGGCCACCCAGGTCTCCACGCCGGGCCGCTCCAGGTGTGCGCGCCACTGCTCGTGGCTCCAGGGCAGCCGGTCGAGCCAGGTCACGTCGCCGCCGACGGCCGTGTAGAGGAACCGGCTGAACTCGGGCGAGGGCACCTCGGAGCGGACGATCCGGATGCCGGACGCGGCGTCCGGCACCTGGACGGGCACGAGGTCGGCCGGCGAGGTCTGTTCCAGGGACCAGGTGGTCACGGTGGTCGTACGGATGCTCATACGCCCAGCGAACCACGGGCCGGGCCACACGCTACACGTGGGGCCCGCAGGGCCCGCGCGACTCCCGGCCCTGCGCGCCGGGTGCCTTTGCTCCCGCCGCGGCGGGGTGCGGCGGTGCCGAGCGGGCCCTCGGGGTCGGTTCGGCGCCGCCGGGATCCTTGTGGGGGTTGATCGCCGTCGCGGCGGGGGTGGGGTGGTGCGGCTTTCGATTCCGGCGAGGCTCCTGCTTCCGCCGCGGCGGCGCTCAGCCGTCGCGGCGGGTCTCGGCGGTGCCGGGTGGGCCCTCGGGGTCGGTTCGGCGCCGCCGGGGACCTTGTGGGGGTTGATCGCCGTCGCGGCGGAGCGAGTTCGCGCCGCGTGCCCGGGTGCTGCCGCGGCTTCGATTCGGCCGCGGGCTCTTGCTTCCGCCGCGGCGGCGCTCAGCCACCGTGGTGGAGTCCGGCGGTGCCGGGCGCGCCTCAGGTCGAGGGTGGGTGTCGGCCCGGTCACCGGGCCCGGTCGCGGTCTGCCAGGACGACCGGGGCCGTTGACGACGGCAGTAGGTCTTCGGCCTGCGGCGGGGCCAGCAGGTGGACGTCGACGCCGTCCGCGAAGCGGTACGGGCGGTGACCGAGGACGCCTCCCAGGGTGCGGCGCATGCGGGACATCTCCGCGCGGACCGTGACCGTCCGGGAGGCGTCGCCGAACAGGTCCGCCGCGAGCTCCGCGGCGGAGCGGCCCCCGGGGTGCCGCGCCAGCACGTACAGCAGCTCGGCGTGGCGGGGGCTGAGCTCCTGCGACCACTCGCCGGCGGCGCCCGCGACCGTGACCGTCCAGCGGCGCGGGCCGCGCACGTCGAGCACGACGCGGTTGGGCACGAGCTCGGGGCGCGCGGCCTCCTCCACCTGCACCAGCCACCCGTCCGGCAGCGGCGCGAGCGAGCACAGCCCGAGCGAGGGCAGCCAGGCCCGCCCCGCCTGCACGGACTTGGGCAGGGCGACCCGGCCGACCGGCCCCATGCCGGTCACCGCCGCCGCCCAGCCGTCGCGGTCCACCACCAGCGCCCGCCCGCTCACCCGGGCCAGCATGGGGGCCGCGACCGCCCGCAGCCGCTCCACCGACTCCCAGTGCCGGGCCCGCAGCTCCCCCTCGCCCAGCTTCGCGACCGCCGTGACCAGCGGCAGCGTGGCGGGGTTGAACACCGGCGCCGGCCCGCTGACGTTCAGCACGCCCAGCAGCCGCCCGTCGCGCGGATCGTGCAGCGGGGCCGCCGCGCACGTCCACGCGTGGTGGGTGCGGACGAAGTGCTCGGCCGAGCGCACCTGAACCGGCCGCCGCTCGACGAGCGAGGTGCCGATGCCGTTGGTGCCCACGAGCTCCTCGGCCCACGACGCCCCCACGTCGAAGCCGAGCCGGTCGGCGCTGCGCAGCACGCCGGGGTTGCCCTGCCGCCACAGCACCCGGCCCTCGGCGTCCGTGACGGCCATCAGGTGCCGCTCGATGTCGACCACCGTGCCCAGCCCCTCGTGCAGCTGGCCGAGCAGCGCCGCGAGCGGCGAGCGATGCCGCCGCTGCTCGACCTCGTCGGCCGGCAGCGGCGGGGACGAACCGCCCTTCTCCGGATCGACGCCCCGCAGCCGGACGCGGTGCCAGGACTGCCCGATGACCGGGCGCGGGGGCACGGGAGGCCGTGCGTCACCCAGGCAGGCCTCCCGGACGGCCGGCAGCAGGCGTTCGTCGGTGGTTCCGCGGTTCACGCTGCCATGGTGCCGTCCCGCGGGCCCGTCCGGCGGGGCATCCGCAGGATTGCAACTCCATGCAACCGTTGCGCGGGGGCGCGCCGCGGGCGGATGGTGTGGGAGAGCGGCCGGAGGGTGGTGCCGAGTCGGCGCAGCATCACCCTCCACCGGACGCTCGTCCCGCCCCGCGTCGCCCGTCTGTTCGGCGGGCGTGCGAGCCGATGCTGCCAGGGCGGATACGGTTAGAGCGTGCAGGCAGCAAACGAATCACCGGGGCGTCGGGCCGGCCGGCTGCACAGGGCTCGCGTCCTGTACCGAAATGTCTCGAAACGCAGGATGGCGTGGCTTCTTCTGAAGGACACGGTCAACTCCTGCATCGAATACCGCGTCACCGGGCTCGCGGCGGAGGCCGCGTTCTTCACCCTGCTGTCGCTGCCGCCGCTGCTGCTGGGCCTCCTCGGCCTGCTGGGCTACCTGGACGACTGGACCGGCACCAACACCATCGGCTCCATCCAGGAGAACATCCTCAAGGCGTCCGCGACGGTCCTCAGCGACAAGGGCGTCAACGAGATCGCCCGGCCCCTGCTGCGGGACGTCACCAAGGGCCGCCCCGACGTCATCTCCGTCGGCTTCGCCATCGCGTTGTGGTCCGGTTCGCGCGCCGTCAACGTCTTCGTCGACACCATCACGATCATGTACGGGCTGGAGGGCAAGCGCGGCATCGTCCGGACCCGCCTGCTCGCCTTCCTCCTCTACATCGTCGCCCTCCTCATCGGGGCGGTGGCGCTGCCGCTGATGGTCGCCGGGCCCGAGGCGGTGGTGGACGTCGTGCCCTGGAGCGCCGACGTCGTGCGCTTCCTGTACTGGCCCGTCGTCATCCTGCTGTGCATCGCCTTCCTCACCACGCTCTACCACGTGTCCGTGCCGGTCCGTTCGCCCTGGCAGGAGGACATCCCCGGCGCGCTCGTCGCCCTGACGATGTGGGTGTTCGGCAGCTTCCTGCTGCGGATCTACCTCACCCACACGGTGGAGGGCCTGACCATCTACGGCTCCCTCGCCGCGCCCGTCGCCGTGCTGCTGTGGATCGGCGTCTCGGCCTTCGCCGTGCTCGTCGGCGCGGCCGTCAACGCCGCGCTCGACCGGGTGTGGCCGTCGGTGGCCACCGCCGCCGCGCGCGCCGACGTCGACCGGCTGCGGGCCGCGGCCGCGGCGCAGGAGGCGGCCGAGCGGGCGGCCCGCGCGCTGGAGGCGAGCCTGGAGGAGGACCTCGACGACTACGGCCCGGACGAGGGCGTGATCGGCCAGGACCGCGAGCCGCCTTCGGAGTTCCCGGAGCGGTGGGCGCAGTTCCTGCCCCCTGACGACGTCCGCTCCCGCCTCCAGAAGGAGGGCCACCAGCCGAAGCACGCGCGGCACGCGAAGCGGCGCGACTAGCGAAGGCGACGAAGGAAGAGGCAACGCGACGAGCAGGGGCGCGACGGGAAAAACCTTTCGCGTCCGCCCGTGCACCCCACTTAAGCTCACCCCAGCGCGAAGGACGCGTGTTCCCAGGAGAGGAGGCGAGGACCGATGACTGTCACGGCCCGCACCCAGCAGAAGTCCGTCACTTCCCCCTCCCTTAAGGAACACCGTCTTGACCGAGCTCTCACACCCTCTCGCCCCCTACGGCTGGGACGAAGGGTTCGCTGACAGCTTCACCGCACACGCCGCCGGGGGCGCCGTCCCCGGCCGCATCGTCCGCGTCGACCGGGGCCGCTGCGACGTCGTCGTGCCCGCGCCGGACGGCACCGGCGTGCACACCGTGCAGGCCGACACCGCGCTCGTCACCACCGGCGACCCGCTGAACATCATGTGCACCGGCGACTGGGCCGCCGTCGACACCGACCGCGCAATGGTGCTCGCCCTGCTGCCCCGCCGCAGCGCGTTCGTGCGCTCCACGTCCTCCAAGCGCTCCGAGGGCCAGGTCCTCGCCGCCAACGTCGACCACGCCGTCATCGCGGTCTCGCTGGCCGTGGAGCTGGACCTGGGCCGCGTCGAGCGGTTCCTGGCCCTGGCCTGGGAGAGCGGCGCCGAGCCGGTGGTCGTCCTCACCAAGGCCGACCTCGTGCCCGACCCCGTCGTCCTCGGCCACCTCCTCGCCGACACGGCGACCGTGGCGCCGGGCGCCCAGGTCCTCGCCGTCAGCGCGGAGACCGGCGAGGGCGTCGACGTCCTCGCCGCCTCCCTGGCCGGGGGCACGTCCGTGCTGCTCGGCCAGTCCGGCGCGGGCAAGTCCACCCTCGCCAACGCCCTCGTCGGCGAGGAGGTCCAGGGCGTCAACGCCGCCCGCGACCGGGACGGCAAGGGCCGTCACACCACCACCACGCGCAACATGCTCAAGCTGCCCTGCGGCGGCGTCCTGATCGACACCCCGGGGCTGCGCGGCGTCGGCCTGTGGGACGCGGAGAACGGCCTCTCGCAGACGTTCGCCGAGATCGAGGAGCTGGCCGCCCGCTGCCGGTTCCACGACTGCGGCCACGCCGCCGAGCCCGGCTGCGCCGTCCTCGCGGCGGTCGGCTCGGGGGAGCTGGGGCAGCGGCGCCTCGACAGCTACCGGAAGCTGCAGCGCGAGAACGCGTGGATCGCCTCCCGCACCGACGCCCGGCTGCGGGCGGAGATCCGCCGCGACTGGAAGCAGAAGTCGGCGGAGGGCCGCGAGGCGTACGCCCGCAAGCGGGGCCTGTAGGCGCGGGTCCCTCACCGGGCGCTGTACGGCCCGGGGCAGGTGGGTCCGGCGCCGCCGGGACGGGCAGCCGTCGGCGGTGCCGGACCTGCCCCGGCCTTCGGAGCCCGTACAGCGCGCACCGGGGGCCCGAAGGCCCCGTCCGATTTCCGCCAGTCGCACGCGCCCCCGTGCCGCAGACTGGACGCATGGACGACGAGGCCCGCTACCAGGCGGTACACAGCAGGGACGCCCGCTTCGACGGCGAGTTCTTCCTCGCCGTGAAGACCACGGGCATCTACTGCCGTCCCAGCTGCCCCGCCGTGACCCCCAAGCGCCGGAACGCCTGCTTCTACCCCTCGGCCGCCGCCGCGCAGGGCGCCGGATTCCGCGCCTGCCGCCGCTGCCGCCCCGACACCGCCCCCGGCTCCGCCGAGTGGAACGTCCGCGCCGACCTCGTCGGCCGCGCCATGCGACTGATCGGCGACGGCGTCGTCGACCGCGACGGCGTCGCGGGCCTCGCCTCCAGCCTGGGCTACAGCGCCCGGCAGGTGCACCGCCAGCTCACCCAGGAGCTCGGCGCCGGCCCCATCGCCCTCGCCCGCGCCCAGCGCGCCCACACCGCACGCGTCCTGCTGCAGACCACCGACATGCCGGTCACCGGCATCGCCTTCGCCGCGGGTTTCGCGAGCGTGCGCCAGTTCAACGACACCATCCGCGAGATCTACGCCGCCACCCCCAGCGGCCTGCGCGGATGCAGGAGCCGCCGGCCCGCCGGCGCAGGCATCCCGCTGCGGCTGGCCCACCGCGGCCCGTACGCCGCCCCCGAGATCTTCGGCTTCCTGCAGCGGCGCGCCGTCCCCGGCGTCGAGGAGGTCCTCGGCACCGAGGGCGCCCGCCTCTACCGCCGCACCCTGCGGCTGCCGTACGGCACCGGCGTCGCCGAGGTCCACGAACCCCGCCCCGGGGACGGCCGGCACGGAGCCTGGCTCGACTGCCGGCTCCACCTCACCGACCCCCGCGACCTGGCCACCGCCGTCCAGCGCGTACGCCGCCTGTTCGACCTCGACGCCGACCCCTACGCCGTTGCCGAGCGGCTCGGCGCCGACCCCCTGCTGCGCCCGCTCGTCGAGGCCCGGCCCGGCCTGCGCTCGCCCGGTGCGGCCGACGGCGACGAACTGGCCGTGCGTGCCGTGCTCGGGCAGCAGGTGACCGTGGCCGCCGCGGCACGCCTCGGCGAGCACCTCGTCGCCGCCTACGGCAAGCCGCTGCCAGCCCCCGACGGAGGCCTCACGCACCTCTTCCCCGAGCCCGCCACCCTCGCCGACGCCGCACTCGACGAGCTCGGCATGCCCGACGCCCGCAAGCGCGCCCTGCGCGCGACGGCCACGGCCCTCGCCGATGGCACCGTCCGCCTCGACCCCGGCGCGGACCGCGAGGAAGCGGCCCGGGCCCTCCTCGGCCTCCCCGGCATCGGCCCCTGGACCGCCGGCTACATCCGGATGCGGGCCCTCGGCGACCCCGACGTCCTCCTCGGCGACGACGCCGGCGTCCGCCACGGCCTCGCCGCGCTCGGCGCGGACCCCACCGCCGCCGACGCGTGGCGCCCCTGGCGCAGCTACGCCCTCCACCACCTCTGGCACCTCGCGGCCACGGCCGCCCCGACCCGCAAGGACTCCTGACCATGACCACCCTCTACAGCGAGATCACCAGCCCCCTCGGCCCGCTCCTCGTCACCGGCCGGCCCTCCGCCGGCGCCCCCGGCGGGACGGCCATCGCCTCCCTGTCCGTGCCCGGCCAGAAGAACGCGCCCGCCGTGGCACCGGACTGGCAGCGCGACACCGCCGCCTTCGCCGAGGCCGAGCGGCAGCTCACCGCCTACTTCGCGGGCGACTCCCGGGACTTCCGCCTCGAATTCGCCGCGGAGGGCACGGAGTTCCGCCGCCGCGTCTGGGACGCCCTGGACGCCATCCCCTACGGCGCCACCACCACCTACGGCGAGCTCGCCGCCCGCATCGGCGCCTCCCGCGCCGCGGTCCGCGCGGTCGGCGGGGCCGTCGGCGCCAACCCGCTGCTCGTGCTGCGCCCCTGCCACCGGGTGATCGGCGCGGACGGCTCGCTCACCGGCTACGCGGGCGGCCTGGACCGCAAGCGCGCCCTGCTCGCCCTCGAAGGCACCGGAGGCGCGGCCGGCCGGTGAGCCGGTGACTCGGTGGGCCGGAGCCCGGCCCGGGTCGCGCCCGGGGCCCCCGGCCCCGCCTCGGTCCCGGCTCATCCGGCGGTGACCGCGCCGATCCACATCCCCACCACGAGCAGGCACGCGAACAGCTCCACGAGGACGCTCGTGCCCAGCGCCCGCATCACGTTCCGGGTGGACGCCCACGCCGCGCCGTGCCCGCCCAGGCGCCTCCGCTCCACGCCGTAGAGCCCGGCGACGAACCCCGGGACCGCGCCCAGCACCGGGATCACGAAGAAGCCGGCGATGCCGGAGACCCCCGCCACGAGGAAGGCGCGGCGCGTGATGCCCGCGCCCCGGAGGCGGCGGGGCGGCAGCAGCCAGCCGACGGCCCGCTCCAGCAGCAGCACGCCCGTCGCCCCCGCCAGCACGGCCCAGGCGAGGGCGGTCCGGTCGGTCATCGACCACCACAGCACGCCGGCCCACACGATCGGCGGCCCCGGCACTCCGGGGGTGACGACGCCGAGCAGGCCGAGCAACATCACGAGGCCGACCAGGACCAGCTGCCACGTCCCCATGCACCAAGGTTGCCGGAAGCCGGGCGGCGGCGCTCCCGGACGATTGCGGCCACCGTGGCCGAGACCCGACCCCCGCCTCCCACCTGCGGGGATGCCCATGGAGTCCGTGTCAGCGGCGTGCGGTCCAGCCGTGCGCGGCCGCGTGCCAGCCCAGCTGCAGCCGGGTGGTCACCCCGGCCAGCTCCATCAGCCGCTTCACCCGGCGCTGCACCGTGCGCAGCCCGAGTCCGAGCTGCTTGGCGACGCTCGCGTCGGTCAGGCCGTCCATCAGCAGGGAGAGGACGGCCAGGTCGAGCGCGTCGGGCCCGGCCGGGGGGCCGTCGGCCGCGCGCCGGGCCGCGTCCGCACAGACCCGGAGGGGGAGGGCCTCGTTCCAGATGTCCTCGAACAGGTTCACCAGCGACGCGAGGAGCGGGCCGGGGTGGACGACGAGGGCCGCCGGCTCGGACAGCTCGGGCAGCGCGGCGAGCCCGGCCGTGCGGGGGGTGAGCGGAAGCAGGGCAACTGCGCGGTCGGCGATCACCAGTTCGGCGGGAATGCGCTCCGCGACGCGCATCAGGGCCGGATCCCCGGAATCCGGCAGCGCGGCGAGGCCGGCGCGTTCGACGACGGTGCGGTGGGGTATGCCGGACGCTGTGTCCGATGAAACGGCTGAGCCGTCCGAGCCGCCCGATCCGTCCGTGCCGTCCGGTGCGGCCCGGTCGGCCGTCCGCCAGTGTCGTCCCGCCAGCAGCGCGCATATCTCCACGGAGGCGCCGCGGCGTATGCGCAGCAGCCGTTCGTCAACACAGCGTGCGCCCGTCACCAGTTCCACACCACTGTGTCCTGCGGGCTGTTGCCGTTCCTTTTCCGTCCCCCCGCAACGGCCCATCTCCCGGACTGCGGCAGGCTCTTCCAGTCCAATGGCACCGAGCACACGACATCCCTCCCCGCGACCGCTTTTCGACTCGGTCATCATCCCCGGGTGAGGTCTGCCGTGCACTCTTCCCGTATGCCCAAGAGTATGGACAATAAGGGCATGAGCCAGCAGGGGGACCCGCACACCGGTCAAGAGGACGCCTGGTGGGGCGAGTTGTACGACAAGAATGCACCGGATATCGGCTCCGCCGCCGGGGACGACAGCAGCCTGGACGAGCGATTCACCTCCGCCTCGGCGGTGGTGAGGGCGGAGTCCGGCGGCGAACGGCCGAAAAGGACGCAGAGGACGGTGAGGGCGCCGAGAGCCGAGCCCCCCGATCCGCCGCGGCCCCCGGATCCCGTCGCCGTTCCCCCGAGCGGGCTTCCATCGCTGCCGAAGGGATATGGGGCGCCCCGTTCGCGCGGGGTGCCGGGGCGTGCCGAATTCACGCCCCCGCCGCCCGGAGCGGAACCTCCGCCCGAACTGCCCCCGCCTTCGCGCGCGGAGCGGCTCGCGGACGGTCCCGTGCCCGGCCGGGCGGCCAGGGTCCCGCTGCCGAGGATTCCGAAACCGCCGGATCTCCATTCGGCGGGACTCCTTCCGGAACTCCTGGAGAAACCGCAGAAGTGGCGCAAGAGCGACCCCCGCAGGCAGGCGGAGGTACCGCGGCAGCCAGGAGGGCAGCCGGGGCGGCCGGTGCGGCCCTCCGGCCCGGAGCGGCAGGACCCCCGGAGCCGCGCCGACGGCCCGCCGGAGGCGCGGCCGGATCTGCCGCCGGGATCCCCGGGGTCACCGGGCCCCGCCCGCCCGGCCGGGCGTGAGCCGGACGGCACGGCGGCCCCGGCCCCGGACCGCTCGCGGCGCCCCGCCCGCCCCGTCGCCGGGGAACGCCCCGGCCGCCCGGCCCGTTCGGACCGCTGCGAAGGCGCGGACCTCTTCTTCGGCGGCGACCGCCGTACCCGCTCCGAACGCGGACCCGACCGCCCCGACCGCCCGGACCGCCCGGCACAGACGGGCCGTTCCGACGCCCCGGCCGCCCCCGTGGCGGAGCAGGCGGACCGCGCCGGGAGCGCGAAGCGATCCGCACAGGAGAGCTGTACGGGACGCGCGGACCGTGCCGACTGTCCGGACGGTTCCGAGCCGGTGGACCGCCTTGACGGCGGGGACGCCCCGAGCCGCCGCCCGGACCGTACGACGCGGGTGAGCCGTACGGAATCTGCGGACGGTTCCGGATATCCGAAGGCCCCGGAGCCGGTGGGCCGCTCCGCACAGGTGAATCCTGCGGACCGCCCGAGCCGTTCCGACGCCCCGGCCGCCCCGGAGGCGGAGCAGGCGGACCGCGCCGGGAGCGCGAAGCGATCCGCGCAGGCGAGCCGTACGGGACGCGCGGACCGTGCCGACTGTCCGGACGCTCCCGAGCCGGTGGACCGCCCCGGCGCCGGGGATGCTCTCGTTCGTTCCCGCCGTTCCGCGCAGCCGGGCCGGTCCGAACGCGCAGGTGGCCCCGACTGTCCGGACGGCGCGGAGCCGGTGGACCGCCCGGACGGCGGGGACGTCTCCGGTCGCGGGGACCGCACCGGCCGGCCGGAGCCCTCCCGCCGTGCGGACGCCGCAGACCTGCCCGAGGGCCCCGAAGGCCCGGATGACCTCGCCCAGCCGCAGGCGCCCGCCCGGCGGGAGCTTCAGGAGGGGTACGAGCGGCCGGCCGAACCGCGGCCGCCGGAGCGGCTCAAACGTTCGGGACGGCTCGAGAGGCCGACCAGGCCGGTGCGGGCCGAACGCCCCCTGCGGCCGCCGCGGCGCCCCCTGCCCGAACCGCCCGCCCCGCAGCCCCGGCACCTCCTGGAGCCGCCGGAGCTCCCCGAGCCGTACGAGCGCCCGGAGTTCTCCGGTATCCCCGCCCAGCAGCGCCCGGAGCTCCCGGAGCCACGGGAGGAGCCCCTGCCCCCGGCCGTGCCGGCCCGGAGGACGCCCGGGGCGAGCCCCGCCCGCATCACGGCGCGGGACGCCCGGCCGGCCGTCCCCGAGCCCGGCGGCGAACCCGCCGGGCCGGTGGAGCCCGCAACCGGGGCGGCGTCCCTGGAGCCGGCCTCCCGCCCGCCCGTCGTCTCCCGCGAGTCCACGCCGCCCCGGCGCCACCCCCTGGCCGCGCCTCCGCAGCCGCCCGGCCGGGCGGGCCGCGCGGCGGAGTACGTCGGCGAGCGTCCGCCCACGTACGACGCGGAGCCGACGGCCTGGCCCGCCGCCGACCCGCAGGACCTGGACGGCCTCGTGCCGGACACGGTCCTGGACGGCGCGCAGTACGGCGCCGTCACGCTGCGGGCCCTGTCCCTGCGCGGCGATTCCGCGCGCTACCGCGGCGAGCCCCGGCGGGACGCGCTGCTGACCGCCCGCTTCGGCGAGGGGGAGAGCGCGCTGCTGCTCGTCGCGATGGCCAGCGGCCCGCGCGGCTCGAACGTGGCGCCGCGCGCGGCGCGGGACGCCTGCGCGTGGCTGGCCGGCGCCGTCGGCCGCAGCCACGCCCGGCTGGCCGACGACATCCGCGGCGGCCGGCGCGGCGAGCTGAAGTCGGGCCTGCACCGGCTCACCGACCGCTCCTACGGGCGGCTGCGCGCCCAAGCCGCCGAACTGGGCCTGCGGCCGGACGAGTACACGGCCACCGTCCGCTGCCTGCTGCTGACCGCGGACCCGCAGTGCCGTACGCGCGTGTTCTTCGGCGTCGGTGCGGGCGGCCTGTTCCGCCTCCGGGACGGGGTCTGGCAGGACCTGGAGCCGGACCCGCCGGCGGAGCGCACGGGCGAGCCCGTCATCGGCTACGGATCGGCGCCCGCCGACCTGATGACGATGGATCTCGGCATTCCGACGCCGGGCCTCACGCCGCCCGTCGAACCCGTCGAGGTGGAGCCGCCGGGCGAGCCCTTCCGCTTCCGGGCGTCCGTGGCCCGGCCCGGGGACGCCCTGCTGCTGTGCACGGCGGGCCTCGCCGATCCCATGCGCGGCGAACAGGAGCTGGGCGGGCGGCTGGCCGAGCGCTGGGCGGGCGAGCACCCGCCGGGGCTCGCGGCGTTCCTCGCGGACACCCAGCTGCGGGTCAAGGGATACGCCGACGACCGTACGGCGTGTGCCCTCTGGGAGGCGTAACCGGGCCGGTTCCGGGGCGGGGGGGGGGGGGGGGGGCCCCCCCCCCCGCCCGGCCGTCTCCGGGCCCGGTGCGGCGCAGCGGTCGCGGCAAGGTACGGACCGGCGCGCCGGGAATTCCTTCCAGCCCCGCACAAATTCCCGGACCGGCGCACGCCAACGGCATATTCGCGCACCGCGCAAGAGGCTCCGGGATTTTGGTCATATCACCATGTTGATGGCTCAACAGGCGTTGTCCAGCGTGGTCCGGGGCATGCATTGCGGTGAGTGAGCGCGAGCGTGTTCGAGGCCGGGGCGCCGGGGAGGGGTCGGGGCGGGGAGGATGAAACGGCAGGCAGCAGGCCGGGCGGGCGCGGAGGGCTACGCGGGGGAGCGGGAGGACCGTACGGACCACAGGAGCGGTTTCGGGGACGGCGCGGCGCATTCCGGGCCGCTATTCGAAAGGAGGCTCCGCCGCCGGGATCTCACCGGCGTCCGGGAAGTCCGGGCCGAGTTGCGGCGCTTTCTGGCCCGCTGGGGCGCGCCGGGCCGTGCGGAGACCGCCGAGCTGCTCACGAGCGAGCTCGTCACCAATGCGCTGGTGCACACCGACGGCGGCGCCGTGGTCAAGGCCGTGTTCACGGGCGCGGCGTTCACGGGCGGGGCGGGCCGCGCGAAGGGGCGGCTGCGCGTGGAGGTGCGGGACTTCATGGCGGGCCATCCCGCGCTGGGCGGCCCGGGCACGGACATCGGCCCGGTCAGGGACGCCGTTCCGGAGATGAACGACATCGAGAAGGCGGCGACGTCGGGGCGGGGGCTGCTGCTCGTCCACGCCCTGTCGGACGGCTGGGGCGTGTGCGCCCACGGCGTCGGGAAGTCGGTCTGGTTCGAGCTGGCCGCCCAGGAGCCCTGAACCGCCGCTGCGCGACGACCCAGGGCTCAGGGCTCAGCCGAACTGCCGCTCGATCTGGGCCAGCTTGGCCTCGAGCGAGTCCAGGCGGGGGATCGCCTGGGTGTCGTCCTCCGCGGTGAGGTCGATCGGATCAGGGCGGCCGACCGCCTGCAGGGGACGTGCGCGGACGGGAAGCTGTCCCTGGTCGACTATGGAAGGGTCCGACCCGATCTGCGCCGGCTGTGGGGCCGCGGGCACGGCGGGCCCGCCGACCTCGACCTGCCGGCCGCCCCGGACCCGGCCCCACACCCGGTTCTGCCGGTTGTACGCCTTGAGCCGGGCGCGCTCCAGCTTGCCGGCCTCCCTCCTGCGGGCCCTGGCCTGCTCCCGCTGCCGTTTGTCCTCGCGGACCTCCTCCACGGCCTCGTCCAGCGAACGGACGCCCTCCAGGAGCATCAGGGACCAGGCGCCGAAGGTCTCGCGAGGAGCCCGCAGCCAGCGGACCATCCGGATCTGCGGCAACGGCCTGGGTACCAGGCCCTGTTCGCGCAGCGCGGCCCGGCGGGTCTGCTTGAGCGCGCGGTCGAAGAGGACGGCCGCGGACAGCGACATGCCGGCGAAGAACTGCGGTGCCCCGGCGTGGTCCAGGCCCCGGGGCGCGTGCACCCAGTTGAACCAGGCGGCCGCGCTGGCGAAGGTCCACACGAGCATGCGCGAGCCGAGCGCGGCGTCACCGTGGCTCGCCTCGCGCACCGCCAGCACCGAGCAGAACATGGCGGCCCCGTCGAGGCCGAAGGGCACCAGGTACTCCCAGCCGCCCGTCAGCCCCAGGTTCTGCCGCCCGAACCCCACGAGGCCGTGGAAGGAGAGGGCGGCGGCCACCGCGGCGCAGCAGAACAGGAGGACGTACGAGGCGCTTCCGTAGATGGCCTCCTTGCGCCGTCTGCGCTCCTCGTTGCGCTCCCAGGAGTCCGCGCCGCCTCCTGCGTCGTCCGCGCCGTGCCGGCCGCGTGCGAGCACCGTCACCGCCACCACGGCCCCGGCGAGCGCCACGACACTGGGGAGCATCCAATTCAGCGGTATATCGGTCACTCTCATCTTGCGTCCCTTGCATAGCTGTACAGCCTTTCGCGCGCCATCCTCGCGGAATCGGCCCGTTCGCCAAGGGGTTTCGCGCCAACTGCCTGCCAATGGAGGGCAACGGCATACGGATAGGTGCGAAGAAATTCGAACGTCATTAAGGGAAGAGGGAATTGCGTTCCCTTCACCTCACCCGATCGAGTGGTGTGAGGCCGGTCAGCTTACGGACAGCCGCTGTACCCGGTCCGTGTCGCACGTACGGGGGCAGGTCGTACAGGCGTCCTCGGGGCGCACGGTGTAGAAGAGGCAGCAACTGACGCGATCACGGGTCGGGATCGGCTCTCCCAGGCGGCCGGTAAGCATCCGGAAGGCCGCGCCGCCGGCGTACGGCGGCGTCACCCCCGGCAGCAGCAGGGCCAGTTCGCGGCGCGCCCGTTCCTCCTCGCCGAGCAGCTGTCCCACATACCACAGCGATTCGGCCAGTTCGTCCGTCACCATGCCCCACAGGGCGCGCGGACCGCGCCGCATACGCGGCTGGAAGCCGACCAGCACGGGTGTGAAATGCGCGGCAATGGAAGCGCGCACTTCCGCGCGCAGTGCCTCTTCACCGGGGACCGTCCGGGCGCCCGGCAGGCCGGCGGCCGGGTCGCCGGGCAAACACGCGAACTCCGCCGCCCGGGCCGTCATCCGGCCCAGCGCGCGGTGGAAGGAGACGTCCCCGGCGGACAGCCGCGGCACCCTGCGGTGCAGGAACCAGGGGACGGTGACGAGCAGGCAGGCCGGCCACGCGTAGCGGTGCAGGCCGACGCTCGCGACGACGTCGGGGCGGGCCTGCGCCCCGTGGTCGCGCCGGATCTGCTCGTCGTCCCACGCGAGGAAGGCGTCCAGCTCGCCGGCGCCCTCCGCGAGCCCCGCGGCGCTCACCCAGCCCTCGCCGGTGCACGGGGGCCCGGCGGTCACGGAAAGGGCGGGGAAGACCTCGGCGAGGCGGGCGTAGGAGTCCGAGAGCGAGGGCGGGGCAGTCGGGGCGGACGTCATGCGGGGACCACCGAATCGCGATCGTTCTACGGGTAAGGCTTACCTTACCCCGGTTGATCGGGGTTTGAACTGCCGGAGGGGCCGCCTATGGTTCAGAAAGGACATCAGGAGGACCCCAATGGAGCAGGGAAGATCCCGCACCGCCCCGCCGGCCGCGGGGCCGTTCGCCGGCGTGCCGGCGCAGGCCGCGCGCGGCGAGGCCGTTCCCGCCGCCGCTCCTGCCGGCGGCCGTGCCGGTGTCCGCGGCGAGGGGGCCCGCGGCGAGCACGTCCACGCCGAGCAGGAGTACCCGGCGTACGGGGGCCGCTGCGCCGCTCCCTCGCCCGCTCCCGCGCCCAGGCTTCCCCAGCGCCACTCCGTGCGCGGGCAGGTGCTGGACGCCCTGCGCAAGGCCCTCGTCAGCGGCGAGCTGACACCGGGCGAGGTCTACTCCGGCCCGGCGCTCGGCGAGCGCTTCGGCGTGTCGGCGACGCCCGTGCGGGAGGCGATGCAGCAGCTGGCGCTGGAGGGCGCCGTCGAGGTCGTCCCCAACCGAGGCTTCCGCGTCACCTCGCGCACCGCCCGCGACCTCGCCGAGCTCGCCGAGGTGCGCGCCCTGCTGGAGGTCCCGGTGCTGCTGCGGCTGGCCCGTACGGTCCCGGCCGCCCGCTGGGACGGGCTGCGGCCGCTCGCCGAGGCCGCGTGCGTGGCCGCGGCCACCGGCGACCGCGCGCTCTACGCCGAGGCCGACCGCGCCTTCCACCGCGCGCTCCTGGGCCTCGCGGGCAACCACCAGCTGGTCGCCGTCGCCGACGAGCTCCACCGCCGCGCGCAGTGGCCCACGGCCCACGGCCGGCAGCTCCGTGCGGCCGACCTTGTTGCCGACGCGGCCGAACACCACGCCCTGCTGGCGGCGCTGGCCGCGCACGACGTGGAGCGGACCGAGGCGCTGGCGAGGGGCCACTTCGCGGGAGCGGAGCGAACGGTGCCGGGGACGGCCTAAGGCGCGCACGACGGCTCACGGATCAGCGCCGGGACCCGCGGATCGGCGCCGAGCCCCCGGAGTCGGGGCGGGGCCCTGCGGGTCGCTGCGGGGCCCGGCCGATCAGTGGGGCTCTGCGATCAGTCCGGGCTCGTCGCCGCGGGGGCCAGCTGTTCGGCCAGCCAGCCCGGGATGCCGCCGAGCAGCCGGACCAGCCGGGCCGCCTCCTCCCGCAGCCGGGCGGCCTCGCCCGGGTCGTCCAGGACGGCGGCGAGCGAGGCCAGCGCCGGGGCGATGCCCACGAGATAGCCCAGCTCTTCCCGGATGCGAAGCGACTCCGCGAAGCCGTAGCGCGCCTCGGCGAGCCTGCCCTCGTGCTCGGCCATGGCCGCCACGTGCCGCCAGGTGAAGGACAGCAGCAGGCGCTGGCCCTGCGCCGTCGCCCCCGCGTGGGCGCGCTCGAAGGCGGCCGTCGCGTCGGACGGGTTGTCCGACAGGTGCTGGGCGATCAGGCCGCGGCGGAAGTGCAGCAGGGGGCGGTTCGGCGACCCCGGCGCGAGCAGGGCCGCGGCCCTGCCCAGGGCCGAGCGGGCCTCGTCGGCCCGGTCGCGGACGCCCAGGAGGGTGGACGCGTAGGCCAGGTGGCCGCGCTCGCAGGCCGCCGCCCCGCGCTCCTCGTCGTCCGTGGCCAGGGCCTCCGCCGCGCGCAGCGCGTCCTCGGCGGCTCCCCAGCCCTCCTTGGTGAACATGCACCGCTCGGTCAGCACCGCCGTCCGCTGCAGGGCCGGCCCGGGCTCGGCGGCCGCGCGCGGTGCGAGCAGGGCCGCGGCGTCGTCCCAGCAGGCGCGTGAGCGCAACCGCCACACGGCCCGCTCCAGTGGATCGTCCCCCCGCGGATCCCCGCCCTGCGGTCCCCGCGGCTCCGGCAACCCCGCATTACGCATGGCGGTGTCCGCCACAGTGCCCTCCCCAAGCGCGCCGTCGAGCTGGAAGCCGTGACCGCATCTCAGCACGAAGACGAGGGCCCGGCCAAGGGTCAGGTGTGAACCAATTCACAAATGCTCTCCCAGCGGTACGTGCACATTACCAAGAGTGAGCGGCTCATGAGCGCGGCGTCGCTCATATGCGCTACCGGGAAATTCGCTGGATCACCCCGCCGGGCGGCTGCCAGGATGGCGGCGCGCGCCTTCGAACGCGCCGCGAAGCCCCCCACACACCTCGGGAGACACGCCCATGCGCCAGAGCCTCGGTAACCCCCAGCGCCCTGACCGGACGACTCCTTCCGAGGACTTCCTTGCGTACGCACACCCTGCTCTCCGGGCTCTGCCTGCCCGTACGGCCCGTTCTGAACGTCGGCATCCTCGCGCACGTCGACGCGGGTAAGACGAGCCTGACCGAGCGCCTGCTCTTCGACACCGGCGCCATCGACCGGCTCGGCAGCGTCGACGCCGGCAGCACCCGCACCGACAGCGGCGAGCTCGAACGCCGCCGCGGCATCACCATCCGCACCGCCGTCGCGCCCTTCCGCGTCGGGGGCCTGCGCGTCAACCTCGTCGACACCCCCGGCCACAGCGACTTCGTCGCCGAGGTCGAGCGCGCCCTCGGCGTCCTCGACGCCGCGGTCCTCGTCCTGTCCGCCGTCGAGGGGGTGCAGGCGCAGACGCGCGTGCTGATGAAGACGCTGCGGCGGCTGCGCCTGCCCACCCTCGTGTTCGTCAACAAGACCGACCGCGCGGGCGCCCGGGAGGCGGAGACGCTCGCCGCCGTCCGCCGCAGGCTGACCCCGTACGTGATTCCCATGGGCACCGTCCGCGGCATCGGGACCCCCGGCGCCCGCACCGTCCCCGGTTCGTACGGGGACGCCGCCTTCCGCGAGGCCGTGGCCGAGGTGCTGGCCGAGAACGACGACGCGCTGCTCGCCAAGCTGGTCGACGACCGGCAGGTGACGCCCCCCGAACTGCGGGAAGCCCTCGCGCGGCAGACCGCGCGCGGCCTCGTCCACCCCCTCTACTTCGGCTCGGCCGTCTCCGGCGAGGGCGTGGCGGACCTGATCGACGGCATGGTGCGCCACCTCCCGCCCGCGCGCGGCGGCTCCGGCGCCGAGGCCACCGGCACGGTCTTCGCCGTCGACCGCGGGCCCTCCGGCGAGAAGACCGCCCACCTGCGCCTCTTCTCCGGCGCGGTCTCCGAGCGCGACCGCATCACGCTCCACCGGCCGGAGGCCGGCGGCGGCCGCACCGAGCACACCGCCCGCGTCACCTCCCTCGTGGTGGTCGAGGCCGGGGAGCCCGGCACCGCACGGCGCCGCGCCACGGCCGGCGACATCGCCCGGATCAGGGGCCTGGCGGAGGTCAGGGTGGGCGACCGCCTCGGCCCCGCGCGCGAGGGCGCGCAGACGCCGCACTTCGCCCCGCCCGGCCTGGAGGCGGTGGTCAGGCCCGTGCGCCCCGAGGACGCGGCCCGGCTGCACGCCGCCCTCACGGCCCTCGCCGACCAGGACCCGCTGATCGGCACCCGCGCCCTGCCGGCGGGCGGCGGCACCTCCGTGCTGCTCCACGGCGAGGTGCAGAAGGAGATCGTCGCGGCGACGCTCGCCGAGGAGTTCGGCGTCGACGCGGTCTTCGAACCGAGCAGCACCGTCCACCGCGAGCGGGTCACCGGCACGGGCGAGGCGTACGAGGAGATCGGCCGGCACGGCGGTCACGCCTTCTGGGCGACGGTCGGCCTGCGCGTCGAGGCGGGCGAGCCGGACTCCGGCACCGTCTTCCGCCGCGAGACCGAACTCGGCGCCCTGCCCCTCGCCTTCGACCGCGCGATCGAGGAGACCGTCCACCGCACCCTCGCCCAGGGCCTGTACGGCTGGCCGGTGACCGCCTGCGTGGTCACGCTGACGCGCTCGGGCTTCGCGGCGCCGGTGAGCACCGCCGCCGACTTCCGCCGGCTGACCCCGCTGGTCCTGATGGCCGCCCTCGCCGAGGCGGGCACGCGGGTGTACGAGCCCTGCCACTCCTACGAACTGGAGGCCCCCGCCGACACCCTGAGCGCCGTCACGGGCCTGCTGGCCGGGCTCGGGGCCGACCTCCACGACACGGCGGCCGGCCCGGAGGTGTGCGTCCTCAAGGGCACGATCCCGGCCCGCAGCGCCCCCGCCGCCGAACGCCGTCTGCCCGCCCT
Source organism: Streptomyces roseifaciens (assembly GCF_001445655.1). Lineage (NCBI taxonomy): Bacteria > Bacillati > Actinomycetota > Actinomycetes > Kitasatosporales > Streptomycetaceae > Streptomyces > Streptomyces roseifaciens. The sequence continues at coordinate 394,892 of NZ_LNBE01000003.1, forward strand.
GACCCGCGGCGAGGGCGTCTGGTGGACCCTCCCGGCCGCCGACCGTCCGTACGACGGCCGCCCGCCGGTGCGTCCGCGCACGGACGGCAACCCGCTCAACAGGGCCGCGTACCTGCGGCATCTGACGGCGGCGCGGAACGGAGCGCCGTCGGAGGCGGCGGACCCGGCGTAGACGGCGCGCGGCGCCGCGGGGAAGGCCTCCCCGCGGCGCCGCGCCGGTGCTCCGCCGTCCTGCGGCTCAGCCGTTGTTCACCAGCGGGGACCACTGCCCCGGGCCGTCGGTGCTCAGCCCGTCGTACAGGGACGTCTCGCCGTCGGACCAGCGGACGACCAGGTCGTCGGGGCGGCCCGAGCCGGTGAGGTCGCCCGCGGTCATGGCCGCGCCCGCCCACGAGGGGTTGGGGGCCTGGAGGCGGGTGCCCTTGCCGAGGGCGGTGCCCGTCGTGGCGTACGAGCCGAGGGAGCCGTCCGACCAGCGCACGAGGAGGCTGCTGCGGTCCTGGCCCGCCGGGCGGGGGCTGCTGAGCGCGGTGGCGTAGTTCCAGTACGAGCCGGCGTCCATCAGGCGCCGCTCCGTGCCCGGCCCGGTGGGGCTCGCGCCGGAGTACACGCTGAGGCTGCCGTCGACCCAGCGGACGGCCAGGTCCCTGGAGCGGTCCGTGGAGTCGTAGCGTCCGGCCGTGATCTGCGAGGCGTACTTCCAGTACGAGCCGCCGGCGCCGAGGGTGTGCTCCGGGCCGGAGCCGGCGGCCTGGAAGTCCTCGTAGTAGCTCAGCTTGCCGGTGTCCCAGCGGACCATGAGGTCGGGCTTGCCGCTGCCGCCGAAGTCGCCGGCCGTGACCGTCACGGCGCGCTTCCAGAAGCTGTCCGCCCGGGCGAGCTGCTGCTCGGTGCCGAAGCCGCCGCGGCCGTCGCCGGGGTAGAGGCTGACCTCGCCGTCGCTCCAGATCGTCAGCAGGTCGTCGCGCCCGTCGCCGGTGAAGTCGGCGGAGACCAGGTGCTTGCCGTGCGACCAGGTGGAGGCGGCGCCGGGCAGCCGGGCGCCGTCGGAGGGACGCTGGTAGGCCGTGCGCACGGGGGTCCGGTCGGCGACCGCATCCCGGTAGAGGTCCTGGACCTCGCGGCCGAACACCGGGGAGTAGCTGACCCAGTCGTCGCCGGTGAGGTTGCCGCCGCCGTTCCAGCCGCCGAGGTTGCCGATGACGTCTCCGGTGCGGGAGGCGGCGTCGTAGTGGGCGATCCACGGGCTGCCGGACGTGCCGCCGTAGAAGCCGCCGCACTTCATCTGCAGCTGGTGCTGGCCGGACAGGCGCGACGTCGGCACGGTGCAGCTCAGCGCCTGCTGGCCGGTGTTGTGCGAGCCGGGGTAGCCGACGACGGTGACGGTGCTGGTCCAGCGGGGTGTGGGGGTCAGCCGGAGAGCGCCGGCGGCGTTCTCCGCCTGCTCGCCGCGGGAGTTGGGGCCGAGGCGGGCGAAGCCGAAGTCCAGGTCGGAGTCGGCGCCGGTGCTGTTGCGGGCGTACCGCGGGTCGCTGAAGACCCGCTGTACCGGGAAGACGCCGTACGGCTGGCGGGCCGCGTCCTGGCCCTTGCGGTACTGCGGCACGAAGATCTGCTGCCCGCTCCCGGCGAGGCCGTGGGCGCAGTGCCCGGCGGTGAGGACCAGGTTGCGGCCCGGGCTCTGCACGACGCTCGCGGTGCAGTACGTGGGCCCGTCGGGGGTGCCGCCGAAGAACGTGCCGACCATGGGCAGGCCGTCGCCGTACGTGCCCTGGGGCGTGCCGGCCGGTGCGGCGGCCGCCGCGACCGACGTGCGCGGGGCGGCCAGGCGCGCACCGGAGGCCGGCTTCGCCTGCCGCGCGGGCAGCGGCTTGGCGGCGGCCATGCGCTCGGCCGTCCAGTACGTCTCGGCGGAGCGGGCGGCGGCGGCCGCGGACGGGGCGGGGGAAGGGGGCGCCGGGGACGGTGCGGCGGACGCCGTGGCGGTCGTTCCGCAGGTGGCCAGGCTCGCCACGCTCAGGGCGATGACGAGCGGCCAGGTCCGTCTGAAGGGAGACAAAAGGCCTCATTGTGCTGGTGGGACAAGGGCATGAAGGAACGCGAACAACTCAAAAATGCGACTCACGTTCTATCAGAGGCTGTCCTGTGCACCCCTTTCAGGCCACCGGATACCGGGCGACCGACCCCGGCCCCTGCGGCCGCTCGTGGTGGATGGGCGTGTGCGCGCCCGTCAGCGGCGCGCCCGTGCCCCCGTGCCGGAGCGCGACGATCTCCGCCGCGATGGACAGGGCCGTCTCCTCCGGGGTGCGCGCCCCCAGGTCGAGCCCGATCGGCGAGCGCAGCCGGGCCAGGGCGCGCTCGCCGACGCCCGCCTCGCGCAGCCGTCCCAGCCGGTCCTCGTGCGTGCGGCGCGAGCCCATCGCGCCGACGTAGGCGACCGGCAGCCGCAGGGCCCGCTCCAGCAGCGGCACGTCGAACTTGGGGTCGTGGGTCAGCACGCACAGGACCGTCCGGGCGTCGAGCGCCCCGGCCGCCTGCTGGGCGTCGAGGTAGCGGTGCGGCCAGCCGACGGCGACCTCGTCCGCCTCGGGGAAGCGCCCCGCCGTCGCGAACACGGGACGCGCGTCGCACACCGTGACGTGGTAGCCGAGGAACTTGCCGGCCCTGACGAGCGCCGCGGCGAAGTCCACCGCCCCGAAGACGATCATGCGCGGGGGCGGCAGGCACGACTCCACGAGGAGCGTCACCGGGTCCTCGCAGCGCATCCCGTCCGGACCGGCCGTGACCGTGCCCGTCCGTCCGGCGGCCAGCAGCGCGGCGGCCTCCGCGGCGGCCGCGCGGTCCAGCCCGCCGGACTCCGCGAGCGCCCCCGCGTACGTGCCGTCCGCCCGTACGAGCAGGGCCCGGCCCAGCAGCCCGTCCGGGCCCGCGACCACCCGGGCGAGCGCCACCGGCTCGCCCGCTGCGACCGCCGCCAGCGCCTCGGCCAGCACGGCGCGCCCGGGGGCGCCCGGAAGGACCGGGACAACCAGCACGTCCAGGACGCCGCCGCAGGTCAGGCCCGTCGCGAAGTCGTCCTCGCCCGGGTGGTCACCCGGCCGGCCGAACCGTTCCCGCACGCTCTCGCCGCTCTCCAGCGCGGCGCGGCACAGCTCGTACACCGCGCCCTCCACGCACCCGCCCGAGACCGAGCCGACCGCCCTGCCCTCGGCGTCGACGGCGAGGGCCGCGCCCGGTTGCCGGGGCGCGCTGCCCTCCACGGCGACCACCGTGGCGACGGCGAACGCGCGTCCTTCCCCGCACCAGCGGTGCAGCTCCTCGGCGATGTCCAGCATGACAAGCCCTTTCCCCGGGCGGCTTACTTGACGCCCAGCCAGCTCTCGATCGGGTGCAGGGCGAAGTACCCCGTGAACACGGCCGTCAGCAGCCACATGAAGACGCCCGGCTCACGCCACCTGCCCTGGGCGGCCTTGATCGCCGTGTAGGCGATGACGCCGGCGCCGACACCCGCCGTGATGGAGTACGTGAACGGCATCAGCACCACCGTCAGGAAGGCCGGGACGGCGATCGCCCGGTCGCTCCAGTCGACGTGCCGGGCGTTGCTCATCATCATCGCTCCGATGACGACGAGCGCGGCGGCGGCGACCTCGCCGGGCACGATGCGCGTCAACGGGGTGAAGAACAGGCATGCGGTGAAGAGCAGCCCCGTCACGACGGACGACAGGCCCGTCCGGGCGCCTTCGCCGACACCGGTCGCCGACTCGATGAAGACGGTCTGCCCCGAGGCCCCCGCGACTCCGCCGATCGCGCCGCCCGCGCCGTCGATGAAGAGCGCCCTGCTCAGGCCCGGCAGCCGGCCGCGCTCGTCGGTCAGCCGGGCCTCGGTGGCGACGCCGATGATCGTGGCCATGGCGTCGAAGAAGCCGGCCAGGACGAGCGTGAAGACGATCATTCCGACGCTCATGACGCCCAGCGACCCCCAGCCGCCGAACTCCACGTGCCCGAGGAGGGAGAAGTCCGGCACGGACACGGCGCCGCCCTCGAGCCCGGGCGCGCCGCTCTGCCAGGCGGCGGCCCCCGGGGCGGCCGCGGCGTTGACGACGACGGCCAGCACCGTGCCGACGACGATGCCGATCAGGATCGCGCCGGGGACGTCGCGGGCCTGCAGCATGAGGACGGCCAGCAGGGTGACGCAGAAGACCAGTACGGGCCAGCCCGCGAGCTCGCCCGCGGGGCCGAGCGTCACCGGTCCGCCGCCCTCGGAGGCGTGCACGAAACCGGCCTTGACCAGCCCGATCAGGGCGATGAACATGCCGATGCCCATCGTGATGGCGTGCTTGAGGGCGAGGGGTATCGCGTTCATGATCAGCTCGCGCAGGCCGGTGACGGCCAGCAGCACGATCACCGCGCCGTACAGCACGCACATCCCCATGGCCTGCGGCCAGGTCATGTGGGGCGCCACCTGGGTGGAGAGCACCCCGGAGACGCCCAGCCCGGCGGCCAGGGCGAGCGGGACCCTGCCGACGAGGCCCATGAGGAGGGTGCAGACCGCCGCGGCGAGCGCGGTGGCCGTGATCAGCCCGGCGTGGCCGAGCCGGTTCCCGGCGGCGTCCGGGCCGGAGAGGATCAGGGGGTTGAGCAGGAGGATGTAGCACATCGCCATGAAGGTGGTGATGCCGCCGCGCACCTCCCGCCCGACGGTGGATCCGCGTGCGCCGATGCGGAAGTAGCGGTCGAGCCGGGAGGCGGCGGAGCGGCGCGGGCCCGCGCCCGCGTCCTGCGCCGCGCCTCTCGGCTCCACGGATGGCTGGGTCATGAGTGCCTGCTCCCATGGTCCGGGCGGGTGGTTCGGCTGCACGGCCCGGGGGACGGCCCGAGACGAAGGACGGCACGTCACCGGCGGCTGGGGGGTGCTGAGGGCCGCGGCCCGGGACAGGGCGCCGGTGGTGCCCTGCGAGGGGCTTTCGGATTCCGGTGGGGACTCAGGTGCCGGTGAGGTGTTCGGGCCGCACCGGCACCCGCGCGAGCGCGATCCCGGTCGCCGCCCGGATCGCCGCGACGACGGCCGGGGTGGCGGACAGCGTGGGCGCCTCGCCGGCGCCGCGCAGCCCGTACGGGGCGTGCTCGTCGGCGAGTTCGAGGATGTCCACGGGGATGGCGGGGGTGTCGAGGATCGTGGGGATCAGGTAGTCGGTGAAGGACGGGTTGCGCACCCGCCCGTCCGCGGCGACGACGATCTCCTCCATGACCGCGAGGCCCAGCCCCTGGACGGTGCCGCCCTGTATCTGGCCGGTGACCGCCAGCGGGTTGACCGCCTTGCCGACGTCCTGCGCGCAGGCCAGCTCCACGACCTTGACCAGCCCGAGCCCGGTGTCGACGTCGACGACGGCCCGGTGGGCCGCGAAGGAGTACTGGACGTGGCCGTTGCCCTGCCCGGTGCGCAGGTCGAACGGCTCGGTGGGCCGGTGCCGCCACTCGCGCTCGACGTCGATCACCTCGTCCTCCAGGACGTCGGCGAGGGCGGCGAGGACCTCGCCCGCCTCGGTGGCGACCTTGCCGCCCTCCAGGACGAGCACGGCCCGCTCCCAGGCCGGGTGGTGCGCGCCGAACCGGGCGCGGCCGAGGGCGAGGACCCGCTCGCGCACCTCCTGGCACGCGTGGCGGACGGCGCCGCCGGTGACGTAGGTCTGGCGGGAGGCGGACGTGGAGCCGGCCGAGCCCACGCGGGTGTCGGCGGGCTGCAGGACGACCCGGGTGACGCCGAGTTCGGTGCGGGCGATCTGGGCGTGGACGGTCACCCCGCCCTGGCCGACCTCGGCCATCGCGGTGTGCACCGTCGCCACCGGCTGCCCGGCGACGGCCTCGAGCCGTACGCGGGCCGTCGAGTAGTCGTCGAAGCCCTCCGAGAAGCCGACGTTCTTGATCCCGACCGCGTAGCCGACGCCGCGGACCACGCCCTCGCCGTGGGTGGTGTTGGACAGCCCGCCCGGCAGGGCGCGGACGTCGGGCGCGCCGCCTGCGGTGTCCCAGGGCCGCTCGGGCGGCAGCGGCCGGGCCTTGACCCGGCGCAGCAGCTCGGCGACGGGCGCGGGGGCGTCCACGACCTGCCCGGTGGGCATCACGGCGCCCTGTTCCATGGCGTTGCGCTGCCGGAACTCCACCGGGTCCAGGCCCAGCCGCTCGGCCAGCCGGTCCATCTGGGCCTCGTAGGCGAAGCAGGCCTGGACGGCGCCGAAGCCGCGCATCGCCCCGCAGGGCGGGTTGTTGGTGTAGAGGGCGAGGGCCTCGACGTCGACGTCGCCGACCACGTACGGGCCGACGGCCAGGGACGCCGCGTTGCCGACGACGGCCGGGGACGAGGAGGCGTAGGCGCCGCCGTCGAGGACGATGCGCGCCTTCACGAACAGCAGGCGCCCGTCGCTGCTCGCGCCGTGCTCGTAGTGGAGCCTGGCGGGGTGGCGGTGCACGTGGCCGAAGAAGGACTCGAAGCGGTTGTAGACCATCTTCACGGGCCGGCCGGTGCGCAGCGCGAGCAGGCACGCGTGGGCCTGCATGGACAGGTCCTCGCGCCCGCCGAAGGCGCCGCCGACGCCCGAGAGGGTCATGCGGACCTTGTCCTCGGGGAGGCCGAGGACGGGGGCGATCTGGCGCAGGTCGGCGTGGAGCCACTGGGTGGCGATGAAGAGGTCGACGCCGCCGTCCCCGGCGGGCACGGCGAGCCCGGACTCCGGGCCGAGGAACGCCTGGTCCTGCATGCCCACCTCGTAGTCGCCGCTGACGACGACGTCGGCGCGGGCCCGGGCGGCGGCCACGTCGCCGCGGACGACGGGCTGGCGGTGGACGATGTTCGGGTGCGGGACGTGGGCGGCGTGGTGGTCGTCGCGGGCCGGGTGCAGCAGGGGCGCGCCGGGGGCGGTGGCGCTCTCCTCGTCGCCGACGACGGGCAGTTCCTCGTAGGTGATACGGATCCGGGCGGCGGCGCGGCGGGCCGTCTCGGGGTGGTCGGCGGCGACGAGGGCGACGGGCTCGCCGTGGTAGCGGACGACGCCGTCGGCGAGGACGGGGGTGTCCTGGATCTCCAGCCCGTAGCGGGTCGCGGCGGGCAGGTCGTCGTGGGTCAGGACCGCGTACACCCCCGGGGTGGCGAGCGCCCCGGAGACGTCGGCGGAGATGATCCTGGCGTGGGCGTGGGGGCTGCGGAGGGTGAAGCCCCACAGCATGTCCTCGTGCCACAGGTCGGAGGCGTAGGCGAATTCGCCGGTGACCTTGAGCGTGCCGTCGGGGCGCGGGGCGGATTCCCCGACGCCGCCGTGGGCGGTCCGGGCGAGGCCGGCGGGGGTGTGCGCGGTGCTCATCGCGGGCCCGCCTCTCCGGCGCGGGCGGCCGCGAGGCGGACCGCGTCGAGGATCGTCTCGTAGCCGGTGCACCGGCACAGGTTGCCCGACAGGGCCTCGCGGATGTCCGCGTCGGAGGGCTCGGGGTTGCGCTCGATGAGCTCGTCGGCGGCGACGAGCAGGCCGGGGGTGCAGAAGCCGCACTGGACGGCGCCCGCGTCGACGAAGGCCTGCTGGACGGGGGAGAGCGCCGCGGCGCGCGTGCCGTCCGGTGCGGCCGTCCAGCGGCGGGCCTCGTCCAGGCTCGTCCCGGCGGGCTCCGGCGGTGTGCCGGCGCCCGCGGCGCGCCGCCGGGCGTGCTCGGCGAGGCCCTCGACGGTGACGACCTCCCGCCCCTCGGCCTGGCCCGCCGCCACCAGGCAGGCGCACACCGGCAGCCCGTCCAGCCGGACCGTGCACGAGCCGCACTCGCCCTGCTCGCAGGCGTTCTTCGAGCCCGGCAGCCCGAGCCGCTCGCGCAGGACGTACAGCAGGCTCTCGCCCTCCCACACGTCGTCGGCCTGCTGCGGCCGGCCGTTGACCGTGAAGTTCACGCGCATCGGCTGTCCCTCCCCCCGCTGCGGTAGGCGTCCCACGTCCAGCCGAGCGTGCGGCGCGCCATCACGGCGACCGCGTGCCGGCGGTAGCGGGCGCTGCCGCGCACGTCGTCGATCGGGTTGCACGCCCCGGCGGCGAGCTCGGCGAACCGGCGGGCGGCCGAGGGCGGCACGGGCCGCCCGGACTCCCAGCAGCCGCCCTCCTCCAGGGCCGCGGCGAGGAAGTCCTCCGCGGCGCGGGCCCGCACCGGCGTGGGGGCCGCGGAGCCGATGCCGGTACGGACCGTGCGGCTGCGCGGGTGCAGGGCGAGGGAGAACGCGCACACGGCGATGACCATGGCGTTGCGGGTGCCGACCTTGGAGAACTGCTGCGGGCCGTCGGCCCGTGCGATGCGCACGGCCCGGATCAGCTCGTCCGGGGCCAGGGCGTTGCGCTTGACGCCGGTGTAGAACTCCTCGGCGGGGATCAGGCGGGTGCCGCGCACGGACTCCGCCTCCACCTGTGCACCCGCCGCCAGCAGGGGCGGGTGGGAGTCCCCGGCGGGGGAAGCGGCGCCGAGGTTGCCGCCGACGCTGCCCCGGTTGCGGATCTGCGGCGAGCCGACGGTGTGCGCCGCGAGCGCCAGGCCGGGCAGCTCGGCCCGCAGCTCCTCCATGATCCGTGCGTACGGGACGGAGGCGCCCAGCCGGACCTCGTCCTCCCCCGTCTCCCATTCGTACAAATCGCCGATGCGGTTCAGGTCCAGCAGGTGGTCCGGCCGGCGCCGATCGAAGTTGATCTCGACCATCACGTCCGTGCCGCCCGCGAGGGGAACGGCCTCCGGGTGCTCGGCCTTGGCGGCCAGAGCCTCCTCCCAGCTGCCGGGGCGCAGGAACTCCATGGGGCTTCTCTTCTCGATCGGTCTCACAGGGTCGTCCGAGGGATGTGCCGGGGTGTGCCGGGTGGTCCGGTGGGGGGATTCCGCGTGGCGGTCCGCCGCGCTCCGCGGCCGTGCCGCACGCTGTGGGCCCAGTACACAGAGCGCCCGGCGGGACGGTGCAGTCACCGAAAACATGAAGCGGTTGGCTGGCCAGAGCGCCCATCTTGTAGATTCGAACGAAAGACGGGGTTGGGAAACCTCACTGCATTCCACTGGTAACAACAAGACAGATCGGCGGCGACCACGATGCGGCTGCGCGCACTCCTGGAGACCGAAGCGCTGGGCCTCCGACTGCTCGGCGGCGAGGACGAGCTGGACCGCACGGTGCGCGGCGTGATGACGACCGACCTGCGCGACCCGAGCCGCTACCTCTCCGGCGGCGAACTGGTCCTCACCGGCCTCGCCTGGCGGCGGGAGCCGGAGGACTCCGAGCGGTTCGTGCGGATCCTCACGGGCGCGGGCGTGGCGGGGCTCGCGGCGGGCGAGGCCGAGATGGCCTCCATCCCGGACGACCTGGTCCGGGCCTGCGCCCGCCACCGCCTTCCGCTGTTCTCCGTGAACGAGAACGTCTCCTTCGCGTCCATCACCGAGCACGTCGTCCGGCAGGTGTCGAGCGAGCGCGCCGGGGACCTGGCGGCCGTCGTCGACCGCCACCGGCGGCTGATGACGTCGGGCCCGGCGGGCGGCGGCCCCGAGGTCGTCCTCGACCTGCTCGGCTCCGACCTCGACCTGCGGGCGTGGGTGCTCTCGCCGACCGGCCGCCCCATCGCGGGCTCCTCGCTGGCGGGCGCCGGGCCCGAGCTGCCCGCCGCGGTCAGCGCGGCCCTGGCCGGCGAGCACCTGGCCGCCTCGCGCACGGGCCGGCGCGGCCCGCACCGGGTGACCATTGCCGGCGACACGTACTCGCTCTTCCCCATCAGCCACAGCGGCCGCGCCCTGGCGGCCCGCGACGTGCGCGAGACGGTCCTGTCGGACTGGCTGCTGGCCGTCGAGGCCGACGCCGGGGACTGGTCGCCGGAGCGGCTCGACCTGCTCGACGGCGTCACCCAGCTGATCGCGGTGGAGCGCGACCGGCGCGACGCCGCCCGCACCGTGCGCCGCAGGCTCGCCCAGGAGGTCCTCGAACTCGTCCAGGCCGGGGCGGCCCCCGCCGAGATCGCCGCCCGCCTGCGCGTCGCCGCGCCCGTCCTGCTGCCCGGCCTCGGCACGGCGCCGCACTGGCAGGTCGTCGTGGCCCGCGTCGAGTGGGAGGACGGCGACATCGCGGGCGGGCCCGTCGCCCAGGCCCTGCTGGAGGAGATGCTCGTCGCCCCGGAGGCGGCCGGGCCCGAGCCGTCCGACCGCATCGCCGTCGCCCACATGGGCGACGAGGCCGTGGCGCTGGTGCCGCTGCCCGCCGTGCCGGCCGAGGCCGAGGGCGGCGAGGAGGGCCGCATCCCCGGCCTGCACGCGGACCGGGTCCTCGCGGCCGTCCGCGAGCCGCTCTCCCGCGGGCTCGACGACGACGGCCGCCTCACCCTCGGCGTCAGCGCCGCCGTCCACTCCGCGGAGGGCCTGCGCGGGGCGCTGGAGGAGGCCCGCCACGCCCGGCGGGTCGCCGCCGCGCGCCCGGGCCGCGTGTGCGCCGCGGGCCACCAGGAGCTGGCCTCGCACGTCCTGCTGCTGCCCTTCGTCCCCGACGACGTCCGCCGCGCCTTCACGGCCCGGCTCCTGGACCCGCTGCGCGACTACGACCGCCGGCACCGCGCCGAGCTCATCCCGACGCTGGAGGCGTTCCTCGACTGCGACGGCTCCTGGACCCGGTGCGCGACGCGGCTGCATCTGCATGTCAACACCCTGCGCTACCGGGTGGGCAGGATCGAGCAACTGACGGGCCGGGACCTGTCGCGCCTGGAGGACAAGCTGGACTTCTTCCTGGCGCTGCGGATGAGCTGAGCGCGGTTTCCGGTTCCGGCTCGCGGCTTCCGGCTCGCGGTTCCGGGCGTCCGGGGCTCGGCTCCCGGCCCCCGGCCCCGGCTTCCGGCGTGCCGGACGTACGACGAAAGACCGGAGCCGTACGCAGAAAGGAGGAGTCGTGCCCAAGTGGGGTACGGCTCCTGTGGCAGGCGCGCATCATCACGGATATGAGTGAGCCTGAAGAGGCGTGCCCCGGCCCCCACGCCTTCTGCAAGGGATGCAGGGGGAGCGGCGACTACCACGCCGCCGTCCTCTACTTGAGCCAGCCCGGCCAGGGCGGCCACATGACGGGGGCTCACCTCTGCCCGTACTGCTCGGGCCGCGGCTTCTTCTGCAAGCACCACCCCCCGTGCAGCGGGCTGCACGACGACGACACGCCCGTCATCGGGCCGGACGTCCTGCCGCCCGTGTGACGTCCGGGGGCGGCTGGGGGACCGGGGGCGGCTTCGTGGGACCGGGGCCCGCCCTCACCCGTGCAGCGTCGCGTCCAGCACCAGCGCCCGGTGATCGGTGCCCGGCAGGTCCAGGAAGCGGGCCCGGTCGGGCTGCAGGGCGGAGCTGAGGAGGACGTGGTCGATCTGGGCGCCCAGCGGGGGCGCCGTCAGCGACGGCCAGGTGGGCGTCCGGGAGCGGCCGAGCACCGCCGCGCCGTCGCGCATGCCCGTGTCCAGCACGGAGCGGAAGGCCGCGTGGTCCTGCGAGGCGTTGAAGTCCCCCGCGATGACGGTGGGGCCCCCGCCCCGGCCGGCGGCCATGGCGCGGACGCGGCCCAGCTCCGTCCGCCACAGCTCCAGCCCGCCCGCCACCGGCGGCATCGGGTGCGCCACCTGGAACAGCAGCTGCGCCCCCGGCACCTGCACCAGCGCCCGGGGCATCGCCAGCGTGCCGGGCACCGAGCCGTCCGGCCGCAGCGGGAACCTGCTCAGGAGCGCGGACCCCTGGGCCCGGCCGCCGCCGACGATCACCCGGTACGGGTACGCGGCCCGCACCTGCGCGCCCTCCAGGGCCGGTGCGCACTCCTCCGGCGCGCACTCCTGCACCGAGACCAGGTCCGGCTTCTCGCGCCGCAGGGCCTCCAGCAGGGCCGGGGTGGCCCCGCCGAACTCCAGATTGGCCGTCAGGATGCGCAGCCGGGCCACCACCGGGCCGGAGGCCGGCGCCCGGTCCGCCGCGTACGGGGGCAGGAAGAACAGCGTGCCGAGGACCGCGGTCAGCGCCCACGCGCAGCCGACGAGCCACCGGGTGCCCGCCGCGAGCACCAGCGCCGTCGCCGCCGGGGCGAGCAACCACGGCAGGAACGCCAGCAGTTGGGGCATCGGCGTGACGCCGTCCACGTCGCAGGCGCGGCACAGCAGCGGCCCGCTCACCAGCAGCAGGAGCAGGCCCGCGCACCAGCGGGCGGCCTTGTGCCGGACGAGGGGCGGCGGCCCCTCGTCCGCCATGGGCACCGGGCCGGCCTCCTCCATGGTTTTGACCCTTGTATTACCTACTGATTGCGGACGGCTTGACGTCATATGGCAAGCTAGACGCTGAAGGTGCCGCTCCGGCCGCATTTGGCGTGTATTTCGCGCGGTGCCTGCACTGTTCGTACGAGCGAGGAGGTGATCGGGATGACCAGTCGGAGTCCCGAGGGAAGTCCTCGCTTCAGTGCGGTTCCTGCTTGCGCAGTGCTCTGATCCACTGAGTTGACGTACGGGGTCGTGTGCCCCGGGCGCTGTTGCGCGCACTTCCTTTATCAGGCCCTTATCGGGCCTTGTCCTCGGTTGCCCGTGCGGCTTTTTCCTGCCTTCCGGCAGCCGTAGCGACCCGTATTCCTGCATCTCCACCGACTTTTCCGTGCCCACGGCCCGGCCGCACCGCCATGGCGCCATGAGGCCATGCCGCCATGCCGTCATGCATTCGTGCGCTGCGCCGTCGTGCCCGGAGAGAGGTTCCGCCATGACCGACACCACCCTCACGCCCCGCAAGCTCGCTCCGCCGGGCCGCACCCGCCGCGAGCGGAAGGCCGCCGAGCTGGAGGCCCGTACCCGCGCCGCCGGCGACCGGCTGGCCAGGATCAGCGGCTGGCCGGCCGCGCAGGTCCTGCAGGACACCCGCGCCACGTCCCACGGCCTGCGCCAGGACGACGCCGAGCTACGGCTCGCGCGCTGCGGGGCCAACGTCGTCGCGCACGACACCGGCCCCCGCTGGTACGCGCAGCTCGCCAAGGCCTTCTGGAACCCCTTCATCATGATCCTGGCCGTCCTGCTGGTGATCATGTACGTGCAGTGGCTGCAGGTCGCCGACGAGGAGCCCTTCGACCCCAAGATCCCCATCATCGGTGCGATGGTGCTGGTCAGCGGCCTGCTGCGGTTCTGGCAGGAGCACCGCTCGGCGGGCGCCGCGGCCGCCCTGCGCGCCCTCGTCACCACGACCACGGCCGTCCGGCGGCGCGCGGGCCACGGCGCCGCCCCGGCCACCGTCGAGATCCCGATGGACCGGGTCGTCGTGGGCGACGTCGTGAGCCTGTCCGCGGGCGACCTCGTCCCCGCCGACCTGCGCCTGCTCACCGCCAAGGACCTCATGGTCGGCCAGGCCGCGCTGTCCGGCGAGTCGCTGCCGGTCGCCAAGGCCGACACGCGCACCCACGACTACGGGCAGTCCACGACCACCGACCCCGTAGAGGCCGACAACCTCTGCCTGATGGGCACCTCGGTGACCTCCGGCACCGCCACCGGCGTGGTCGTCGCCACCGGCGCGGACACCTACTTCGGGTCGATGGCCGGATCCCTCGTCGGGGAGCGCCCCGAGACCAGCTTCGACGCCGGCGTGAAGAAGGTCGGCTTCCTGCTGATCCGCTTCATGCTCGTGATGGTCCCGCTGGTGTTCGCCGTCAACGGCTTCACCAAGGGCGACTGGAACGAGGCGTTCATGTTCGCCGTCGCCGTGGCCGTCGGGCTCACGCCCGAGATGCTGCCGATGGTCGTCACCACCAACCTCGCGCGCGGCGCCGTCGCCATGTCGCGCCGCAAGGTCGTCGTCAAGCGCCTGAACGCCATCCAGAACCTGGGCGCCATGGACGTGCTGTGCACCGACAAGACCGGCACGCTCACCGAGGACCGCATCGTCCTCGACCGCTACCTCGACGTCCACGGCCGGGAGGACACCGAAGTCCTCGAATACGCCTACCTCAACAGCCACTTCCAGACCGGGCTGCGCAACCTCATGGACCAGGCGGTCATCGACCGCGTGCTCGAGGCCGAGGAGGTTGTCGTCGACGCCCGCTTCACCAAGGTCGACGAGATCCCCTTCGACTTCGCCCGCCGCCGCATGTCGGTGGTCCTGAGCCGCAACGACCTGGACGGGCCCGCCTCCGGCGAGCACGCAGTCGGCGAACACGTCCTCATCACCAAGGGCGCCGTCGAGGAAGTCCTGGCGCTGTGCACCCACATGACCGAGGACGGCCGCCGCACCGAGCTCGACGCCGGGCTGCGCCGCCGCGTCACCCGTACCGCCGAGGACAACAACCGGCAGGGGCTGCGCGTGCTGGCGGTCGCCACGCGCACGCTGCCCGGCGACCGCGAGACGTACGGCGTCGCGGACGAGGACGGGCTGACCCTCGTCGGCTTACTCGCCTTCCTCGACCCGCCGAAGGCGGACGCCGCCGCGGCCCTGCAGGCCCTCGCCGAGAAGGGTGTCGCCGTCAAGGTCGTCACCGGCGACAACGAGCTCGTCGCCGCGCGCGTCTGCGCCGACGTGGGCATCGACGTCGGGGCCGTCGTGACCGGGGCCGTCATCGACACCCTCGACGAGACGGAGCTGCGCGCCCTGGTCCGCGCCACCACGGTCTTCGCCAAGACCAACCCGGTGCAGAAGGCCCGCATCGTCCGGGCGCTGCAGGCCGAGGGCCACACCGTGGGCTTCCTGGGCGACGGCATCAACGACGCCGCCGCCCTGCGCGACGCCGACGTCGGCATCTCCGTCGACACGGCCGTCGACATCGCCAAGGAGTCGGCCGACATCATCCTGCTGGAGAAGGACCTGACGGTCCTGGAACAGGGCGTCGAGCAGGGCCGCACCACCTTCGGCAACACCATCAAGTACATCAAGATGACGGCGAGCTCGAACTTCGGGAACGTCTTCTCGGTCCTGGTGGCCAGCGCCTTCATCCCCTTCCAGCCGATGCTCGCGATCCACCTGCTGGTGCAGAACCTCGCCTACGACGTCTCGCAGTTCGCCACGCCCTGGGACCGCATGGACCCGGAGTACCTGCGCAGGCCGCGCACGTGGGACGCCAGGGGCATCGCCCGGTTCATGCTCTTCATCGGCCCGATCAGCTCCGTCTTCGACATCACCACCTTCCTGGTGCTGTGGCACGTCTTCGGGGCGGACAGCGAGGCGGGCCAGACGCTGTTCCAGTCCGGGTGGTTCATCGAGGGCCTGCTGTCCCAGACCCTCATCGTCCACATGATCCGCACCCGCAAGGTGCCCTTCATCGGGTCCCGGGCCTCGGCCCCGGTGATGGTGATGACCGCCGTGGTGATGGCGTTCGGCATCTTCCTGCCGTTCTCGCCACTGGCCCCGGCGCTCTCGATGGAGCCCCTGCCGATGGGCTACTTCCCGTGGCTGATCGCGATCCTGCTGGCGTACTGCGCCCTGACCCAGGCGGTCAAGACCTGGTACATCCGGCGATTCAACACCTGGCTGTGACCGGCCGATAGAGATACCGACGAGGAAGGTGGATCATGGTTGTGGTCAACGAGTGGCACATGGCGGCCAACATCGCGGCCGGCCTGGGCTTCGGTGCGATCATCGGACTGGAGCGCCAGTGGCGGGCCCGGATGGCGGGCTTGCGCACCAACGCGCTGGTCGCGGCCGGATCCGCCCTCTTCGTCCTCCTCTCGCAGTACGGCTTCGCCTCCGCCACCAGCACCACCGGCTACGACGGCTCCCGCGTCGCCGCGCAGATCGTCTCCGGCATCGGCTTCCTCGGAGCGGGCGTCATCATGCGCGACGGGCTGAGCGTGCGCGGCCTCAACACCGCGGCGACCCTGTGGTGTTCGGCCGCCGTCGGCGCCCTCGCCGGGACCGGGCTGTACGTGGTGGCCGCGCTCGGCACCGTGGGCGTGGTCGGTGCCAACACCCTGCTGAGGCCGCTGGCGCGCGGCCTCGACCGGGGGCCGCACGGCGGCGCGGAAGTGGCCACCGACTACCACTTCGAGGTCGTGTGCACCGAGCCCGAGGAGGCCCACGTCCGCACCCTCGCCGTCCAGGCCGTCGCCCGCCCCGGCTTCCGGCTGCGCTCGGTCTACAGCGCGGACGCGGAGGCCCCCGGCAAGGTGGTCGTGTCGGCCGACCTCACCACGGAGCGCCGGGACGACAGCCTCCTGGAGGAGGCCGTCAGCCGCCTCTCCCTGGAACCCGCGGTCTCGGCCGTCAGCTGGACCGTACTGCAGGGCCCCGACGACGACGCGGACGACGACTACACGGCGGAACGCCGGGGCCGGCGCCGGGTGCGGGACTTCTTCACGGGGAGGTGACTCGCCGGGCCCCGCCTGCCGGTCACGCGGCGGGGCGGCCGAGCACCTCCGTCATGCGGGAGAAGGCGTCGTCGCCGTAGCCCGCCTCGATGGCCCGCCGGGCGGTCGCACGGGCGGCCTTGAGGATGCCGGCGTCGATGCCGTGGTGCTCGGTGACGTCGACGATGTGCTCGATGCCGGCCGCGGCCGAGGCGAGGGTGAAGACGTCGCTGACGTGGTTCCCCGCGTCGGTCCGCTCCGCGTGATCGGTGAGGCTGCGGGGCAGCAGGCCCACGATGCCCTGGGCGAACGGCTCCAGGTCCTTCGCCTTGATGTTCTCGGCCCTGGCGAGGGCGAAGGCGTGCGCGATGCCGCTCATGGCCGTCCAGAGGATGTCGAGCAGGGCCACGTCGTGGGCCGCGGCCCGGCCGGGGTCCTCGCCGAGGTACGTGCCGGTGCCGCCCAGGGCGGCGAGCGTGGCCCGGTGGGCCCGGTGGACGGATTCCGGGCCGCTGTAGAGCACGACGGCATCGGGGCCGCCGATGGTCACGGTCGGGGTCATGATCGCGCCGTCCAGGTAGCCGAAGCCGTGCCGGGCGGCCCATGCGGCCGTCTCGCGGGCGTTCGCGGGGGAGTCGGCGGTGAGATTCACCAGGGTCCGGCCCTCGAGGGCCGTGGTCACCGGGCCGAGGATCGTGCGGACGGCGGCGTAGTCGATGACGCAGACGACGACGAGGGGGCTCGCGGCGATCGCCTCGGCGGCCGTGGGGGCGAGGACCGCGCCCTGCTCGACCAGTGCGGCGGCCTTGCCGGGGGAGCGGTTCCACACGGTGGTCGGGTGACCCGCTTTCAGGAAGGCGCCGGCCAGGGCCTGGCCCATGAGACCGAGGCCGATGACGGTGACGGGCGCGCCGGCAGGGGCGTGGGGCATCTGTTGTCCGTTCGTTCGGGGGGTGGTTCGCGGGGTGGTTTGTGGGGGTGGTCCGTGGGGTGGTCCGTCACGAGCTTCGTCCGGGGTCCGCCGGGTCCTCAAGTACGCACTTCGAGGTAAGTGATTACCCCGGGGAAGGTGTCCCGGCCGTGTCCCGGCCGCGTCCTGCGCCGCGCCCCGGCCCGCACCCGGTGTGCCGTTCCCGTCACCGAACGTCGCTCCGGGAAATCTCCACAATCTCCGGGTACCGGCGGTAGCCCCTGTTCACCGGCCCGGAAAATGCCGGTTATGCCCGACGCGCTTGATGGTCGTGTGTCCATTTATGTTCCGCGCGGATCACGAGGCCCGTGTATCTGTTACTCGATCTTGTGAAGAACGTGTGATGATCCGGCGGAGGAATCCGAAAGCGTGCCTTCGGAAAGGGCCTCCGGACGTCAATGCGGTTGGCCGCGCCACCCGTTCGCGTGCTTATATCTGCGGCACCGCGGCGGCTCTTTGAACGGTGGCCGGTTCCGGCCGGGCCGACGCGGTCAATTGAGAAACATTCAGACAAACGAAGGGTGCGCCATAATGCGTGACAACCTCGAGACCCGTGAGATCGCCGACGCCGAGCTGGACGCCGTTTCCGGCGGTGTGAGCATTTCCGGCGGCCTGCTCGGCGCCGTGACCGGCGACGTTCACAACGTGCTGGGCACCGTGACCTCGCTGCAGACGGTCCAGGCCGTGCCGGGCGCGGCCGGTCAGGTCGAGGGCATCGTCGGCGTGCGCGCCGGCGTCGCCGGTCTCTGAGAAAACCGCCACCCGTGAATCCCGGAACTCCTCCCCTGTTCCGGGGTTCACGGCTGCCCGTATTTCCGCCGCATATTTCGGCGCCGTAGTCGTCAGCAGCCGGGTCGCCGGTGCAGTAGAAGGAATAGTCCGTGCAGTTCCGCCAGCAGGCGCTTTCCAAGCTGCAATCGCCCGAAGAGCTCGATCTGCCCGTACGATTCGCGCGCCCGCAGGGCCGGCTCGTGCTGGCCGTCACGGTCGCCGTCGTTGCCGCGGCGGCTTTCTGGGCGTTCACCGGAACGGTGTCGTCCAGGCTGAGCGCACCCGGCATTCTCACCCGGGCCGAGGGCAGTTATCTGCTGCAGAGCCCGTACGCGGGGCAGGTCACCGGAGTCCTCGCGCGCGAGGGCCAGCTGCTGGCGCCGGGCGCCCCCCTGCTGCAGATCAGCACGGACCGGGGCGAGCGGACCGTGCGCGTCGTGGCCGGGGGACGGGTGACGACGCTCGTCGCCAAGACGGGCGCGGTCGTCACGACCGGCGCGGACGTCGCGATCGTGGAAAAGGTGACGAACCCGGACGAGCCGCTGGTGGCCATGCTGTACGTGCCCGGCGGGAGCGGCGGCGCGATCCCCGTGGGCGCCGCGGTCGACCTGAACGTCCAGTCCGTCCCCCGGGAGAAGTTCGGCGTGCTGCGCGGCCGCGTCCAGGCCGTAGGCCGCGCACCCCAGACCCCGGCGCAGATCGGCGGCTTCCTCGGTGACGGCCGGCTCGCCGCACAGTTCACCCGGCAGGGCAACCCCGTCGCCGTGCTCGTGCGGCTGGAGCGCTCGCCCGCCGCCCGGTCCGGCTACCGCTGGTCCTCGGCGGACGGCCCCCCGTACGCCGTCGACTCCACGACGCCGGTCACCGCCGCCGTCCACCTCGCCGACCAGCGGCCCGTCGACTGGCTGCTGCCGTGACCGCCCCGCGCCGCCGCCGCGCGCCCGCACCCGCCCCCCGGGGCCGGACGCCCCGGCCCGTCCGCACCCCCACCGTGCTGCAGATGGAGGCGGTGGAGTGCGGTGCCGCCGCGCTGGCCATGGTGCTCGGCCACTACGGCCGCTTCGTCCCCCTGGAGGAGCTGCGCATCGCGTGCGGCGTCTCGCGCGACGGCTCCCGAGCGAGCAACCTCCTCAAGGCCGCCCGCAGCCACGGGCTGAAGGCCAAGGGCATGCAGATGGACGTCGGCGCGCTCGCCGGGGTGCGCCCGCCCGCCGTCCTCTTCTGGGAGTTCAACCACTACGTCGTCCACGACGGCACGGGCCGCCGCTTCGGCCGCCGGGGCGTGTACGTCAACGACCCCGCAAAAGGCCGGCGGTTCGTCCCCATGGACGAGTTCGACGACTCCTTCACCGGCGTCGTCCTCACCTTCGAACCCGGCGACGACTTCCGCCGCACCGGCCGCAGACCGGGCGTCACAGGCGCCCTGCCCGCCCGCCTGCGCGGCACCTCCGGCACCCTGCTCGCCGCCGTGATCTCCAGCCTCCTGCTGGTGGTCGTCGGCGCGGCGGTGCCCGCGCTCAGCCGCACGTACATCGACACGTTCCTGATCGGCGGCCGGACGTCGCTGCTGGGCGTGCTCTTCGCGTCCATGGCGGGCGCCCTGGTGCTCACCGCGACGCTCACCGCGCTGCAGCAGGCCAACCTGCTGCGCGGGCGCATCATCTCCTCCACCCTGGGCAGCGCCCGCTTCCTGCGGCACCTGCTACGCCTCCCCGTCACCTTCTACTCCCAGCGCAACCCCGCCGACCTCGTCCAGCGCCTGCAGTCCAACGACGCGGTCGCCGAGACCCTGGCGCGCGACCTCGCCGCGGCCGGCGTGGACGCGGTCGTCGTCCTGCTCTACGCCGTGCTGCTGTGGACGTACGACCCGCAGCTCACCGTCGTCGGCGTGCTGATGGCGCTGCTCAACGTCGTCGCCATGCGCATCGTGGTCCGCGTACGGGCCACCGGGACGCAGAAGCTGCGCGCCGAGAGCGCCCGGCTCACCAACACCTCCTACAGCGGCCTGACCCTCATCGAGACGATGAAGGCCACCGGCGGCGAGAACGGCTTCTTCCGCCGCTGGGCCGGCCAGCACGCGGTCACGCTCGACGTGCAGCAGCGGCTCGGCGTGCCCAGCGCGTGGCTGGCGGTCGTCGCGCCCGCGCTGGCCGCGCTCAACAGCGCCCTGATCCTGATGATCGGCGGCGTGCGCGCGGTGGAGGGCCACCTCTCCGTCGGCCTGCTCGTCGCCTTCCAGGCCCTGGTCACCGGCTTCACCGCGCCGATCACCCGGCTCAACGGCGTCGCCGGGCGGATCCAGGACTTCGCGGCCGACGTCGCCCGCCTCAAGGACGTCGAGAACTTCCCCGCCGACCCGGTCTACTCGCGGCGCGAGGCCCCCGCCGGCACCCGCCGCCTCAAGGGCCACGTGGAGCTGGAGAACGTCACCTTCGGCTACAGCCCCCTCGACGCCCCGCTGCTCAAGGACTTCTCGCTCTCGGTCGGCCCCGGGCAGCAGATCGCGCTCGTCGGCGGCTCCGGCAGCGGCAAGTCCACCGTCTCCCGGCTCATATCCGGCCTCTACGCCCCCTGGGAAGGCGCCATCCGCATCGACGGAATGCGGCTGGAGGACATCCCGCGCGGCGCGCTGGCCGCCTCCGTCTCCTTCGTCGACCAGGACGTCTTCCTCTTCGAGGGCACCGTGCGCGACAACGTCGCCCTGTGGGACCCGTCGATCACGGACGAGGCCGTCGTCGCAGCCCTGGAGGACGCCGCCGTGTACGACGTCGTCGCGCGCCGCCCCGGCGGCATCCACAGCCGCGTCGAGCAGGACGGCCGTAACTTCTCCGGCGGCCAGCGCCAGCGCCTGGAGATCGCCCGGGCGCTGGTGCGCCGCCCCAGCGTCATGGTCCTGGACGAGGTGACCAGCGCCCTGGACGCGGTCACCGAGCAGACCGTCATGGACAACCTGCGGCGCCGCGGCTGCGCCTGCGTCGTCATCGCCCACCGGCTGAGCACCGTGCGCGACAGCGACGAGATCGTCGTCCTCGACCGGGGCACGGTCGTGGAACGCGGGCGGCACGAGTACCTGGTGGCCGCGCAGGGCACGTACGCGGAACTGGTCAAGGAGCACTGAGGTGACGACTCCGCACCACGCCCACGTCCCGGTCGCCGCCGATCCCGTGCTGGCCGCCATGGGCGGGCTCGGGACGCCCGTCGACTGCACCGGCCTGCGCAGCCTGTCGCTGGAGGGCCCGCACGTGCTGTGGCTCGTCGAGGACGGCGAGCTGGACCTGTTCGCCGTCGACGTCGCGCAGGCGGGCCACTGGCACTTCCTGGGCCGGCTGGAGCCGGGCACGCTGCTGCTGGGCCCGGCGGAGGGCCCGGCGCACACGCTGACCGGCCGCCCGCGGCAGGGCTGCCGGCTGCGCCGCATCGAGCTGGGGGAGCTGTACGCGTATGGCGCGTATGGCGCGTATGGCGACCAGGGATACGGCACGAACGGCTCGCATGGCTCGTACGGCGATCAGGGGTATGGCGCGTACGGCGCGTACGGCTCGTACGGCGACCAGGGATACGGCTCGTATGGCTCGTACGGCGCTCCTGAAGGGACGCTGAGCCCCTTGGAGGACGCCTTTGCCCTCGGCGTCGGCCGCGGCCTGCACGTGCTGTATCAGGCGCCGCTGGAGAACAACAGGACCGGCGCCGCCCGCAGCGGGGCCGACGACGACGTGCTGTGGATGCAGATCGCCCCGGGCAGTGTGCAGTACGGCGCCGCGTACGAGGGGTACGCCGCGGGGAGCCTCCTCGTCGACGCGGCGATGTGGCAGGGCATGATCGACCAGCAGTACCGCCTGCTGCACGCCCTCGACCGCTGGATCGAGCAGCTGGAGCGCGCCCACGAGGACCGTACGGCCGCCGGCATCGAGGCGGGCGAGGCCGCCCGCACCCAGGCGGACCGGACGCTGATCGCTTCCATCGGCCGCTCCGGCGAGAGGTCCCGGCGCGGCGGGACCGGCGGCGACGACAGTGCGACGTTCGAGGTGTGCCGGCTGGTGGCCGGGGCGGCGGGCATCGCCCTGTCCGAGCCCGGCGCGGCCTCGCCGGGCCGGACGGACCCCGTCGAGCGCATCGCGCTCGCCTCACGGATCCGCACCCGTACCGTCAGGCTGAGCGGCCGATGGTGGCAGGAGGACGGCGGGCCCCTGGTGGCCCGGCGCGCGGGGGACGGGGCACCGGTCGCCCTGCTGTGGCGGCGCGGCCGCTACGAGGCGGTCGACCCGGCGACCGGCACGCGGGAGCGCGTGGGGAAGGACGCCGAGTCCTCCTTCGAGCCGCGGGCCGTCATGTTCTACCGCCCGCTGCCGGACGTGCCGTTGGGGCCGCTGGGGCTGGTGCGTTTCAGCGTGCGCGGCACCGGCAGGGACCTGCGCGGCGTCCTGCTGGGCGGCCTGGTCGCCGTCTGCCTGGGCGCACTCGTGCCCGTCGCCACGGGACGGGTGCTCGGCACGTACGTACCCGCCGCCGAGACCGGCCTCATCGTGCAGACCGCCCTGGGGCTCGTCGTCACGAGCATCGTCTCGGCGGTCTTCATGCTGCTCCAGAACGTCTCCGTCCTGCGGATGGAGGGCCGTATCGAGGCCACCCTGCAGCCGGCCGTCTGGGACCGGCTGCTGCGGCTGCCGACGACGTTCTTCACCGGCCGCTCCACCGGCGAACTGGCCGGTGCCGCCATGGGCATCAGCGCCGTCCGCAGGACGCTGTCCGGCATCGGCCCGGTCGTCCTGCAGGCGGCCACCGTCGGCACAATGAACCTCGTCCTGCTGCTCGTCTACAGCGTGCCGCTGGCGCTGGCCGCCGTCGCCATGCTGACCGTCATCGCGGCGGTCTTCCTGGGCCTGGGGCTGTGGCAGCTGCGCTGGCAGCGGCAACTGATCAAGCTGAGCAACAAGCTCAACAACCAGGCGTTCCAGACCCTGCGCGGACTGCCGAAGCTGCGCGTGGCCGCGGCCGAGAGCTTCGCCTACGCCGCCTGGGCGCGGGAGTTCGCCCGCACGCGCGAGCTGCAGCAGCGCATCGGCCGGCTCAAGAACGTCGTGACGGTGCTCAACGCGGTCTGCCTGCCCCTGTGCACGCTCGTGATGTTCATGCTCCTGGCGGGCCCGGCCCGGGACAGCATGTCCGCGGGGGACTTCCTCACCTTCAGCACCGCCGTGACGATGCTGCTGTCCTCCGTGACCCAGCTGACTGGCGCCCTCCTGTCGGCCGCCGCCGTCCAGCCGATGTTCGAACAGGTCAGGCCGATCCTCCGGGCCGAGGTCGAGGTCCGCGGCTCGAGCGTCCAACCGGGCGAACTGAGCGGCGCCATAGCGGCCAAGAGCCTGTCCTACCGCTACAGCGCGGACGGCCCGCTCGTCCTCGACGACGTGACCTTCGACGTGCGCCCGGGCGAGTTCGTCGCCGTCGTCGGCGCCAGCGGCTGCGGCAAGTCGACCCTCCTGCGCCTGCTCATCGGCTTCGACAAGCCCGCCTCCGGCAGCGTCCTCTACGACGGCCAGGACCTCGCCGCCCTCGACCGGCCGGCTGTCCGCCGCCAGTGCGGCGTCGTCCTCCAGCACGCCCAGCCGTTCTCCGGCTCGATCCTCGACTGCATCCGCGGCGCCGGCGACTTCACCCTGGAAGAGGCGTGGGAGGCCGCCGCGATGGCGGGCCTCGCCGAGGACATCAAGGCGATGCCCATGGGCATGCACACCATGCTCTCCGACGGCGGCGGCACCGTCTCCGGCGGCCAGCGCCAACGCCTCATGATCGCCCAGGCCCTCATCCGCAAGCCCCGCGTCCTCTTCCTGGACGAGGCCACGAGCGCACTGGACAACGAGGCCCAGCGCGTGATCACCGAATCCACCCGCGCCCTACGGGCCACGCGCATAGTGATCGCCCACCGCCTGTCCACGGTCATGGACGCCGACCGCGTCATCGTCATGTCGGAAGGCCGCATAACCCAACAGGGCCCACCCACCACCCTCCTGACCGACACAACAGGCCTCTTCCACGAACTGGTCCACCGCCAGCTCGGCTGACCCGGGGCCCGGGGCAGGGGCACCGCCGCCGGGGCCTCAGGCTCTCCCCAGCCAGGGTCGGCTCAGCCTATTCCCTCGCGTGCGGCCTTCAGGTCGTCCACGAAGAACACGTCTTGACGCCACTCCCCGGGCCATGCAGCGAGTACGAGATCTTTCGGTCCCGCCTGCGCCAGCAGGGCCCGCTTGTCAGTGATGCGGGTCGCTTGGGAGACGACCCCCTGGGCATCGATCCGGATCAGGGTCACGGTCTGTCCGCGCCAGGGGAACCCGGCTTCCACAGAGCTGGTGCGGCGGAGGCTCGAAGCGTTGAACTCGGCAAATCTCGGCATGATGTGCAGCCTACTTTTGCCGTTGAGGGGGTGTGGATCTTTTGCGTACACCAGTGCGCGGCTCGCAGCTCATGCAGCAGGCCAGGCATCGAACGTCTCGCTCGCGGGAATGCCTGAGAGCCA
Organism: Streptomyces roseifaciens; assembly: GCF_001445655.1. Lineage (NCBI taxonomy): Bacteria > Bacillati > Actinomycetota > Actinomycetes > Kitasatosporales > Streptomycetaceae > Streptomyces > Streptomyces roseifaciens. The sequence goes on from NZ_LNBE01000003.1 coordinate 419,451, forward strand.
TCGCGCGGCCCAGGTGTCGGCGTTGTCTCGTCTCTTGGCATGCGCTGTTGCCTGGGACTCGCCTTCGAGCAGCGCACTGAGGCTGTCCATGAGGCCGGTGCCCGCCAGGAAATGGGCGAGCGGTGCGACCGACGCAGCTGCCCCTGGTGTGACGGGGCCGCCATGCGCGAGTGAATTACGCACAGATCTCAAACGATTGAGGGCACGTGACCAGCGGTCATTGAACTCCTCGTACCAGGCGTGCATGCCTTCACCTCCCGCTACTCGCCTCGCCAGGCTCTCCGCACGCCGCCGCTGCTTGCTGTGTGTGGGGTAGACCAGCACAAGGTCTGGCAACCTGGAGATAACCTTGTGTATGTCGGTGTGGAAACCCATACCCTCGTACTGCACCATTTCCCTGCGCAGCGCCTCGGCGGCTTGGCCGACGTCCGGCGTGAAGTGCCTCAGGTCATCGCGGGCGTGCCAGGCCACACGCATCAGTGCGTGGGCGATTTGATGCTGGATCCAGGCGTTCTTGTGGAAGTTGTCCAGGTAGACGTACCACTCCTGGCCCGAGACCCTGCTGGCGAGCAGTTCGAGGATCCTCACGTCCAGGACGACCGCCGGCAGGGAAGGTTGTGCGCTGGAGGCTTTCCACCAGCCGACCGCGTCGATGACATCGGACAGGTCCGAGTTTGCTCCAGGGAGATGCGGAGCAACACGAGGGGCCATACGATTCAAGCGCTCTGCCGTGGCATCCATTTGGAGGTGCGGTGTCGCGAAGTCTTCCTCGGCCAGGCGGAATGCCTCGTTGGAAGTGCAGATGCCGTCGACAGCATGGATGTACCCCACGTACATCTCCCAGCCGCGGAAGTCCTCCGGGAATGTCGCGGCTAGGACCATGGACCGTGCCTGTAGACGCGAGACGGCTGGAGCGTCTGCCGCTGCTACTACGCCGAGATCGACGCGTACGAGGACTACGTGCGGTCCCTCCGGAAGCCAGTCCGTGGGGAAGAAGGATTCGGCTTCGGTCACCTCGTGCGGCAGTTGGTCTCGGTGAGGGCCATCCTCGGTCGCGTTGCCATGAAACCAGTCCCGGTCGTACAGGGTGATGGATCCGAACGTCTGCACCATGCCCGCGATCCGCGCCTTCGCGAAGGCGTGCCACACCACGTGATGGGCCCGACGTGGAGGAACTGTCAGCAGTCGCACAGAGAGGTCGAGCCGGGCCTCTTCGGACAGGCCGGCTGATGCCTCGGCATCCTGACGCGACAGCGTGCTCAGGTCCGCGACGTCCCCCAGACTGAGCTGAGCCACCCGCACGTCTATCTGCCGGTCGAGTAGGACCCCGGTGATGGAGCGCATCACTTCTGCGGAACCTCGCTGAGAACGCTTCAGGAGGGCGCGGAGCAAGCCAGTACGCATGCGGATGACCTCGTAGTCCTGGCCGTCTCTGACAGCGGACACGACGTCCCGCCAAGCGCAGATCAACTGGCCGTCTGAGCAGGCTTCCCGGGCGAGGGAGAGCAGCAGCTGACTCGCCTGTGCCACTTGCTCTTCGGCCCCCGCCGCAGGCAGGCCCTCCATTGCGGAACGGAAAGTGTCCACCTGGACGGTCAGCCCCTGTCTGTACTCCGGTCCCAGACGGTTGACGCCGTCGTCGAAGTCGTTCATGGCGGCCTGCCAGTAGAACCGGTGCCGCCTTTCGAAGTCGCGCGAGTCGTCAAGCCAAGACCGGAGCTGGTCCAGCGTCGCCGGGAACGTCAGGTCCACTTCTTCCTTTTCGTACCAACGGTCGCGGAGGGCCTCCGTCAGCTCGAAGGTCCACGATGGGTCGACTACGACATCCCCGAAGAACATGTGCTTCAGTTTGCCCCCTTGCAGCCCGGGCCGGTCGCACAGGCGGCTGACACGCAGCTGGAGATTGCTGCACTCAGGCCCGGAGCGGGACTGCGTCGAGGGTGGACGAGCGTATGGACCACGCCGACGGCCTCATCTCCGCGCTCTACGCTGCGTCACCTCCGGGATGTGCAAGCACCTCGGGTCTTGCGTCGCAAGGATGCCGTGCCTTGAGGTACTGGAGCATGCCGAGAGATTCAGCCCTGAGGACTCCCGTGACGCCAAGGGCCGACCTTCATGCCAGGTAAGCCGGAGGCGGTTTCGGCCATTCCCGAGCCAACCAGCGCATTTGCGCAAATTATCGTGTTTGCGGTCTGGCGGTTCTTGCTGTCCGCAGTGAAGATGCCCGCTTGTCGGCGAACGGGGGAGCGGGATGGCAGTTGGGTGGGGCGTCCATGCTCGGGGGAAGGGGCGTTCGGAGGAGGCCGAGTGGCCTGCGGTCCCGATTCACGCGAACCATGCTGCTCATGGGGCCAGCCGTCCTGTGGAGGTGGACCCTGCATCGTCCGAAGTGACGAGGCTGCTGTGTCAGGCGGTCTACGCGCGACCCGACCGGGTGAAGATGGTGAAGGCGTGGTGGCGCAAGATCCGGGGCAAGAGGGGGAAGGCCAAGAAACCTCGGCGTAGTACCAGGCGGCCAATCTATCTGGAGGGCAGCGATGACTGTCCGACCCTGGGTGAGCCGACTGCGCAGTGGGTTGTCGACCATGTGTTGCACGGTCCGCCGCTGCCTGTGCCGTCGTACGGCTTCGATCTTGTTCCGGTGACGGCGCACAGCCTTCGTGCGCGGCGCCGCCGGTGGGCACGGCGCGCTTGCATCCTGATCCTCTGTGGGCTGGTCGCCTATGCGGCGCCGTGTGCTTTCGCGATCTGGGCAGCGGCCGTCATCGTCGCTCTATTCCTACGGTGGGCTGCCTTCCGCGCGATCCGCAAGGTCGGCCGGACGAGGTGGGCGCCTTCGCGGCGCGTGGCGTATGTCGTGCTTCTCATCCCATGGTTGCTCGCACTCATACCGTACGAACCCGCTGGTGGCGACGCGCTCGAACTGCGATTCGAACTGGCCTTACTCCCCTTCGGGCTGGCGGTTGTCGTCGCACTGGTGTACGCAGCTGACCGGCTTGTGGCACGGGCCGCGCTGGGCGCCCTGGCTCGGGAGGGTGTGTCGTCCGATGGCTTGCCGTGGGCCGCCGCGAAGGCCAGACACAGGATGACGGAGATCGGCAAGGCCCAGTCGCAGCTGGCGCTGCCTTACGACGCCTTGGAGCGGTTCGTCGGTGCCGGACGCGATGTCTGGGGACCTGCTCGCATCAGCATCCCCCTGCAGCCCAAGGACGCCGAGGAGTCGGTCAGGCCGTTCGGGGAGGCGGAACTCCTCCGGTGCGTGGGCATCGCCCTCAAGGAACTGGGCCGTGGCGCTCGGGAAATCACGGATCCACTCCCCGGGTTCTCGATGGAGCGCATACTCGGCCTTCCGGCGGCCCGATGGCTGCAGCGCACCCGCGAGACGAACGTGGAGCTGTCTGACCTGATCGGTCTGGGGCGTAGGTCCCCTTCAGGCGTGCCGGACCGGCTGTATCTGCGAGCTCAGTGCATCAGCTGGGACGGACAGATCGTGGTGAGCGTCTTCGTGCATGCCGCGCTGGAGGCCGGAGAACTCCGCCTGACCATTCGCCCGCATGTGATCACGCCGCTCTACAACGAGCTGCGGGTAGCCGACCTACCGGCCCGGACGCGCGGGGCGCGTCTACTCAGGTGGCTTGCTGCGCAGTCACTCCTGGACACACTCATGGGCCCTTTGGCCGTGTGGCGACTGGTCGCCCGCCTCGGTGAGAAAGCCGAGGGCCGCGTGGAGGAAGAAGCCCCGGTGAGCCTGCGTGACCGGTACTCCACCGAGGAAGTCACCGACATGCACCAGGGCGACGATGCCAAGCGGCACGTCGTTCTGATGCAGTCTTGCGTATTCCGGACTGTGGCCGAGTATCTGGATGAGCAGGGAATCGACCTGACTGCGTACGAACGGCAAGTTGCCGCCGTGACCAACAACATCCTCGTATACGGGGACAACAACGCTCCCATCCAGAACGTCGCCGGCAGCGGGATCAGTGGTGTTGGCCAGGACAACAAGAATCAGGGAGACAAGTAATGGTTGTGAGACGGCGTCGCCCCGATCCGGACCCTGGCCATGGCTCGGGCATCAGCATCGGCGGTAACAACAACGCACCGTTGCAGAATGTGGTGGGACAGAACATCGCCAACATCCATCAGTCAGCCTCGTTGCAGGGCATGGTTGACATCGATGCTGTGCGCGGTCTCCTTACCGCCTTCCGTTCGGACGTCGACCACAACGCGGCGGACCTGCAGAACGCGATGGTGCTGCGTGCGATGGCGGACACCGTTGACGCCTCGCTGATGACCCCCGATGCGCCACAGGTCGGAACACTGCGTGGAATCGCGCAGGCGTTGCCTGCGCTTGTGGCGGGCACCGTTGTGCAGCAAGGAGGCGAAGCGCTCGCCAACGCCATCAGTGGACTGGTGAGCTAAGTCGGCTTGCCCGAGCTGCCTGGGGGTGCGGGATGGACTGTTCCGGCTGCTCCCGAGCGAGTCGTCACCCCCACAGGGCCTCGCCGGGTTCGCTGTTCGGTTCGCTTTGCTGCACGGGCACGGAGGGCCCCTCAACGGTCTCTTGTATTCGCGCTGCCCAGGGGCGAGCGGGAGCCGGAAACGCTAAGGGGCGTGGCTCGCTCCCCGGTGCCACGGGTTCTCCCCAGATTCTCCCCAGGGCCCTGAATCGGTCACTCGACAATGTTTGCTGTGGCGAATTCGATCAGTGATTCGCCGCTACAGCCAGTCCCGTCGCTTGAAGATGAAGTACAGGCTCGTGCACACCGCTGCCATCAGCAGGATCGCGAACGGGTAGCCGAACGTCCAGTGGAGCTCCGGCATCTGGTCGAAGTTCATGCCGTAGATCGTTCCCACCAGCGTGGGTGCGAACAGGATCGCCGCCCATGACGAGATCTTCTTGATCTCCTCGTTCTGTTCGAAGCCGGCTTCTGCCAGTGCGCGCATTTCGGCGTTCTGTTGTTGGGTGACGAGTGTTGCGTTGACCGCGAGGATGTCCGCCAGGGCCGAGCGGAAGCCGTCGACGCGTTCGCTGGTGTGGGTGACGTGGTCGGCGACGTCGCGGAGGTAGCGCTGGAGTTCGTCGTCGGTGCCGTATTTGGCGAAGCCTGCCATGAGGCCGTGGAGCATGCCGACCAAGGGGCGGGTGGCGCGCTGGAACTCGACCATTTCCCGGGCGAGTTCGTAGATGCGGCGGGAGACGGCGGGGTCGCCGCTGAAGACCTCGGTCTCGATCTCGTCGATGTCGTTCTGCACGCCCGCCACGACGGGGGCGTAGCCGTCGACGACGGCGTCGAGGATCGCGTACAGCACCGCCTCCGGGCCCAGGGCCAGCAGCTCCGGGGTGGCCTCCATGCGGTGGCGGACGGCCGAGAGGTCCGGGGCCGCGCCGTGCCGGACGGTGATCACGAAGTCGGGGCCGACGAAGACGTGCAGTTCGCCGAAGTCGACCTCCTCGGGGGCGTCCAGGTAGCGCGCGGCGCGCAGGACGACGAAGAGGGTTTCGCCGTAGCGCTCCAGCTTGGGGCGCTGGTGGGCCTCCAGGGCGTCCTCGACGGCGAGCTCGTGGAGACCGAACTCCTCGGCGAGGGAGAGGAGTTCCGCCTCGGTGGGGCGCTGCAGGCCGATCCAGGCCATGCTGTCGGGCTGCTCGTGCAGCCGGCGGTAGGTGTCCGCCAGCGAGTCCGGCGTCGCGATGCGGCGGCCGTCGCGGTAGACCGCGGCGTGCACGATGCTGCCCGCGCCGCCCGCGGGCGGGGCCGCCGGGGGTGGGGGCGGGGTGGCGGTGCCGTCCGTGCGGCCGGTCGTGCGGCCGTTCGCCGGGCGGAGCCGGGAGTGCTTCCGGGGCGTGGGGCGCCTGCCGTGCGGAGGGTTTTCGGACACGGGTGCACTCCCTCTCGCTGTTCACGGAACCAGGCACAGGATATACATGCTGAATTCGGTCGCGCGGTGCGGTTCAGGACCGGATCTGTCCGCAACTCGGCCTAGCTTGATCACATGGCAACCAGCGGGTCCCCGATTCTGACCGTCCGAGCCCTCAATCGTGCTCTCCTTGAGCGCCAGCTGCTACTGCGCCGCACCGCGCTGCCGGTCCTCGACGCCGTGGAACACCTGGTCGGCCTCCAGGCGCAGTCGCCCCAGGACCCGTACTACGCGCTCGCCGCCCGCCTCGACGGCTTCGACCCCGAGGAGCTCTCCGGCCTGCTCGACTCCCGCGCGGCCGTCCGCATCCCGGTGATGCGCTCGACGATCCACCTGGTCAGCGCCCGCGACTGCCGGGCCCTGCGCAGCCTCTTCCAGGTCGTGCAGGAGCGCTCGTTCCAGGGCAACCACGGCAAGCGCCTCGGCGACGTCGACCTCGCGGCCGTGGCCGCGCTCGCCGCCCGGCTCGTCGCCGAGCGCCCGTACACCTTCCACCACCTCGGCCTGGCGCTCGCCGAGGTGTGGCCGGATCACGCCCCTCAGGACCTGGCGATGGCGGCCCGGACGCTGCTGCCGCTCGTCCAGGTGCCCCCGCGCGGGCTATGGGGCCGCAGCGGGCCCGCCGCCCACACCACCGCCGACCACTGGCTCGGCGACCGCCCCGCCTCCGCCCCCGCGCCCGACCTCGGCGCCACCCTCCTGCGCTACCTCGCCGCCTTCGGCCCCCCCTCCGTCAAGGACGTGCAGAAGTGGTGCGGCCTGACGGGGCTGCGCAGCGTCGTCGACGGGCTCCGGCCCGGCCTGCGCACCTTCCGCGACGAGAACGGCACCGAACTCCTCGACCTGCCCGACGCCCCGCTGCCCGACCCCGGCACGCCGGCCCCGGTGCGCTTCCTGCCCGAGTTCGACAACATCTCCCTCTCGCACGCCGACCGCGCCCGCATCGTCGACCCCGCGCACCTGCGCCGCATCTGGCGCGTCAACCGGGCCGCGCCCACGGTCGTCCTCGACGGGTTCATCCGCGCCGTGTGGCGCCTCGACCGGGCCGTCCCGGAGACCACGACGCTCGTGGTCGAGCCCTTCGAGGAGATCCGTCCGGCGGACCGGGCCGGGCTGGAGGAGGAGGCCGCCCGCGTCCTGGCCATGGCCGCGCCCGGCACCGCCCACGATCTGCGCGTCCTGCCGGTCGCCTGACAGACCCGGACCTCTTCGGACCCCTTCGGCTTCCGGCCCCTTCCTGCCTCCCTACTCGCCCACGTCCCGGCTGCGCAGGTCGTCCAGCGTCTCGCGGCGTACGAGCAGCCGGGCGCGGCCCCCGGACACCGCGGCCACCGGCGGCCGGCCGACGAGGTTGTACGCCGAGGCCATCGACAGGTGGTACGCGCCGGACGCGGGCACCGCCAGCACGTCGCCCGGGCGCAGGTCGCCGGGGAGCTCCACGTCCTCGGCGAGCACGTCACCCGCCTCGCAGTGCCGCCCCACCACCGTCACCGTGCGGCCGGGCGCCACCGATGTGCGCCCGGCCAGCCGGACCGTGTAGCGGACCCCGTACAGCGCCGGGCGCGGGTTGTCGCTCATGCCGCCGTCGACGGCCACGAACGTCCGGGCGGCCGTGGTCTTCACCGACAGCACCCGATAGAGCGCGACGCCCGCCGGGCCCGCTATCCACCGCCCGGGCTCCACGGTCAGCCGCGGCCGCGGGAGCCCGAACCGGGCGCACTGCAGGTCCAGTTCGGATCCGATCCGCTCGGCGTACGTGCGCGGGTCCACGGCCGGGTCGCCCTCGCGGTAGGCGATGGCGAAGCCGCCGCCGAGGTCCAGCTCGGGGAAGGTCACCCCGTGCCGGTCGCGGACGCGGGCCAGCAGCGGGACGAGCCGGCGCACCGCGGTCACGTACGGGCCCAGGCCCGCGATCTGCGAGCCGAGGTGGCAGTGCAGGCCCGCCAGCTCCAGCCGCGGCTGGCCGAGGAGCCGCTCCACCGCCTCCTCGGCCTCGCCGCCGGCGACCGGCACGCCGAACTTCTGGCCCTCCACACCCGTCCGCACGGCCGCGTGCGCCCCCGCGGACACGCCCGGCACGACCCGCAGCAGCACCCGCTGGCGGGCGCCCGGCGGCACGAGGGCCGCGAGCCGGGCGATCTCGCCCGTGCCGTCGATGACGATCCGGCCCACGCCCAGGCGCAGGGCGGCCCGCACGTCGTCGGGGCTCTTGGCGTTGCCGTGCAGCACGATCCGCTCGGCGGGGAAGCCGCTGTGCGCGGCCAGTTCGAGCTCACCGGCGGAGCAGACGTCCAGGCTCAGCCCCTCCGCCTCGATCCAGCGGATCATCGCGCGGGAGAGGAACGCCTTGCCGGCGTAGGCGACGTCGGCACCGGGGAGCGCCGTGCGCCAGGCGCGGGCGCGGGCCCGGACCTCGTCCTCGTCCATGACGTAGACGGGCGTACCGAACCGGTCGGCGATCTCGCCCAGCGGCACCCCGCCCACGGCGAGCCCGCCGCCGCCCGGCACCTCCTGCGCGGAAGCGGGCCACACCGGTGCGGCGGGTGTGCTCGACGGGGGCGGCGGGGATACGGGGGCGGTCGGCATGGCCATGAGGTCTCCTTCGGAGGGAATGCGGTGCGGCGTGGCACGGAGGTGTGGGGTGAGACCGCGGTGCGGGGTGGGGCTCCCTGCGGTGCCGACGCGGTCGGGCCGGGTCGGGCACCGGCGGGCCGCGCCGCGGGGGGTTGCTTGTTGCTGCGGTGGTTTTCTTGCCTGTGGCAAGGGAGTGGGAGAGCGGCGGGCTTGCCTGGTGCCGGCGAGGTCGGGGTGTGTCCGGCACCGCCGGGCTGCGCCGTTGTGGTTGGTCGCCGTTGCGGCGGGGTTTCTCTGGCCTGCGGCCAGTGGGCCGGGGGACCAAGTGGTGGGGCTGCCGCTGGGCGAGGCCGCGGGGTAGGGGCGGGTAACCGGGTGAGTGGGTGGTCGGGTGAGTGGGAGTGGGAGTGGGAGTGGGAGTGGGAGTGGGAGTGGGTGACCGGGCGACCGGGTGGACAAGTCGGTCGCCGGGGAAGCGCCCTTCGCCGGGACTGCCGAGGTTCTTGCCGCGAGGCAGCGGTCCTCCGCCGCGATGGTGAGGAACCCCCGCTGCGGAGTCCGGCGGTGCCGGGCGCACCCCGGCTGCGACGTGGGCCCCGGCGGTGCAGGCCGCTCGTGCCGGGCATACCCGGCTGCGCCCGTGGGCCCACCGGCGGCGTCGACCGGCGGTGCCGGACACACTCCCGTCCCGACGGCGAGTAACCCCTGCTGCGCAGTCCGGCCGCCGCCCTGCCGGATACCCCCCCGTCGCGACGGCGAGAAGCCCTCGCGGCGCAGAGCCGCGGTGGCGGGCACCCCCGCCGCGACGGTACCCGTCCGCCCGGGCGGCAACCGTCGCCGCGACGGCACCCGCCCGCCCGGACGGCAACCGGGTCAGGCCGGTCAGCTGGGTCACCCCGAGCCATCCAGGCCACCGGGGCCACCCGTGTCACCCGGACCATCCAGGCCACCGGGTCCACCCCGGGCCACCCAGGCGACCCCGGACCACCCCGGCCACCCGAGTCACCCAGGCGACCCCGGACCACCCCAGCCACCCAAGTCACTCAGATCACCCAGACCGCCTAGATCACCTAGATCACCCAGTTCAGCCCGAAAGCGCCGTCAGCGGCGGCCCCGCCGGGTTCGCTCGTACTGGTGGAGCCGTCAGCTGGGGGTCGATCGAGATCGTGGCGACGCCGAGCGGTGTCGCCAGGGCGCGTACGGCCGGGAGGGCCAGGCGGACCGAGGGCTGGTCGGGGCCCAGAACGGCCGAAAGCCGTCGCTCGGTGGTGAAGGCGACGGCGGTCCTCGTGCCGAGGGGGGAGCGGAAGACCCGCAGGGCGAAGCCGCACGCGCAGCGCCGCACGGGTACGTACAGCGGCTGCTCGGGGGCGCGGCCGGCGGGATGGGAGGGTTCGGAGGGTTCCCCGTCGCCGGACTGCGGGCTCTCGGCGGCCGTGCCGGAGGCGGCGGCGACTGCGGCGGCTTCGGCGGGGGTACGGCTCAGGTGCATGACGGTCCTCGGAAGCTCGGGAGGTGTCGGATGGGAGCGTCGTTGACGGCGCCGCGGCGCCGCCGTTCACGCTATGCCCGTACCGAACCCCGCCGAGCTCCTCCTTGACAGGCTGTTGACCCTCGGTGCCACTCCTTTGACGCTTCCTTGACGGTCCGGGGAGCGGTCGGCGACGAGGGACGAGGGTGCGATCGGTTACGGCAGCAGACCCGCCCGCCGCGCCGCGACCACCGCCTCCAGGCGCGTGTGCACCCCCAGCTTCCGCATGCTCGACCGGAGGTAGCTCTTGACCGTTTCCGGGCGCAGGCCCAGCCGGTCCGCCGCCGTGGCGTTCGTCGCGCCCGTCGCCACGCACGCGAGGACGTCCACTTCGCGCGGCGACAGGTCCACGCCGGGCCCCGCTCGCCGTACCGCCGGGTCCGCGGAGGAGGCCGCCGCGAGGCGCCCGCACGCCGCGAGCAGCTCCTGGCGCAGGCGCTGGTCCGTGACACGCTGTGCCAGGGCGCGCAATTCGCCGTGCGCCTCGCGGACCTCCTCCCACATCGCCGGGTCGGCGGTGGTGGGCTGATGGGCCACGGACAGCAGCCGCTGCACCTCGTCCTGGACGGCGAGGGCCTGTTCCAGCTCGCGCGCCGCGTCGACGGCGGCGGTCAGGGAGCGGTCCCCGAGGGTGAGCGGGCGCCGCAGGGCGCCGTAGAGCACGCCGCGCACCCGGCCCCGTACGACCACGGGTACCGCGAGCACGGAGCGCAGGCCCTCGGCCGCCACCGCCGCGTCGTACTCGTGCGTGATGACGTGCGAGGACTGGTAGTCGGTCACGGACAGCGGGCGGGTGAGGGCGGCCGCCTTGCCGCCCAGTCCGCTGCCCGTGCGGATCGCCAGTCCGCGCAGGACCGGCGTCGTCGTCCCGGTCATGTCCGATATTCGGAACTGCCGTGCTCCCGTGAGCAGTCCGCCGAAGGCGACCGGCAGTCCGGCGCCCTTGCGCATCCGCATCAGCGCCGCCCGCACCTCGGCCGTCCCGTCCGGATCTCCCATCGCTGCCTCCACGTCCCGGATCCGGAGGTGGAATCTCCGTATCCCTGAAATGCGGCCACCCCCGTTCGGGGGTGGTGAGACTCAGATCACCGTCGCACGATGCTAACCGTGCGGGCCCGCGATGCGCCCCGCAATCTGGAGGACACGTGACGTCATCGAAGCCGAGGAACGCAGGGGATGCCGCCGGAGCGCCGGGCTCCGCCGCGGAGTTCCGCGCCGCCCGGGACTTCCTGCTCGCGCACCGCGAGGACTGGCAGGCCGCGTACGAGGGCTTCGCCTGGCCCCGCCCCGCGGAGTTCAACTGGGCGCTGGACTGGTTCGACGCCGTCGCCGAGGGCAACGGCCGCACCGCCCTGTGGATCGCCGAGGAGGACGGCAGCGGGGTCAGGCTGTCCTTCGACGACTTGCGCCGCCGCTCGAACCGGGTCGCCAACTGGCTGCGCGGGCAGGGCGTGCGCGCCGGCGACCGGATCCTCGTCATGCTCGGCAACCAGGCCGAGCTGTGGGAGACCGCGCTGGCCGCGATGAAGCTGCGCGCCGTGGTCATCCCGGCCACCCCGCTGCTGGGCACCGCCGACCTCGCCGACCGCGTCGAGCGCGGCCGGGTCTCCCACGTGCTCGTACGGGCCGAGGACACGGCCAAGTTCGCGGACGTGCCGGGGTCCTACACCCGGATCGCGGTCGGGGAGCGGACAGGGGAAGGGCCTGCGGAAGGGTCTTCGGAGGGGCCCGTGGAGGGGCCCGCGAAGAGGCCTGTGGAGGGGCCCGCGCAGGGGCCCGCGCAGAGGTCTGCGGAGGGGTCTGCGGAGGGGGCGGACGGCCGGAATCGGACGGACGACCGGAACCGTACGAACGTCGACCGAGCCCGTACAGACGTCGACCGAGCCCGTACAGGCGCCTGGATCCCCTACTCCGACGCCGCCCACGCCGACGACACCTTCACCCCCGACGGCTCCACCCGCGCCGACGACCCCCTCCTGCTCTACTTCACCTCCGGCACCACAGCCCGCCCCAAGCTCGTCGAACACACCCACATCTCCTACCCCGTGGGCCATCTGACGACCATGTACTGGATCGGGCTCCGGCCCGGCGACGTCCACCTCAACATCTCCTCGCCCGGCTGGGCCAAGCACGCCTGGTCCAGCCTCTTCGCCCCCTGGAACGCCGAAGCCACCGTCTTCGTGCACAACTACACCCGCTTCGACCCCGCCCGCCTCATGGCCGAGATGGACCGGGCGGGCGTGACGAGCTTCTGCGCCCCGCCGACCGTGTGGCGGATGCTCATCCAGGCCGACCTGAGCGGGCTGCGCACCCCGCCCCGCGAGGCCGTGGCCGCGGGCGAGCCCCTCAACCCCGAGGTCATCGAGACCGTACGGCGGGCCTGGGGCGTGACGATCCGCGACGGCTTCGGGCAGACCGAGACGACCGTGCAGATCGCCAACCCGCCCGGCCGGCCGCTGAAGGTCGGCTCCATGGGCCGCCCCAGCCCCGGCTTCTCCGTCGTCCTCCTCGACCCCGGCACGGGCGAACCGGCCGCCGAGGGCGAGATCGCCCTCGACCTCTCCGGGCGTCCGGTCGGCGTCATGACGGGCTACGCGGGCGACCCGGAACGCACCGCGGAGGTCATGGCCGGCGGCTACTACCGCACCGGCGACATCGGCTCCCGCGACGCCGACGGGTACATCACCTACGTGGGCAGAAGCGACGACGTGTTCAAGTCCAGCGACTACAAGGTGTCCCCGTTCGAGCTGGAGAGCGCGCTCCTGGAGCACGAGGCCGTCGCCGAGGCCGCGGTCGTCCCCGCTCCCGACCCGCTGCGGCTCTCCGTGCCCAAGGCGTACGTCGTCCTCGCCGAGGGCTGGGAGCCCGGCCCGGGGACCGCCAAGGCCCTGTTCGCCCACTCGCGGGCCGTGCTCGCCCCGTACAAGCGCATCCGGCGCCTGGAGTTCGCCGAGCTGCCCAAGACCGTGTCCGGCAAGATCCGCCGCATCGAGCTGCGCGAGCGCACCGCGCGCGGCGGCGGAGACGAGTACCGAGAGGAAGACCACCGGTGACCACACCCGCGTACGCGGCCGGGAGCACCTCCATCCCGCTGATCGACGACACCATCGGTGCCGATCTCGCGTTCACCATCGAGCGCTTCGGCGACCGTGACGCCCTCGTCGACGTCCCCAGCGGACGCCGCTGGACCTACGCCGAGTTCGGGCGGGCCGTCGAGGAGATCGCCCTGGGGCTGCTGGCCAAGGGGGTGGCCAAGGGCGACCGCGTGGGCATCTGGGCGGTCAACTGCCCCGAGTGGGTCATGGTCCAGTACGCCACGGCGCGCATCGGCGCGATCATGGTCAACATCAACCCGGCCTACCGCGTCCACGAACTGGGCTACGTGCTGCGCCAGGCCGGCATCGGCGTGCTCGTCGCCTCCGTCGAGCACAAGGCCAGCGACTACCGCCGCATGGTCGAACAGGTCCGGGCCGACTGCCCCGCGCTGCGCGACGTCGTCTACATCGACGACCCCACCTGGGAGGGCCTCGTCCGGATCGGGGAAACCGTGCCGCGCGAGCGGCTCGCCGAGCGCGAGGCGCAGCTGAGCTGCCACGACCCGGTCAACATCCAGTACACCTCCGGGACCACGGGCTTCGCCAAGGGCGCCACCCTCTCCCACCACAACATCCTCAACAACGGCTACTTCGTGGGCGAGCTCCTCGGCTACACCGAGGCCGACCGGGTCTGCCTGCCCGTGCCCTTCTACCACTGCTTCGGCATGGTCATGGGCAATCTCGCCGTCACCAGCCACGGCGCCTGCGCCGTCATCCCGGCCCCGGCCTTCGACGCCACCGCCGCCCTGCACGCCGTCGAGCGCGAGCGCTGCACCTCCCTCTACGGCGTCCCCACCATGTTCATCGCGGAGCTGGAGCTGCCCGACTTCGCCACGTACGACCTCTCCTCGCTGCGCACCGGCATCATGGCCGGCTCGCCGTGCCCGACCGAGGTGATGAAGCGGGTCATGGGCGAGATGCACATGTCCGAGGTCAGCATCTGCTACGGCATGACCGAGACCTCGCCGGTCTCCACCCAGACCCGGCGCGACGACGACATCGCGCGGCGCACCGGCACCGTCGGCCGGGTGCTGCCGCACATCGAGGTGAAGGTCGTCGACCCGGAGACGGGGGAGACCGTCGCCCGCGGCGAGCCGGGCGAGCTGTGCACGCGCGGCTATTCGGTGATGCTCGGCTACTGGGACGAGCCGGAGCGCACCGCCGAGGCCGTCGACGCCGAGCGCTGGATGCACACCGGCGACCTCGCCGTGATGGACGAGGACGGCTACGTGCGGATCGTCGGCCGCATCAAGGACATGATCATCAGGGGTGGGGAGAACGTCTACCCGCGGGAGATCGAGGAGTTCCTCTACACCCACCCCAAGATCTCCGACGTGCAGGTCATCGGTGTGCCCGACGAGAAGTACGGCGAGGAGATCATGGCCTGCGTCATACTCCGCGACCCCGAGCGTCCCCTCACCCGCGACGAGCTCGCCCGCTTCTGCCGCGGCCGGCTCGCGCACTACAAGATCCCGCGCTACCTGCGGATCCTGGACGCGTTCCCCATGACGGTCAGCGGCAAGGTGCGCAAGGTGGAGCTGCGCGAGCAGGCGAGCGCGGGTCTCGCGGCGGCGGAGGCCTGAGGGGTGGGCGGAGGTCTGGAAGGGGTGGAGGCCTGACGGGTGGGCGGAGGCCTGGCAGGGGTGGCGGCCCGACGGGTGGGGCGCGGCCCTGACGGGGCGGAGCCTGACCGGGGCGGAAGGCCCGGCGCCCGGCCGTCCGCCTGAGGCGGAGGCCGGGGCGGGCGGCGGAGGGCCGGGTGCGTGGGCGGCCCCGAACAGCTGGAGGGGCCCGCGATCCCCCGTATGTTTCGCGGGCCCGGTACGAAGTCTCCGCCCCCGGGCACCCAACTCGCCATCGTCCGGGCGTGGTTCAGAGGAAAAATTGAGCTTGGCGGTACGGGCGGCTCAGGCGGGCCCGCGCCCGACGAGCTCGTCGGCCGGGCCGTTCAGCGGCTGCGGAGTGCCGGTGAGGTCCATCACGAACAGCGGAACGCGCAGGTCGTCCGCCCGGGAGCGGGCCTCGTGGGCGTAGCCGGCGAGGGAGAAGAAGACGCCGGACGCGGAATCCACCATGGCGTGCAGCCACAGGCACTCGACCGCCCGCAGCGAGGTGGGCACGGTGGACGGGTCGACCCGGGCGACGAGGGCGCCCGCGCGCAGGTCGACGCCCGCGGCCTCCGGATCTCCCGGCCGGGTGACATCCGTGCAGCCCAGCCACGTCAGATAGCGCTCGGCGGCGGCCAGCGCGTCGTCGGCGGTCCGGATGGGCACCGGCCGGAAGGCGGGGCGCTGCGCCGCGGCGTGCTGCTCACCGGTTCCGGCGGCGCCGTTCCCGTCGCCCTTGCTGCCGCCGTCCCCGGCTCCGTCCCTGTCCCCGTTCCCGTTCCCGTTCCCGTCCCCGGCTCCGCCCCCGCCCCCGTCCCCGGCTCCGTCTCCAGGTGCGGGCGCCGGCGAACGGACGGGCAGGCGCACCACCGTGCCGCAGGAGCAGCCGAATTCCGGCCGCGGCCACTGGTCCTGCCGGTCGCAGGAGGGGCAGCGGACGGCCACCCACGCGTCGCGCCAGGTGCGGTGCGCCAATAACTCGGGGGAGGCGTCCGCCTGCACCGGCAGCGTGAGCGGCGCACCGCACGCGCAGGGGAAGGTGGGTGGGGTGAAGGAGTGCTCGCGACGGCACGTCGGGCAGTGAACCGGCACGCTCTTGGCCATATTCGGCTCCAGCAACGGGTCCGTGAGTAAGGGGTACGGGCCCATCGTCCACGATGCGGGCGCGCCGGGGGAGCGAATGCCGAAGTGGGCGGGTGCGCCCCCCGCGCCTCCCGTGGCGCCGCCGAGCGCGAGGGCGCGCGCGCCCGTCGTGCGCTAGCGCTCCGGTACGGGTTCGCTCTCGCGGACGGCGTCGATGTCCGGGCCGTGCGGGGTGTCCGCCTCCCGCTCGATCATGATCTCCACCAGGACGGGCCGCGAGGTCGCGACGGCCTCCTTGCGCGCCCACTCGATCGCCGGCCGGATCTCCCCGGGGTCCGCCACCCGCCGGCCCGAACAGCCGTACGCCTCCATCAGCTTGACGTGGTCCGTGCCCGACTCGTCGTAGTGGACGTCCACCTGGTAGTTCATGCCGTAGCCGGCCGAGGCCTGGCGGATCAGGCCCAGGTACGCGTTGTTCAGCATGATCAGCACGAACGGGACGTCGTACTGCGCGGCCACGGCGAGCTCCTCCACCGTGAACTGGAAGCCGTAGTCGCCGACCACGCCGACGACCTCCTCCGCGCCCCGGCCCATGCCCTGCAGCGCCTTCTTGACGCCGATCGCGGCCGGCACCTCCCAGCCGAGCGGGCCCGCCTGCCCGCAGACCTGGTAGTGGCGCGGCCGGTGGGCCTTCTGATGCTGGCCGCCCCAGATCTGGTACAGGCCGATGGCCGTGACGAACCACGTGTCCGCGCCGAAGATCTCGTTGATCTCCTTGTAGACGCGCGGCGCCTTCACGGGGACGGTGGCGAAGTCCTCGCGACGGGTGAGCGTGCGCTTCAGCTCCCGGCAGCGCGCGGCCCACGCGCTCGGCTGAGTGCCGTGCTGCGTGCTGTGCCGCGTGCCGTGATGTGTGCCGTGCCGCGTGCTGTGCCCGGCACCGTGCCCGGCACCGGCCGGGCGGCGGGCCTTCGCGGCGGCGAGCAGGGCGGCGAGGAACAGCTTCGCGTCGGAGACGACCCCCAGGTCCGGCTCGAAGACCTTGCCGAGCTGGGACGGGTCGACGTCGACGTGGACGAAGGACCGCCGCCCCCGGTAGACGGAGAGGTCCGCCCCCGTGTGCCGGTCGCCGAAGCGGGCGCCGACGGCCAGGACGAAGTCCGACTCCAGGAAAGAGGCGTTGGCGTACCGCTGCGAGGTCTGGATGCCGGTGGTGCCCATGTGCAGCTCGTGGTCGTCCTCGACGGCACCCTTGCCCATGAGCGTCACCTGGAACGGCACCCCCAGGTACTCCACCAGCTCCCGCAGCTCGTCCGCCGCCCCGGAGAGGATCACCCCGCCGCCGGCCAGGACGAGCGGCCGCTCGGCGGCCAGCAGCAGGTCGAGCGCGGCCTCCACGCGCGGCGGGTGCGGCGCGACGACGGGCACCGGCAGCCGCGTGTCCAGCGCCGGGTCGTAGCGGATCCCGCGGCGGGCGACGTCCACGGGGATGTCGATCAGTACGGGGCCGGGCCGCCCCTCGCGCGCGGTGCGGAACGCCTCCCGGAACGCCCACGGGATCTGCGCCGCCTCCTTGACCTGCACGGCCCGCTTGGTGACCGGCCGGACGATCTCCACGATGTCGACGGCCTGGAAGGCCTCCTGGTGGAGCTTGGCGGAGACCGCCTGCCCGGTGATGCACACCATCGGGACGGAGTCGGCGAACGCGGTGTACAGGCCGGTGACGAAGTTGGTGCCGCCCGGGCCCGAGGTGGCGATGGCGACGCCCGGCCTGCCGTTGGTGCGCGCCCAGCCGTCGGCCATGTGCGTGGCCCCGGCCTCGTGACGGACGATCAGGTGCTCGATGCCGCCCACGGCTTCCAGCGCCTGGTACAGCGGCAGGATCGCGGCGCCCGGGCAGCCGAAGGCGACGTCCACGCCCTCGTCCTTGAGGATGTGGACCGCGGCGTGCATGGCGGGCATCGTCGTCATCGCAGCGCCCTCCCGGCCCCGGAGGCGGGCAGTCGCTCGGCGCCTGAAGGCTGCGCGGCGCCCGAGGGTTGCTCGGCGCCGTGGGTCCGCTCGATGCCGGAGAGCCGCTCGACGCCGCGCAGCAGCGCCGAATGGTCCAGTCCGCCGTCGCCCTGGGCGCGCGCCGCGGCCACCAGGCTCGCGACGAGCGCACCCACCGGGACGGCGGCGCCGACCGCGCGGGCGGCGTCCGTGACGATGCCCATGTCCTTGTGATGCAGGTCGATCCGGAAGCCCGGGGGATAGTGCCGGGAGAGGAAGTTGTGCCGCTTGCGGCTGAGCACGGCGGAGCCGGCCAGCCCGCCGCCCAGGACGTCCAGTGCGGCCTCCAGGTCCACGCCGGACTTCTCCAGGAAGACCACGGCCTCGGCGCACGCCTGGATGTTCGCGGCCACGATCAGCTGGTTGGCGGCCTTCACGGTCTGGCCGGCCCCGTGCGGGCCGCACAGGACGACCGTCGTGCCGAGGACGCGGAAGAGCGGCAGGGCCCGCTCGAAGTCGGTCCGCTCCCCACCCGCCATGATCGACAGCACGCCCTCGACGGCACCGGCCTCGCCGCCGGACACGGGCGCGTCCAGAACGCGGATGCCCTTGCGGGCGGCGGCCTCCGCGAGTTCGACGGACGTCCGGGGGGTGACGGACGACATGTCGACGAACAGCGTGCCGGGCGCGGCATGCGCGAGGACGCCGTGCTCGCCGTGCGCCACGGCTTCCACCTCCGGTGAGGCAGGAAGCATGGTGACGACGAGGTCGGCGCCGCGGACGGCCGCCGCGACGGAGCCGGCGGGCGTCCCGCCCACGGCCGCGAGGCGGTCGAGCCCGGCCTGCTCGAGGGTGTGACCGGTGACGTCGTACCCGGCCTTGAGAAGGTTCGAAGCCATGGGCAGCCCCATGATCCCGAGACCGATCCACGCGACGCGGGGGAGGGATGAGGAAGAGGAAGAGGACACGGGGATTCCTTTCGGGAGAGGGGAGGAGGGGGGACTGCTGTCGGGGGATGGGCTGAGGAGGCGAGTGACGGCGCACGTCCGGCGCCGGGCGACCGGTGCCGGTCATCGCGTCGGCTGCGCCGGGCACGTGCTTCCGCCGCGACGGCGGCTCCGGGGCGATGCCGGGCGCTCGGAGGGCGGCCGGAGTACCTGGACAGGGCATCGCGTCGGCTGCGTCGGGCACGTCTTTCCGCCCCGGCGGTTTCGGGCTGTACCGGGGCGGCCGGAGCGCTGCGGGTGGCCGGGGGCGACCATCGTGTGGGCTGTGCCGGGTACTTGCTTCCGCCGCGGCGGCGGGAAACTGCGGTGGCTTCGGGCGGTTCCGGGCGGCCGGAGTGTCCGGAGCGGCTGATGCCTGCCATCGCACCGCTCGGTGGCCGCTTCCGGCGGTGCCGGACCGGCTGGAGCGCCCGGAGTGGCCGACGCCCGTCATCACACTGCCTGGTGGCGAGTTCCGGCGATGTCGGCACGACCGGTGTGGCCCAGGCGGTATCGCGCCGGCTCTGCCGGGCACTTGTTTCCGCCGCGGTGGCGGGAGACCCCGGCGATGGCTTTCGGTGGTGTCGGACTGGCTGGGCTGCCGGGAGGGGTCGGGGTTCTGTCGTCGCGCCGGCTCTGCCGGGCACTTCTTTCCGCCGCGGCGGCGGGAAACCCCGGCGGCGGCTTCCGGCGGTGCCGGACCGGCCGGAGGTCGGAGACCCCCGGGCCACCCGGGCCACCCCGGGCCACCCCGGGCCACCCGGGCCACCCGGGCCACCCGGGGCCGCCCGGGCCCCGTCACCGCGCCCCATCCAGCCAGCCGAACGCACCCCCGCTCGGGCCGGACGGGTGGTACTCCAGGCCCACCCAGCCGTCGTACCCGGCCTGTTCGAGGCGTTTCAGGAGTACGGGGACGTCCAGCGTCCCCGTGCCCGGTTCGCCGCGGCCCGGGGCGTCCGCCAGTTGGACGTGGCCCGTGTGCGCGGGCGCGTACGCGGCGACGGCCGCGGCCGGGTCCTCGCCCGCCATCGCCAGGTGGTAGAGGTCCATCAGGAACCTGGCGTTGCCGAGCCCCGAGGCCTCATTGACCCTCTCCGCGAGCTCCACGGCGCGCGCCGAGCCGGTGACCGGGTACGCGGGGGACTCCACCGCGTTGAGCGCCTCGATCAGGAGCGTCGCGCCCACCCGGCCGGCCGCCCGCGCGGCCAGGACGAGGTTCTCCAGGGCGAGCGCGTCCTGGGCCCCGGCGTCCGTGCCCGCGACGCGGTTGCCGTACAGGGCGTTGAGCGCCGTGCACCCCACCGAGGCCGCGAAGTCCGCCGCGACGTCGACGTTGGCGCGGAAGCGGCCGGATTCCGCCCCCGGCAGCGAGAGCGCTCCCCGGTCGGGCCCGGGCAGCCGCCCGGCGTAGAAGTTCAGGCACACCAGTTGCGTACCGGCGTGCCGCAGTGCCCCGCGCAGCGCGTCGAGTTCGCGGGCCTCCGGCGTGGGCGTCGCGGGCCAGGGCCACCACATCTCGACGGCGCGGAAGCCCGCCGCCGCGGCCGCCGCGGGGCGTTCCAGGAGCGGCAGTTCGGTGAAGAGCATCGAGAGGTTGACGGCGAAGCGGTGTCGGGGGAGAGGCATCCCGCCTCACCCTCCTTCCGTATGGCGGAATTTATATTCTGCTTTACGGAAGCGTGCTGCCGTTCCCGGCCTCTGTCAA
This sequence comes from Streptomyces roseifaciens, assembly GCF_001445655.1. NCBI lineage: Bacteria > Bacillati > Actinomycetota > Actinomycetes > Kitasatosporales > Streptomycetaceae > Streptomyces > Streptomyces roseifaciens. Next base: position 439,943 of record NZ_LNBE01000003.1, read on the forward strand.
GGCGAGTAGGTTGGCCACCGTGCGATTGCGAGTGGAGTTCACGACCGAACCGTTCGATCTCGACCGGGTGCCGCCCCACGCCGAGGCCGCCCGGGACGCCCTGCGGGGCGCCGGCCTCGACGCCGTGGACGTCGGCCCCTTCGGGAACTCCGCGGAGGGCGGCGGCGACGCCGTGCTCGCCGCCGTGCAGCAGGTGCTGAGCACGTCGCTGCAGGCCGGTGCCACGCGGGTGTCGCTGCAGATCAGCGTGGTCGACGACGAGGAGGGGACGCCGTGACGGGGGAGGCGGCCGCGCACCCGCTCCGTGCCGCGGTCGCGCCGCTGGTCGACGCCATGGGCGGGGAGATGGTCGATCCCGAACAGGCCGCGGCGGACGACGTGATGCTGTCCTGGGAGGGGCGCGAGGTCGTCGCCGTGAGACTGCCGCGCCTGTCCGCCTCGCTCGACCACATCCTGGCCGACCTGGAGCGCCGCCAGGGCAAGCCCCTGGCCGAACTCGACCGCAAGACCAAGCAGTCGGTGGTGCGCACGCTGGAGGAGCGCGGCGCCTTCTCCCTGCGGCACGGCGTGGAGACCGTGGCCGCGGCGCTAGGCGTCAGCCGCTTCACCGTTTACAACTACCTGAACCGCGAAGGCGGTTCCACAGGGCCCCGCTAGGGCCGCCGGCAGGCGGGGAGACGGGGAGGCGGGCAGGCGGGCGCGGGCCGCGGGACCGGCCGCGCGGGCCGTCCGTACCCGCCGGTACGGTAGGAGCTCCCCGAGGCCCCGAGGGAGGCCCGCGCCGTGTCCCCCGACGTCACGTGGAGCATCGGAGAGCTCGCCGAGCGCGCGGGCGTCACCGTCAAGACCGTCCGCTTCTACTCCGACCGCGGCCTGCTGCCCGAAGCCGCCCGCAGCGGCGGCGGCCACCGCCGGTACGGCCCCGAGGCGCTCGACCGGCTCCGTCTGATCCGCTCCCTGCGCACGCTCGACGTGCCGGTCCCGGACGTCGGCCGGGTCCTCGAACGGGACGACGCACTGGAGGACGTCGTCGCGGGCAAACTGCGGGAACTCGGCTCGCAGCTGACGGCCCTGCGCTGGCGTGAGGCCGCCCTCCGGCTGCTCCAGGACTGCCCGCCCGGGGAGCGCGCCGAGCGGCTGCGCCTGATCGGCGCCGTGTCCACCCCGCCCAGCACGGCCGCGATGGCGGGCTTCTGGCGGCGCTGGCTGCCCCCGCGGCTCCCGGCCCGGCTGGTCTCCGCGATCGTCGACGAGGCGGTGCCGCAGCCGCCCGACGACCCGACCCCGGCCCAGGTCCTCGCCTTCGCCCGGCTGCACGCCTTCACCTCCGGCCCCTGCACGGGCGACGACCGCGGTCAGCCCGAGGTCCACCGGGCCGGCGAGGGCTACCGCCCCGCCGTGCTCTACGACGGTCTCCGCGAGGCCTTCGCGCTGGCGTCGCCGGACCTGCGGGCGCAGCGGCCGCCGCGCCCGGGCGAGGCGCTCGACTGCTTCGTCTCCGCCCACGCCCGCGCCCGCGGCACCCGGGACACGGCCGCCTTCCGCCGCCGCCTCGGCGCCCAACTCGCCGCGGAGCCCCGCATCGACCACTACTGGCAGCTCGTCGCCGAACTGACCTCCCCTCCGTCCGGCCCGCGGGAACCGACCCCCGGCGCCGCCCACGACTGGCTCTGCGCCGCCCTGGACGCCTCGGATCCCCGGCCCGGGCGCCGGACACGGGAGCCGAGTTCTTCAACAAACTGTTGACGCGGCGTTCCGAGGGGCGTTAGCTATGCGCAGCCCGACAGCCATGCGCAGCCCGTCCCCACCACGGAGGCGCCCGTGTCGCCCATGTCGCCCATGTCTTCGAGTCCGACGCCGGGTCTCGCCCGGTTCAACGCGGCCGGTGACGGCGCGGCCCGCGCCGCTCTGCAGGCGGTCTGCGCCGGTCGCGCATGGGCGGACGCGGTCCTCGGCGGGCGCCCCTACCCCACCGCCGAGGCGCTCTACGCCGCGAGCGACGCGGCGACGGCCGCACTGACCGCGGGCGGGCTGGCGGAGGCCATGGCGGCGCACCCGCCGATCGGGCGCCCGGAGCCGGGCGATCCCGCCTCCGCCCGCGAGCAGCGCGGCATGGCGCAGGCCCCTCCCGGGATCCGTGCCGAGATGCGCGCACTCGACCTGGCCTACCAGGACAAGTTCGGGCACGTCTTCCTGATCTGCGCCACCGGCCTCGACGCCGCACGCATGCTCGACGCGATTCGTCACCGCACGGACAACACGCCGGAACACGAACGCGGGATCGTGCGGGAGGAACTCGGCAAGATCAACCGCATCCGGCTGGCCCGGCTGCTGGAGGACCCGGCCGGCCCGTACGCACCCGAGCAGGAAGGAGCCCGTCCGTGAGCGCCACCGCACCGGCCGTCTCCGCCGCGTCCGCGTCCGCCTCCGTGTCCACGCACGTCCTGGACACGGCCACCGGCCGCCCCGCCGAGGGCGTCACCGTCGAGCTGTCCGCACGGAGCGGATCCGACGGGCCCTGGACGGCGTTCGGCACCTCGGTGACCGACGCGGACGGGCGCTGCCGGGGGCTCCCCCCGCCACCGCAGGGCACGACCCACGTACGGCTCCGGTTCGACGTGGGGCCGTACGCCGCCCGGGGGAACGCCGGGCGGGAAGCGTTCTTCCCGGAGGTGGCGGTGGCCTTCGCCGTCGCGCCGGGCGAGCACCACCACGTACCGCTGCTGCTCAGTCCGTTCGGCTATTCCGTGTACCGAGGGAGCTAGCACACATGCCCACCGTTCTCGGCCAGAACCAGTACGGCAAAGCCGAAACCCGCGTCGTGCGGGTCACCCGCGACGGGCCCGTCCACCGCATCAGGGACCTCAACGTCTCCGTAGCCCTCTCCGGCGCCATGGACGACGTCCACCTCTCCGGCTCCAACGCCCGCGTCCTGCCGACGGACACCACCAAGAACACCGTGTTCGCCTTCGCCAAGGAGTACGGCATAGCCGCGCCGGAGGACTTCGCCATGCGGCTGGCGCGCCACTTCGTCACCGGCCAGGAGTCGATCCGCACCGCCCGGATCCGCGTCGATGAGTACGCCTGGGACCGCATCGCCACACCCGGCCCGGGCGAGCACTCCTTCGTCCGCCGCGGCCGGGAGACCCGCACCGCGCAGGTCACCTTCGACGGTGCGGGCGGGCGGTGGCAGGTCCTCTCCGGGCTCAAGGGCCTCACGGTCATGAACACCACCGACTCCGAGTTCCACGGCTACGTCAAGGACCGCTACACCACCCTCCCCGAGACCCGCGACCGGATCCTCGCCACCGAGGTCAACGCCTGCTGGCGGCACGCCTGGGACGGCGGCGGTGACAGCCACGGAAACAGCCACGGAAGCGGCGGCCGTGACGGGGCCGCCCCGCCCGACTGGGACGGCAGCTGGGAACGGACCCGCGGCCACCTGCTGGCCGCCTTCGCCGAGACCTACTCCCTCTCCCTGCAGCAGACCCTCTACGCCATGGGCTCACGCGCCGTCGAACACGGCCCCGGCATCGACGAGATCCGGCTCTCCCTCCCCAACAAGCACCACTTCCTGGCCGACCTCGAACCGTTCGGCCTCGACAACGACAACGAGGTCTACTACGCGGCCGACCGCCCCTACGGCCTCATCGAGGCCACCGTCCTGCGCGACGGCGCGGAGGCCGCCGTGCCGCAGGACCTGACGAACCTTCCGTGAAGCGACAGCGAGGAATCACCGTGGCCGCACCCCCCGCAGGAACAGCCGACGGCACCACGCACCAGGGCACCACGCACCAGGGCACCACGCACCACGGCACCACGCACCACGGCACCACGCCCCCCGTCACCGAGCGCATCGTCATCGAGAACTGCGCGATCGCCACCGTCGACGCCGTCGACACCGAGCACGCCTCGGGGCACGTCGTCGTCGCCGGCAACCGCATCGAAACCGTGGGCCCCGGGCCCGCGCCCGAGGGCCTCACCGGCGTCGTCCGGCGCGTCGACGGCACCGGCCACCTCGCCACCCCCGGCCTGGTCAACACCCACCACCACTTCTACCAGTGGCTCACCCGCGGCCTCGCCCAGGACTGCAACCTCTTCGACTGGCTCGTCGCCCTCTACCCCACCTGGGCCCGCATCGACGAACCCATGGTGTACGCGGCGGCGCGCGGCTCCCTCGCGATGATGGTCCGCGGCGGCGTCACCACCGCGATGGACCACCACTACGTCTTCCCCAAGGGCGCCGGCGACCTCCTCGGCGCCGAGATCCGCGCGGCCCGCGAGACGGGCGTCCGCTTCCACCCCACGCGCGGCTCGATGGACCTCGGCGCCTCCGACGGCGGGCTGCCGCCCGACTTCGCCGTCGAGACCACCGAGGCCGCGCTCGCCGCCACCGAGGAGGCCGTCGACACCCACCACGACCCCGCCTTCGACTCCATGCTGCGCATCGGCGTCGCGCCCTGCTCGCCCTTCTCCGTCAGCACCGAGCTGCTGCGCGAGGCCGCCGCGCTCGCTCGGCGCAAGGGCGTGCGCCTGCACACGCACGGCTCCGAGACCGTCGAGGAGGAGCAGTACTGCAAGGAGAAGTTCGGCATGGGCCCGACGGACTACTTCGAGTCCACGGGCTGGCTCGGCGACGACGTGTGGATGGCCCACTGCATCCACATGGACGACGCCGACATCGCGGCCTTCGCCCGCACCGGCACGGGTGTCGCCCACTGCCCCTCATCCAACGCCCGGATCGCCGCCGGCACCGCCCGCGTGCCCGACCTCCTGCGGGCCGGCGTCCCCGTCGGCCTCGGCGTCGACGGCACCGCCTCCAACGAGTCCGGCGAGCTGCACACCGAACTGCGCAACGCCCTGCTCGTCCACCGGCTGGCCGGCGGGGAGAAGGCACTGAACGTCCGTCAGGCCCTGCGGCTCGGCACGTACGGCGGTGCGCAGGTCCTCGGCCGGGCGGACGGCATCGGCTCGCTGGAACCCGGCAAACTCGCCGACCTGGTGCTGTGGAAGCTCGACGGGCTCGGCCACTCGAGCATCGCCGACCCCGTCGCCGCGCTCGTCCTCGGCGCCCCCGCGCCCGTCACCCTGTCCCTCGTCAACGGCCGCCCCGTGGTCGAGAACGGGCGGCTCGTGACCGTCGACGAGGACGAGGTGGCCCGCGGGGCGCGCGAGCAGTCCCGCCGCCTGGCGGCGATCGCCGCCGGCACCTGAACCCCCGGCCGAGGGGGACGGCCCTCGGCCGGGCCCCCAACCCTCCACCAGCCGCGTCAAGGATGCGGGCCGGCCCCGCCTGCCCGCGCCCTCCCGTCCACCGCGGCGGTCACCGGCGGTGCCGGGCGCACCTGAAGCCCGTACGGCACCGCCGGGATCCACCATCGTGGCTGCACGCCGCGGCGGCGGATCCAAGGGCCCGGGAGGGCCCTTGACCCGGCTGGTGAAGGGGGCGGGCCTGCACCCTCCCGTCCGCCGCGATGGTGATCAGCCGAAGCGGCGGCTACCGGCGGTGCCCGGGTCGGCCCTTGACCCGGCTGGTGAAGGGTGGGGCGAGCCCGCGCCCTCCCGTCCGCCGCGACGGCGACCGGCCACCGCGGTGGTCACCGGCGGTGCCGGGCGCACCTGAGGCTCGTACGGGACCGCCGGGATCCACCATCGTGGTTGCACGCCGCGGCGGCGGATCCAAGGGCCCGGGCCGGGCCCTTGGCCCGGTCTGCCGGTGGAGGGGGCGAGCCTGTGCCCTCCCCTCCGCCGCGACGGTGATTCGCCACCGCGGCGGCCACCGGCGGTGCCGAGCGCACGTGAAGTGCGTACGGCTCCGCCGGGCTCCGCCGTCGTGGTCGTGTGCCGCGGCGGGTTCAAGGCCGGGCAACTCACCCCGCCGCAACCGCGAGCGAAGGAGGCACGTCGTGGCCGTAGACGAAGCCGAGGGCACCCGCGGCGAGGGTGCCGTTCACCCCGTCGACGAGGTGCTCCGGCCGGGGCGGCTGTTCGCCGGTGGGCTGCAGCACGTCGCCGCCAGCTATGCCGGCGTCGTCGCCCCGCCGCTGGTCCTCGGCGCGTACCTCGGGCTCTCCCCGGGCCGGACGACCTTCCTCGTGGGCGCGGCCCTCTTCACGGCGGGCATCGCGACCCTGCTCCAGACCATCGGGTTCTGGAAGGTCGGGGCACGGATGCCCTTCGTCAACGGAGTGTCGTTCGCGGGCGTCGCGCCCATGATCGCCGTGGCCGACGCCCAGGCCGACAAGAGGGACGCCCTGCCCGTCATCTTCGGCGCCGTGATGGTGGCCGGGGCCCTGGGCTTCGTCCTGGCGCCCTGGTTCTGCAAGCTCATCCGCTTCTTCCCGCCGCTGGTGAGCGGCACCGTCATCACCCTGATAGGCCTGACCCTCCTGCCGGTGGCCTTCGGCTGGATCCAGGGCGGCGACCCGGGCCGGCCGGCCACGCCGACCGGGCTCGGCCTGGCCGCGGCCACCCTCGTGATCGTCCTCGTGCTGCGCCGCGTGCTGAGGGGGTTCCTGCGGCAGATCGCGATCCTGCTGGGGCTGGCGGCGGGCACGCTGATCGCCGTCCCCGTGGGGGCGGTCGACTTCGGGCCCGCGGCGCACGCCCCCCTCGTCGGTTTCCCGTCGCCGTTCCACTTCGGGGCCCCGCAGTTCACGTTCTCGGCGATCGTTTCGATGTGCGTGCTCATGCTGGTGTGCATGACGGAGAGCACCGCCGACATGCTGGCCCTCGGCCAGGTGGTGGGCCGTCCGGCGGACGAGCGGACGATTGCGCGCGGCCTGCGCGCGGACACGCTCGGCACCGCCGTCAGCCCGGTCTTCAACGGCTTCGCCAACAGCGCGTTCGCGCAGAACATCGGCCTGGTGGCGATCACCCGGGTGCGCAGCCGCTTCGTGGTCGCCGCGTGCGGGGCGATGTTCGTCCTGCTGGGTCTGAGTCCCGCCTTCGCCTCGCTCATCGCGGTCGTGCCGCGGCCGGTGCTGGGCGGGGCGGGCATCGTGCTGTTCGGCACGGTCGCGGCCAGCGGCATCCAGGTCCTGCTCGGCGCCGGCCTCGACAAGGGGGACAACCTGCTGGTGGCGGCGGCCTCGCTGGGCGTCGGCACGATACCGGTGGTCTCGCGGACGTTCTACGACGGCGCCGGCGTCCCCGAGACGCTGCGGACGCTCCTGGATTCGGGGGTGAGCGCGGGCTGTCTGACCGCGGTGGTGCTCAACCTCGCCTTCAACCACGTGGGGAGGCGGCGACGTGACGGGCCGTCACCGGAGCCGTCATCGGGGCCGCCACCGGAGCCGCCCCCGCCACCCGTGCGTGGCGACTAGGGCCGGGCACCGCGTTTCGCGACAATAAGGTCAAATTGACCACCCTCAGTGCGGAGAGGGGTTCCGTCGTGGACGCGGAAGCCGAGGACGCAGCACCCGGCGGGCCCGGCGCACCCGGCGGGCCCGAAGCGCCGGGCGGTCCGGACGCGCCGGGCGGGCGCCGTGGCTTCGTCTTCCCCAGCGCGCTGACCGTCCTCTCGGCCGTGACCATCGCCGTCTGGATCCTGACCTTCGTCATCCCTGCCGGCACCTACAAGCGCAACGCCGACGGCCGCCCCGTCCAGGGCACCTACCATCACGAGGCCGCGCCCGGCGGCTTCGTGCACCGGCTCGGCGACCTCTTCCTCGCCCCCGTCAACGGCCTCTACGGCATCCGCGACACCGTCACCGGCGCGGTGGCCCCCGACGCGGTCGGCGCGCTCTACGGCAGCGCGGGCGTCTTCCTCTTCGTCCTCGCGATCGGCGCGTTCATCACCGTCGTCTTCGCGACCGGCGCCCTGGACCGCGGCATCGAACGCCTCGCCCACCGGCTGCGCACCCGCGGCGCCCTGCTGATCGCCGGCGTGATGACCGTCTTCTCGCTGCTGGGCACCGTCGAGGGCTTCGCCGAGGAGACCCTCGGCTTCTACGGGCTGATCGTGCCCCTCATGCTCGCGCTCGGCTACGACCGGATGGTCGCCACGGGCACGATCATCCTCGGCGCGGGCGTCGGCGTGCTCGCCTCGACCGTCAACCCCTTCTCCACGGGCGTGGCCTCCTCGGCCGCCGACATCTCGCTGGGCGACGGCATCGCCCTGCGCTTCGTCATGTGGATCGTCCTGACGGCCGTCACCATCGGCTACGTCCTGCGGTACGCGCACCGGGTGCGCACCGCCCCGGACCGCTCCCTGACGGGCTTCCTGCCTGGGGACCGGGAACTGGCGGCGGAGGCCGCCGCGGAGCCGCCGGAGCTGACGGGGCTGCAGAAGCTCGTGCTCGTGACGGTGACCCTGGTCTTCGCCTTCATGATCTTCTCGGTGATCCCCTGGGCGAGCGCCCTGACCGGCGAGACCGACGCCACCCCGTACGCGTGGGAGCTGGGCTGGTCCTTCGCCCAGCTGGCGGCGCTGTTCATCGTCGCCGCCGTGCTGATCGGGCTGCTGGCCCGGCTGGGCGAACAGCGGCTGAGCGCCACGATCGTGCAGGGCGCGGCCGACTTCATCGCCCCCGCCCTGGTGATCGTCCTCGCCCGCGGCGTCACGGTGGTGATGACGAACGCGAAGATCATCGACACGGTGCTGCACACCGTCGAGAGCGCCGTATCCGGCACGCCCGCCGCGGTCTTCGCGATCCTCGTCTACGTCGTCAACCTCCCGCTGGCCTTCCTCATCCCCTCGACCTCCGGCCACGCCACCCTCGCCATGCCCGTCCTCGCCCCGCTCGCCGACTTCGCGGGCGTCCCGCGCTCCGTGGTGGTCACGGCCTGGCAGTCGGCGAGCGGCGTGATGAACCTGTGGGTGCCGACCACCGCCGTCGTCATGGGCGGGGTGGCGCTGGCGAAGGTCGGCTACGACAAGTACTTGCGCTTCGTCTGGCCGCTGCTGGTGCTCCTGTCGGTGCTGATCTGCGGTTTCGTCGCGCTGGGCGCGTTGATGTGAGGTTTCAGTCCAGCAGCTCGTACGCGGGCAGTGTGAGGAACTCCGCGTAGTCCTCGTCCAGGGCGACCTTCAGCAGCAGGTCGTGGGCCTGCTGCCACTTGCCGGCCGCGAACGCCTCCTCGCCCTCCCCCTCGCGGATCGCGGCGAGCTCCTCGGCGGCGACCGCGCGGACGAGCCCGGCCGTGACCTTCTCGCCGTTGTCGAGCACGACCCCGGCGGCGGTCCACTGCCAGATCTGCGAGCGCGAGATCTCCGCGGTGGCCGCGTCCTCCATCAGGTTGAAGATGGCGACGGCGCCCAGGCCGCGCAGCCACGCCTCGATGTAGCGCGTGCCGACGGCCACGGCGTTGCGCAGGCCCGCGAAGGTCGGGCGGGCGTCGAGCGAGTCCACGGCGATGAGCTGATCTGCCGTCACGCGGACGTCCTCGCGCAGCCGGTCCTTCTGGTGCGGCCGGTCGCCGAGGACCGCGTCGAAGGAGGCGCGGGCGACGGGCACGAGGTCGGGGTGGGCGACCCACGAGCCGTCGAAGCCGTCCCGCGCCTCGCGGTCCTTGTCCGCCCGGACCTTCTCGAACGCGGCCTCGTTGACCGCCGGGTCCTTGCGCGAGGGGATGAACGCGGCCATCCCGCCGATGGCGTGCGCGCCGCGCCGGTGGCACGTGCGCACCAGGAGGTCGGTGTAGGCGCGCATGAACGGCGCCGTCATCGTCACGGCGTTGCGGTCGGGCAGCACGAACCGGGCGCCGCCGTCGCGGAAGTTCTTGATGAGGGAGAAGAGGTAGTCCCAGCGGCCGGCGTTGAGGCCCGAGGCGTGGTCGCGGAGTTCGTAGAGGATCTCCTCCATCTCGTACGCGGCGGTGATCGTCTCGATCAGCACGGTGGCGCGGACCGTCCCCCGCGGCAGGCCCGCGTACTCCTGGGCGAAGACGAAGACGTCGTTCCAGAGGCGGGCCTCCAGGTGCGACTCGGTCTTGGGGAGGTAGAAGTACGGGCCCTTGCCGAGACCGAGCAGGCGGTGGGCGTTGTGGAAGAAGTACAGGCCGAAGTCGACCAGGGCGCCGGGCACCGGGCGGCCGTCCACGGTGACGTGGCGCTCGTCCAGGTGCCAGCCGCGCGGGCGGACGACGACGGTCGCGAGCTCCCCGGCGGGCCGCAGCGCGTACGCCTTGCCCCGGGCGTCGGTGAAGTCGATGCGCCGTTCGAACGCGTCGATCAGGTTGAGCTGGCCCAGGACGACGTTCTCCCACGTGGGCGCGGAGGCGTCCTCGAAGTCCGCGAGCCACACGCGGGCGCCGGAGTTGAGGGCGTTGACCGTCATCTTGCGGTCCGTCGGGCCGGTGATCTCCACCCGGCGGTCCTCCAGGGCGGGCGGCGCGGGGGCGACGCGCCAGGAGGGGTCCTCGCGGACGGCGCGCGTCCCGGCGAGGAAGTCGAGCGTGCCGGTGCGGGCGATCTCGGCGCGGCGCTCCGCCCGGCGGGCGAGGAGCTCGTCGCGGCGGGGCGTGAAGCGGCGGTGCAGCTCGGCGACGAAGGCGAGCGCGGGCTCCGTGAGGACCTCCTCCTGCCGCTCCAGGGGCCGGGCGGTGACGGTGGCCGGGGAGGACGGAGCTGGTGCGGACATGGGTGGTCACTCCCTCTGCAGTGGTTGTTTTCCGGAGGCTAGTTTCCTCATGGTGGAAGTTCAATGGGGCGGTGGTGGGGCGGTGGCTGGCGGCGGTGGGGCGGTGGTGCCGGACGGCGGTTTCCGGCGGGCCGCCTCAGCCCTCCAGCCGCAGGTGCTCCGGGTCGCCCTCACCCCAGCAGCCGCAGGTCCTCCGGGGTGTCGACGTCCTCCGGCCCCGCCACGTCCCCGCACTCCACGAGCGTCACGGCCGCGGCGTGCTCGCGCAGGTACGTGCGGGCGCCGCGGTCGCCCGTCGCCGCGCGGGCCACGCCCTGCCAGTGCGGGCGCGCGAACAGCACCGGGTGACCGCGCTCGCCACCGTACGAGGCCGCGGCGAGCTGCGCGCCCGAACGGTGCGCGGCAAGCACGCGGGACACCGCCGCGGCGCCGACGCGCGGCTGGTCGACGAGGGTGACGAGCACGGCGCCCGCGTCCGAGGCGGCGACCGCCGCGAGGCCCGCCCGGAGCGACGAGCCCATGCCGTCCTGCCAGCCGGGGTTGTCCACCAAGGTGCAGTGGGTGAGGCCGGCGTGTACGCGCACTTCCGCGGCCGCCGCGCCCAGCACCACGTACACCGGCGCGCAGCCGCCGTCGTGCAGGGCCCGCGCCGCGTGCTCCACGAGCGGGCGGCCGTGCAGGCCGAGCAGGGCCTTGGGACGACCGCCCAGGCGCCGTCCGCCGCCCGCGGCGAGCAGCAGTCCGGCGACCGGGGGTGAGGTGGCTGTCATGGCCCCTGCATATCGCATCGCTGACGGCGGTGCGACGGGCGACCGCCCATCACCCGTGCGTGCGACCTCCGGACTTCATTTCGCTGTGCGTATGGCGCTCTGTACGGAAAGTGGCGTTAACTGATCCGCGCGAGCGCGTGGGAGGGGGAGTGCCGTGGCGGAAGGCGCCGTAGTGGCCGGAGATCCTAGGGTGAGCGAGCTGCGGGGAGCGGTCTCCCGGCTCCGCCGGGCGCTCGCGGGCCACCCCGCGCCGTTACCCGACCGCGATGCCGCGGAGGACGAGCTGGCGGCGCTCGACGCGATGGCCCGGGCCGGCGACCCGGAGATCTCGCGCCTGCGGCGCTCGCTGCTGCTGGTCGCGGGTGCGGTCGGCTCGGTGAGCGCCCTGTCGCCGACCCTGTCGGACCTCCGCACGGCAGTGGACCGCTTCGCGGCCCCCACCACCCCGGACGACCGGGTCCCTCCCCCGAGAGAGATCACATAACGCCGGCCCGGCATCGCCGGCCTCCACCGTGGTGGTTGCGCACCGCCGCGGCGGGGGCGGATGGCCAGCCTCGGCCCTCGTGGATGGGCGGGCGTGCGGCGCTCGGCCGCAGTCGGTCGTTCCGGTGTCGGGCGTGGCACCTCTCTTCCGCCGCGACGGTGCTGAGCCGCAGTCAACCGTCTCGGCGGTGCCGCGCTGCCGTCACAACGTCGGGTGCTGCCCGAGCGCAGGTGCCCCGCCGGGCACGCGGATCAAGCGAGCCCGGCGCTCGCTCCGGCGAGGTCCGTCGACAGGGCCGCCGCGACCTCCTTCAGGAGGGGGACGATGCGTTCCGTCGCCGCGTCCGTGACGCGGCCCGCCGGGCCGGAGATGGAGATGGCCGCCGCCGTGGGGGAGTCCGGCACCGGCACCGCCAGGCACCGCACGCCGATCTCCTGCTCGTTGTCGTCCACGGCGAAGCCGTTCTCGCGGACGCGCCCGAGCGCCTCCAGGAAGCCCTCGGGCGTCGTGATGGTCTTCTCGGTGGCGGCCGGCATCCCCGTGCGGGCGAGGATGGAGCGCACCTCCTCGTCGGGGCTCTGCGCCAGCAGGGCCTTGCCCACGCCGGTGGTGTGCGGTAGCACGCGCCGCCCGACCTCGGTGAACATCCGCACCGAGTGCCGCGAGGGCACCTGCGCCACGTAGACGACCTCGTCGCCGTCGAGCAGCGCCATGTTCGCCGTCTCGCCGGTCTCCTCGACCAGCCGCGCCAGGTGGGGGCGCGCCCACGTGCCGAGGAGGCGGGAGGCGCTCTCGCCGAGGCGGATGAGCCGCGGCCCGAGCGCGTACCGCCGGTTCGGCTGCTGGCGGACGTATCCGCAGGCGACGAGCGTGCGCATCAGCCGGTGGATCGTCGGCAGCGGCAGCCCGCTGCTGGTGGCCAGCTCGCTCAGCCCGACCTCGCCGCCCGCGTCGGCCATCCGCTCCAGCAGGTCGAAGGCGCGCTCCAGGGACTGGACGCCTCCGCTGGGGGCGGGGGTGCGGGGCTCGGCGGACGGGGGCACGGCGGGTCCTTTCGGGTACGGGGTGGGAGCAGCCTACCGGGCTCGCGCGGCCCCCCTCCGCCCCCGGAGGTCTTGACGGGTGAGGGGAGCGACAGAAGACTGCCCCCACCGTCGTTCAACAGAACGTTGAATTTCCGGGAGGGGACGTGGCCGGCCTGTCCACGGAGGACCTGGTGCTGCGCTCGACGCGCGTCGTCACGCCGGAGGGCACCCGCCCGGCCTCGGTCGCCGTCGCCGTCGCCGGCGGCACGATCACCGCGGTCCGCCCGTACGAAGCGGAACCGCCCCCGGGGGCCACCGTGGTGGATCTGGGAGACGACGCCCTGCTCCCCGGCCTCGTGGACACCCACGTGCACGTGAACGACCCGGGCCGCACCGCCTGGGAGGGCTTCCGGACGGCCACGCGCGCCGCTGCGGCCGGCGGCGTCACCACGCTCCTCGACATGCCGCTCAACAGCATCCCGCCCACCACCACCGCCGCCCACCTGCGGGTGAAGCAGGACGTGGCGCGCCCCGGCGCCCACGTGGACGTCGGCTTCTGGGGCGGCGCCGTGCCGGGGAACACGGGCGACTTACGCCCCCTGCACGACGCCGGCGTCTTCGGCTTCAAGGCGTTCCTGTCGCCGTCGGGCGTCGAGGAGTTCCCCGCCCTCGGCCCCGGCGACCTGGAGGCGGTCGCGGCGCGCGTCGCCGACCTGGACGGCCTGCTGATCGTGCACGCCGAGGACCCCGCCCACCTGGAGCGCGCCCCGCAGCGCGGCGGCCCGCGCTACGCCGACTTCCTCGCCTCCCGCCCCCGCGCCGCCGAGAACGAGGCCGTCGCCCGTCTCGTCGCCGTCTCCCGGCGCCTGGGCACCCGCGTGCACATCCTGCACCTGTCGTCCTCCGACGCCCTTCCGCTGATCGCCGCGGCGAAGGCGGAGGGCGTCGCGGTCACCGCCGAGACCTGCCCGCACTTCCTGACGCTGACGGCCGAGGAAGTCCCGGACGGGGCCACCGAGTTCAAGTGCTGCCCGCCCATCCGCGAGGCCGCCAACCAGGACGCGCTGTGGGCGGCCCTGGCCGACGGGACGATCGACTGCGTCGTCTCCGACCACTCGCCCTGCACCACCGACCTCAAGGTCCCCGACTTCGGCACCGCCTGGGGCGGCATCGCGTCCCTGCAGCTCGGCCTCCCCGCCGTCTGGACCGCGGCCCGCCGCCGCGGGCACACCCTGGGCGACGTCGCCCGCTGGATGTCCACCGGCCCCGCGGCTCTCGCCGGCCTGCACCGCAAGGGAGCCGTCGAGCCGGGCCGCGACGCGGACTTCGCCGTCCTCGCCCCCGAGGCCGCCTTCACGGTCGACCCGGGCGCGCTCCACCACCGCAACCACGTCACCGCCTACGCCGGGAAGACCCTCCACGGCGTCGTGCGGTCCACCTGGCTGCGCGGCCGCAGGATCGCCCGTGACGGCGCCCTCGCCGAGCAGCCCGCCGGCCTCCTCCTCGAAAGGCAGCGCAGCGCATGACGAGCACACCGGACGGCAGCCCCGGCATACCCTCCTTCGCGGGCGGCGCCGCACCGTACGCGGGCGGGGACCCGTACGCCGACTACCGCACCGCGGACCTCCCCTTCACCTCCCTGCCCGACCTCGCCGACCGCCGCCTGGGCGGGAGCGTCGTCGCCGCCAACGACGAGTTCTTCGCCGACCGCGAGAACCTCCTCACTCCCGCCCCCGCGCACTTCGACCCCGCCCTCTTCGGTCACAAGGGCAAGGTCATGGACGGCTGGGAGACCCGCCGCCGGCGCGGCCCGGACGCGGCCCGCCCACACCCGGCGGACGACGACCACGACTGGGCGCTGATCCGCCTCGGCGCGCCCGGCGTGATCCGCGGCCTCGTCGTCGACACCGCCCACTTCCGCGGCAACCACCCGCAGGCCGTCTCCGTCGAGGCCGCCCGCCTCCCGGGCACGCCCTCGCCCGGCGAACTCCTCGCCGACGACGTCAAGTGGACGGTCCTCGTGCCGCGCACGCCCGTCGGCGGCCACGCGGCCAACGGCTTCGCCGTCCGCTCCGAGGAGCGCTTCACCCACCTGAGGCTGTGCCAGTACCCCGACGGGGGCATCGCCCGGCTGCGGGTGCACGGCGAAGTGCGCCCCGACCCGGCCTGGCTCGCCGCCCTCGGCACCTTCGACCTCGCCGCGCTGGAGAACGGCGGGCGCCCCGAGGACGCCTCGGACCGCTTCTACTCCTCCCCGCTCAACACCGTCCTGCCGGGCCGCTCGCGGAAGATGGACGACGGCTGGGAGACGCGCCGCCGCCGCGACCGGGGGCACGACTGGGTCCGCTACCGCCTCACCGGGCAGGCCGTGCTGCGCGCCGTCGAGATCGACACCGGCTGCTACAAGGGCAATGCCGCGGGCTGGGCCGAGGTGTCCGTCCTCGACGCGGCCTCCGGAGCCGACCCGGCCGACGGCTCCACCGGCTGGACGGTGGTCGTGCCCCGCACCCGCCTCCAGCCCGACGCGGTGCACCGGTTCCCCCTGGACGGCGCCCCGGTGGCGACCCACGTGCGCGTGGACATCCACCCGGACGGCGGCGTGGCACGGCTGCACGTCCACGGCTCGCTGACGGAGGCGGGGGCGAGGAGCCTCACAGCGGACGGCTCATGAACAGGGCCGTCTCGCCCTCCGAGGCCGTGCCCAGATAGAGGGACGTGTCCAGCCCGCACAGGGCGAACCCCATGCGGCGGTAGGCCCGTACGGCCGGTGCGTTGATGTTCGTGACCTCCAGCCAGGCGGTACGGGCGCCCAGTTCCCGGCCGTGGGTCAGGGCGCGCTCCATGAGGCCGGGGCCGATGCCGCGGCCGCGGTGCCCGGGCGCCACCCTGATGTCGGCGATCACCAGCCGGTCGTTCCACGCCGAGTGGGTGAGGGTGACGGCACCGCACAGGGCGTCCCCGTCGAGGGCGACGATGACGTGGGCCTCCTCGTCGCCGTCCTCCTCGTCCTCGGCCGGGTACACCTTGCGCAAGGGCGGGTCGACGGGTGTCTCGCGCAGCCGGAACCCTTCGGCGGACGCGCCGACTTCGAGGACGGTCGCCGTCGTGAAGGAGTTGTCGATCGCCTCGGCCGCGACGTGCTCGCCGGGGCGGGCGGGGCGGTAGACGACGGCTGCGGGCTCTGCGGCTGCGGGCATGGCTTCACCGTACAGCGAGTCCGTCCCAGAACATCAACTCGTAGGCCTGGAGAAGCCGTCCGTAGCGGTGGGCCAGTGGCTCGGACAGCCGCCCGCCCGCCAGACCGGCCTCCACGGCCTCGACGGACCGCTCCTCCACCTCGGGCGCGGGCCCGGCGAAGAAGTCGAAGAAGCCGCACGCGGGGTTGTCGAAGCCGTAGTGCTCGCGCAGGGCCGCGCCGACGGCGGCGCAGTAGCCGCCCCACGCCGCGAAGTTGGCCGTCAGGGCGACCGCCGCGTCCACGGGCTCGGCGTTGAGCGCGAGCCAGGCCACGTACGACGGGTAGGCCTGGCAGCCCGGGCGGGGCTCGTGGGCGCGGACGGCCTCCTCGTCCAGCCCGCACGCGAGCGCCAGCGGCCCCAGCAGCGGCAGGGCCAGGTCCTCACCCTGGGCGAGGGACTCGAAGAACCGGGCCGCGGCCGGATCCCCGGCCGCGCGCCCGGCGAGGTGCGCGAAGCTGCGCCGGTCGGCGGCGATGACGTGGTGCTGCTCCAGGGCGAACGCGGCGATCACCTCGCGCGGGGCCTCGCCGGCGGCGATCAGCGGGACGAGCCGGTTGGCGCCCTCGCCGGGGGCGAGCCCCCGCACCGCGTCCGTCAGTACTTCCTGGGCCGTACGGGTCATCGCTCCGCCTTCCTGTCCCGGGACGGTCCGCGTGCTGCTCCCGCGATCGTAGTCCCGGGGCATGCCGTCCGCAGGCGGCGCGCGGCCCGCCTCACCCGGGCGGGAGAGGCCGCCTCGGGTGAGGCGCCCGGGTGAGGCCGCCCGGCCCCGGCCTCACCCTCCGGCGAGGAAGAAGAGGAGGAAGAGGAAGGCGGCGAAGAAGTGGACGGCCACGAGGTAGATGACGACCCGGACGGTCATCCCCATGGGGGCGCGGTCCTCCTCGTCCATGCGCTTGCCGGTGTGCGCGGATGCGTCGTTCACGGCGTCGTTCACGGCATGTCCCTCCGAGTGGGAGCGGCGCCGCCGAGGCAGAGCTCGGTCGCGCCGCTCTGCAGCAGCGTGTGCATGAACAGCAGGTCGGCGCCGCCGCGCGACGCGGCGGCGATGCGGTGCGGGGTGAGCGAGTCGAAGTGGGCGGCGTCGCCCGGGTCCAGGAGGTGGGTGCTCCCGCCCAGGGTGAGGCGCAGCCGCCCGCTCGTGACGTACAGCCATTCCTCGCCCGGATGGACGCGCACCAGCTCCGCCTGGCCGCCCGCCTCCGGCGGCACGTGCAGGCGCAGGGCCTGCATGGCGCGGCCGGAGCCGCCGGCCCGCCAGTACGTCCAGCCCCCGGCCCGCTGCGGCTCCATGTGGCTCGCGCGGACGATGGGGTCGCGCTCCGGAGCCGCCTCGCCCAGCAGGTCGGATACCGTTGTTCCGTAGGTGCGCGCCAGGGCCAGCAGCATCGGCAGCGACGGCGTCCGCCGGCCGGTCTCCAGCCGGGAGAGGTGGGCGGGGGAGAGGCCGACGCGGGCGGCGGCGGCCTCCAGTGTCAGCCCACTGCGGGTGCGCAGGTCACGCAGGCGCGGGGCCACGGTGGGCAGGTCGGCCGCGGGCTCGTCGGGCAGCGGTGTCATGCTTCCGGTATAGGACCCTTCCTGCCTGAAAGGCAAAAGTTTTGCCTCTGAGGCAAAGGCTCCCGAGGCGAAGGGGTCACCCGGCCGGACCACGTCCCCGGTTAACTCCTGGAAAACAGTCGGCGTTGTCGTTGACATGACAATAGCTACGCGCGTCATGCTGATCTCATGAAGGCAACCCCCCACCGCACCCAGCGCCCTTCGCGCTTCGCCCGCACGGCCGTCCTCGCCGCGCTGGCCTCGGCCCTGTTCGCCGGCGGCACGGCCGTCGCCGCGCCGCTCGCCGCCCCGGCGGCCCCCGTGGCCGTCACCGCTCCGGCGCCGGCCGCCGTGAAGGCCGTCGGCGACATCTGCAAGTCGGCCCTGCCGTCCCAGGCCCACGACACGCTGCGCCTGATCGACGCCGGCGGCCCGTTCCCGTACCCCAAGGACGGCACGGTCTTCTCCAACCGCGAGGGCGTGCTGCCCAAGCACGACTCGGGCTACTACCACGAGTACACGGTCAAGACCCCCGGCTCGCCCGACCGCGGTGCCCGCCGCATCGTCACCGGCGAGGGGAACCACGAGGACTACTACACCGGCGACCACTACGCGACGTTCAACCGGATCGACTTCAGCTGCTGATCGGTCGTCACTTCGACGCCATCCGAGCGGACTCCGCTCACCAACCGTCTCCTCACGCTCGAAATCGAGTTGATCCGGTCACCGGGCAGCCGACCGACGCGTGAGGAGACACCGTCCCTTGTCCAGAACCCGGCCCGCGGGGTGCCGAGCCCGGCTCGGCACCCTGGCCCTCGCCGCCGTGGCCACCGCCTGCCTCGCCCTCGCCCCGGAAGAGCCGCCCGCGGCGTCCGCCGCGTCTGCGGCGCCGGCCGCGCCTCGTGCACCCGGCGCCCCCGACCTCGGGCCCGGGGTCCACGTCTTCGACCCGGCCATGCCCCGGCAGCGGATCCAGCGCACGCTGGACGAGGTCTTCCGGCGGCAGGAGCGCGCCCAGTTCGGGCCCGGCCGCGAGGCGCTGCTGTTCAAGCCGGGCAGCTACGACGTGGACGTCAACGTCGGCTTCTACACGCAGGTGGCGGGCCTGGGGCTGCGGCCGGACGACGTCACGGTCAGGGGCGCGGTGCACGCCGAGGCCGACTGGTTCAAGGGCAACGCGACGCAGAACTTCTGGCGCGCCGCCGAGAACCTCTCCGTCACCCCCGCCTCCGGCGCCGACCGCTGGGCCGTCTCCCAGGCCGCCCCGTACCGCCGCATGCACCTGCGCGGCGACCTCCGCCTGGACGACGGCGGCTGGTCGAGCGGCGGGTTCACCGCCGACTCGCTGATCGACGGGCGGGTGCTCTCGGGAACCCAGCAGCAGTGGCTCACGCGCAACAGCGAGCTCCGCGGCGGCTGGTCCGGCGCCACCTGGAACATGGTGTTCGCCGGGGTGCGGGGCGCCCCGCCGACGACCTTCCCCGACCCGCCCCGCACCAGCGTCGAGCGCACCCCCGCCGTCCGCGAGAAGCCCTTCCTGCACATCGACCGGTCGGGCGCCTACCGCGTCTTCGTCCCCGCCCTGCGCAGGGCCGCCCGGGGCACCACCTGGTCCGGCGGGGCGGCCGGGCCCGGCGCCTCCCGCCCGCTCGGCCGCTTCTTCGTCGTCCGGCCGGGCACCGGAGCCGCCCGGATCAACGAGGCGCTCGCGCGGGGCAGGGACCTGCTGATCACGCCCGGCGTCCACCACCTCGACCGGCCCCTGCGCGTTACCCGCCCCGGCACCGTCGTCCTCGGCCTGGGGCTCGCCACGCTCGTGCCCGACCGGGGCACCGCCGCACTGACCGTCGCCGACGTCGACGGCGTCCGCATCGCGGGCCTGCTCGTCGACGCGGGGCGCGCGGCGTCGCCGGTGCTGATGGAGATCGGCCCGCCCGGCGCCCGGCGCCGCCACGCCGCCGACCCCGTCTCGCTGCACGACGTCTTCTTCCGCATCGGCGGCGCCGGTCCCGGACGGGCCGTCAGGAGCCTGGCGGTGCACAGCTCGGACGTGATCGGCGACAACCTGTGGCTGTGGCGCGCCGACCACGGCAGCGGCGTCGGATGGACCGTCAACACCGCCGCCGAGGGGCTGGTCGTCGACGGCGAGGACGTCACGGTGTACGGCCTGTTCGTGGAGCACTACCAGCGGCAGCAGACGCTGTGGAACGGCGAGGGCGGCCGCACGTACTTCTTCCAGAACGAGCTGCCCTACGACCCGCCCGGCCGCGCCGCCTGGGGCGACGGCCGGGCCACGGGCTACCCCGCCTACCGGGTCGCCCCCTCCGTGACCCGCCACGAGGCCTGGGGCCTGGGCAGCTACTGCCACTTCACGGCCGCGCCCGGGCTCGCGGCCGACCGCGCCTTCGCGGCGCCCCGCAGGCCCGGAGTGCGCCTGCACAGCCTCGTTGCCGTCTCGCTCGACGGCGGCTGCACGCTGCGTCACGTCGTCAACGACACCGGAGGGCCGGCCGGCGCCGGGACCCGGGTCGCGACGCTCCGCTCCTGGCCGGAGGTCGAACGACTGTCCGGAAAACGCCCTTGAGTCGATCACTCTCCGCAATCCATGATGATCTTCCGGAGCGAGGGGGGACGCCATGGGAGCGGCCGAAGCAAAGGCGATCGTCGATCTGGAGGCCATGGGGGAGGAGTTCGCCCGGCATCCGCACCGGGTCTACGCCGGCCTGCGCGAACAGGGCCCCGTGCACCGCGTGCGCATGCCCGAGGGCGCCGAGGCCTGGCTCGTCGTCGGCTACGACGAGGTGCGCGCCACGCTCAACGACCCCCGGCTGACCAAGGACTGGGCGAAGTCCAGCTCGGACATCAGCCTGATCCGGGCCTCCGTCGGGCCGAACATGCTCGTCCTGGACGCACCGGACCACACCCGGCTGCGCAAGCTCGTCGCCAGGGAGTTCACGCCGCGGCGCGTCGAGGGGATGGCGCCCCGCGTACAGCAGATGACGGACGAGCTGCTCGACGCCATGCTGGCGGCGCCGGGCCGCCGCGCGGACCTGGTGGAGGCCCTGTCCTTCCCGCTGCCCATGGGCGTCATCTGCGACCTCCTCGGCGTGCCCGACCTCGACCGCGAGGCCTTCCGCCACTGGTCGAACATCGGCGTCGGCGCGGGCCCGGCCGAGGAGAAGGCGACCGCCGCCCGTGAGGTCACCGCCTATCTGAACGCGCTCATCGCCGCCAAGCGCCGGGAGCCCGGCGACGACCTGATGAGCGCCCTGATCAGCGCCGCGGACGAGGGCGGCGACCGGCTCTCGCCCGAGGAGCTCCTCGGCACGGCCTGGCTGCTGCTCGTCGCCGGCCACGAGACCACGGTCAACCTGATCTCGAACGGCGTCCTCGCCCTCCTGCAGCACCCCGACCAGCTGGCCGCCCTGCGCGCCGACCCCGGCCTGCTGGACAACGCCGTCGAGGAGATGCTGCGTTACGACGGGCCGCTGGAGACCCCCACGTACCGCTTCACCACCGAGCCCCTGGAGATCGGCGGCACGCTCATACCCGGCGGGGGCGAGCTCGTGCTGCCCGTGCTGGCCGACGCCGACCGCGATCCGGCCCGCTTCCCGGACGCCGGCCGGTTCGACATCCGCCGCGACGCCCGCGGCCACGTGGCCTTCGGCCACGGCATCCACTACTGCCTCGGCGCCCCGCTGGCCCGCCTCGAGGCCCGGGCCGCCATCGGCTCCCTGCTGGAGCGCTGCCCGGATCTCGCCCTGGACGCCCACCCGGACTCCCTCACCTGGCGCGAGGGGCTCCTCATCAGGGGCCCGCACCGGCTGCCCGTCCGCTTCTGAGGATGCCCGGCCGCCCTGCGGCCTCAGGCGGGCGGCGGGTGCCCCAGCTCGTCGCGGGCGCGCTCCAGTTCGGCGCGGGCCCGCTGCCGGGCGACGGGGCTCGCCCCCGGCTGGTGCCTCAGGAAGGACTCGACGAATCCTGCGCGCCGCGCGGGCGGGTAGCGCTGCTCGGCCAGGAACGGCAGGTCGTTGCCGACCATGCTGCGGGCGACGAGCAGCGGGGTGTCGCTGTGCAGCGGGCGGAAGCCGGGGTTGTGCAGCCCCGGCCCCGGGTGCCCGGGGAAGAACTCGCCGAGCATCATCCCCTCCGCCACGAACTCCGGTTTGAGCCGGTCGTGGACGCGGACCACGGTCGCGGCCGCCACCCCGGGCAGGACCAGGACTATGGTCTTGTCGATGGTGTGCTGGCCGCTGTGCGGCTCCATGGCCAGCCAGTGCGCCTTGAGCGCGGCGACGGCGGCCACGAGCCCGGCCTCGTCGCGCACCGGCGGCTCGGCGAGCGCGTAGCGGATCAGCCCGAGCCGCTGCGAGAGCGGCACGAACGGGCAGACCGCCCCACGGCGGCCGAGGTCGGGGTGGGGCCGGGCGACGTGTCCGGAGATCCATTCGTGGACGGGCCGCAGCAGTTCCTCCGCGGCGGCCTCCCGCTGGTCGTAGAGCCGGATGCGCGCGAGGCCGGAGTCCGCCCCGCCGCCGTCCGGGAGGGTGCAGTGATCGTTTCCGTGGTTCATGGGTTGTCCCCCCGTCACGGTCTCTTGTCAGTAGGAAAAACCCACCGGACCGGGATCGAGGTTGAGCGATCGGGGCAAAATAGCTTTATTGCACCCCTAGCGGGCGGTCGCTGTGACCAGAAGGGCTACGCCGTCAGTGCGGAGCCGAACTCCACCAGCAGTAAGGCCGAGGCCGCCAGCAGCAGTACGCCCGAGCCGCCGAGCAGCAGCCGGTAGCCGCGGGTGCCGATCCGGTGCCGCGCCCGGGCGACCACGACGGCGAGCGCGGCCTTGCTGCCGACCAGCAGCCCGTAGAAGCCGAAGAGGAAACCGCCGGCGCCGGGCGGTCCGTTGCGCCAGGCGGCCACGAGCAGCGGCGCCCCCGTCGTCAGCCAGAACATCCACGGGTGCGGGCTGAGGAGGTTGACGAGCGCGCCCTGCCAGAGGGTCCGGCGTCCCCGGACCCGGGCCTCC
The DNA here is from genome assembly GCF_001445655.1 of Streptomyces roseifaciens. Classification (NCBI taxonomy): domain Bacteria; kingdom Bacillati; phylum Actinomycetota; class Actinomycetes; order Kitasatosporales; family Streptomycetaceae; genus Streptomyces; species Streptomyces roseifaciens. The sequence continues at coordinate 462,609 of NZ_LNBE01000003.1, forward strand.
GCGGTGTCGCACGCCTCGGGCACCTCGGCCGTACGGGCCTCGCGCAGGGTCGAGACGGCCAGCCAGGCGAGGAAGAGGCCGCCGAGCACGCCGCCGCCGGCGATCGCCCGCTCGGGCAGCACGGCCAGCACGGTCACGGCCAGCACGATCACCGGCAGGTCGGTGAGCAGGGGCACCGCCGCCACGCGCAGCCCGACGCCGAGCCCGCCGCGCAGGGTCCCCGACAGCACCAGCGCGAGCAGCGGGCCCGGGCTGATCCCCGCGCTGAAGCCGAGCGCCACCCCCAGAGCCAGCTCTTCCACGGCGCCGCCCATCTCCCCTCACCGGCCCCCGCGGGGCATAGGTGAAAATCAGTGGATATTCAGTCACATCAGTACTGACATCTGTATTGCACAAGACGCCTGCAAGGGGCACGAGGTTGACGCCGCGGTCACTCGTATCGGTAACGCCGGATACGTGCCGTTACATGTCCGGACAACCTGACCTACGAACTTCCCGTCATCCGGTCCCGCGGCTAGGCTCCCTTCGTGGCGAACCAACCACCCCTCCAGTTCAGCCTGGACCGCAGCAGCCCCGTCCCGCTCTACTACCAGCTGTCCCAGCAGCTCGAAGCGGCGATCGAGCAGGGCGGGCTCGCCCCCGGCAGCCTGCTCGGCAACGAGATCGACCTCGCCGCGCGGCTCGGCCTGTCCCGGCCCACCGTCCGGCAGGCCATCCAGTCGCTGGTGGACAAGGGCCTGCTCATCCGCCGCCGCGGCGTCGGTACCCAGGTGCTGCACAGCCAGGTCAAGCGCCCCCTGGAGCTCAGCAGCCTCTACGACGACCTCGAAGCGGCGGGCCAGCACCCCGCCACCCGGGTGCTGCACCACGGGACCGAGGCCGCCGCGGCGGGCGTCGCCGCAGCCCTCGGCGTGCCCGAGGGCACCGAGGTCCTGCGGATCGAGCGGCTGCGCCTCGCCCACGGCGAGCCCATGGCCCACCTGTGCAACCACCTGCCCGTGGGCCTCCTCGACGCCGGCCCCGCCCGCCTGGAGGAGACCGGCCTCTACCGCCTCATCCGTGCCGCCGGCATCACGCTGCACAGCGCCCGGCAGACGATCGGCGCCCGTGCCGCGACCGCCGAGGAGGGCGAGCGGCTGGCCGAGCCGGAGGGCGCGTCGCTGCTGACGATGGAGCGGACGACGTACGACGACACGGGGCGCGCCGTCGAGTACGGTTCGCACGTCTACCGGGCCTCGCGCTACTCCTTCGAGTTCCAGCTGCTGGTCCGCCCGTAGCGGCCCGGCTCCGGCCCCGGCGTCGTCGGCCCGGACGGCCCTGCCCCGTTACGTCATGCCGTCAGAATGTTCGGACAAAGTCTTGACGCAGTGGGGCGCCCGCCACTAGAACTCCACCCACATGCAGCAGCCCCCGGCGGTACCCGCTGAAGCCCCCGCGGTCAGCGGTGACGGATGGTGACGGATACTTGGGCGGTTGGGCCCGTGGAATCGGGGTCCGGCCGCACCGTGACAGACAGTGAGAAGGGCAACTCCTCGTGGCAAGGGTTCGGACAGGCGTACGTGCGGTGAGCGCCGTGCTGGCAGCGGTGCTCGGCGCCACCCTGGCGGGGTGCAGCGCTACGGGCGGCAAGCGCGCGGAGGAGCGGGCGGCCAAGGCCGCCCAGGGCCGCGCCGCGGTCGACACGCCCCGCTGGACCTTCGCGATGGTCACTCACTCGGGCGATGGCGACACCTTCTGGGACATCGTCCAGAGCGGCGCCAAGCAGGCGGCCGCGAAGGACAACATCAAATTCCTCTACGCCCATGACGTGGAGGGCAACAAGCAGGCCCAGAGCGTCCAGGCCATGATCGACCAGAAGGTCGACGGCCTGATCGTCACGCTCGCCAAGCCCGACGCCATGAAGGACGTCGTGGCCAAGGCCAAGAAGGCCGGCATCCCGGTGATCACCGTGAACTCGGGCTCCGACAAGTCCAAGGAGTTCGGCGCGCTCACCCACATCGGCCAGGACGAGGTCATCGCCGGCGAGGCCGTCGGCGAGCAGCTCAACGAGCGCGGGAAGAAGAAGGCGGTCTGCGTCCTGCACGAGCAGGGCAACGTCGGCCACGAGCAGCGCTGCGACGGCGTGAAGAAGTCCTTCAAGGGCGAGGTGCAGAACCTCTACGTCGAGGGCACGAACATGCCCAGCGTGCAGTCGTCCATCGAGGCGAAGCTGCAGTCCGACAAGGACATCGACGCCGTCGTCACGCTCGGTGCACCCTTCGCCCCCACCGCGGTCAAGGCCGCCGAGCAGGCCGGCAGCAAGGCCGAGGTCGACACCTTCGACCTCAACGCCAAGGTCGCCGAGGCCCTGCAGTCCGGCAAGCTCGGCTTCGCCGTCGACCAGGACCCGTACCTGCAGGGCTACGAGGCCGTCGACCTGCTGTGGCTCTACCGCTACAACCGCGACATGCTCGGCGGCGGCCGCCCGGTCCTGACCGGCCCGCAGATCGTCACCAAGGACGACGCCAAGACCCTCGCCGAGTACGCCAAGCGGGGCACGCGATGAGCGCCCCTGCAACGGCCCCCGTCCAGGACGCCCCCGACGAACGGCTGATGCACCGCTCGCACCTGCGCCGGCTGCTCGGCCGCCCCGAGCTCGGTGCGGTCGTCGGCGCGGTGGCGGTCTTCGTCTTCTTCTCGGTCGTCGCCGACAGCTTCCTCCAGACGTCGAGCCTGTCGACGGTGCTCTACGCCTCCTCGACCATCGGCATCATGGCCGTGCCCGTGGCGCTGCTGATGATCGGCGGCGAGTTCGACCTGTCGGCCGGTGTGATGGTGACCAGCGCCGCGCTGGTCTCCTCGATGTTCAGCTACCAGATGACGGCCAACGTCTGGGCCGGCGCCGGCGTCTCGCTGCTCGCCATGCTCGCCGTCGGCTTCTTCAACGGCTTCGTGCTCACCCGCACCAAGCTGCCCAGCTTCATCATCACGCTGGCCACCTTCCTGATGCTGACCGGTCTGAACCTGGGCTTCACCAAGCTGATCGGCGGCACCGTCTCCACCAAGACCATCGGGGACATGGAGGGCTTCGAGTCCGCCCGCGCGGTCTTCGCCTCGCACCTGACGATCGGCGGCGTGGACCTCCAGGTCACCATCCTGTGGTGGCTCGGCCTGGTGGCCCTGGCCACCTGGGTCCTGCTGCGCACCCGCGCCGGCAACTGGATCTTCGCGGTGGGCGGCAACTCCGACGCGGCCCGCGCGGTCGGCGTCCCCGTCAAGGGCACCAAGATCGCCCTGTACATGGCGGTCGCCTTCTGCGCCTGGATCTCCGGCCAGCACCTGCTCATGTCGTACGACGTGGTGCAGTCCGGCGAGGGCGTCGGCAACGAACTCCTCTACATCATCGCGGCCGTCATCGGCGGCTGCCTGATGACCGGCGGCTACGGCTCCGCCATCGGCTCCGCGGTCGGCGCGTTCATCTTCGGCATGGCCAGCAAGGGCATCGTCTACGCGCAGTGGAACCCGGACTGGTTCAAGTTCTTCCTCGGCGCGATGCTGCTCCTGGCGACGCTGCTGAACGCCTGGGTGCGCAAGAGGGCGGAGGCCCGCAAATGAGTGCTGCTGCCCTGGTCAAGCTGACCGACGTCAGCAAGTTCTACGGGAACATCCGCGCCCTCGAAGGGGTCTCCCTGGAGGTCCACGCGGGCGAGATCACCTGTGTGCTCGGCGACAACGGCGCCGGCAAGTCCACCCTGATCAAGATCGTCGCGGGTCTGCACCAGCACGACGCCGGCAGCTTCGAGATCGAGGGCGAGGAGACGAAGCTCGCCTCCCCCCGCGAGGCCCTCGACCGCGGCATCGCCACGGTCTACCAGGACCTCGCGGTCGTCCCGCTCATGCCGGTCTGGCGGAACTTCTTCCTCGGCTCCGAGCCGACGAAGGGCGCCGGCCCCTTCAAGCGGCTCGACGTGCAGCACATGCGCGAGACCACCCGCAGCGAGCTGCTGCGCATGGGCATCGACCTGCGGGACGTCGACCAGCCCATCGGCACCCTCTCCGGCGGCGAGCGGCAGTGCGTGGCCATCGCGCGGGCGGTCTACTTCGGCGCGAAGGTGCTCGTCCTCGACGAGCCGACCGCGGCGCTCGGCGTCAAGCAGTCGGGCGTGGTCCTGAAGTACGTGGCCGCGGCGCGCGACGCCGGCCTGGGCGTGGTGTTGATCACCCACAATCCGCACCACGCGTATCTGGTCGGTGACCGCTTCGTGCTGCTCAAGCGCGGCTCGATGGCCGGCAGCCACGCCAAGTCGGAGATCGGCCTCGACGAGCTCACCCGCCAGATGGCGGGCGGCAGCGAGCTCGAGCAGCTCAGCCACGAGCTGCAGCGGGCCCCCGGTCCGGACGTGATCGGCGGCAAACCGGTCGCCTCCGGCGAGGGGTGACACAGCTCTCACCGAGCGGGCCCGCCGGTGGCGGGCCCGCTTCCCGCGATGCGGTACGCAACGCTTCCTTGAGGCACAATCGGCCACGACCGTATCCACGAGGCGGAGACCTCCCGAGACCACCGCAGGGACGACGACTCTTGCGAGCACGCAACCGGAGCGACCGTAGGACCGCACAGCTCCACGCCGTGGCGGTGGTGTCATGAGCATGTATCGCGACCTCCACCGGGGCGCGGCGAAGGCCACCGTGCTCCGGACCGTCGGCACGCGCGAGCGCCGCTCGCACCTGACCGCTCCGCGCGTCCCCACCGTCGGCATCGACATCGGTGGCACCAAGGTGATGGCGGGCGTCGTCGACGCCGACGGCACCATCCTGGAGAAGGTCCGCACCGAGACGCCGGACAAGTCCAAGAGCCCCAAGGTCGTCGAGGACACCATCGTCGAGCTGGTCCTCGACCTCTCCGACCGGCACGACGTCCACGCCGTGGGCATCGGCGCGGCCGGCTGGGTCGACGCCGACCGCAACCGCGTCCTGTTCGCCCCGCACCTGTCCTGGCGCAACGAGCCGCTGCGCGACCGCCTCGCCGGCCGCCTCGCCGTCCCCGTCATGGTCGACAACGACGCCAACACCGCCGCCTGGGCGGAGTGGCGCTTCGGCGCCGGCCGCGGCGAGGACCACCTCGTCATGATCACCCTCGGTACGGGCATCGGCGGCGCGATCCTCGAGGACGGCCAGGTCAAGCGCGGCAAGTTCGGCGTCGCCGGCGAGTTCGGCCACATGCAGGTCGTGCCCGGCGGCCACCGCTGCCCGTGCGGCAACCGCGGCTGCTGGGAGCAGTACAGCTCCGGCAACGCCCTGGTGCGCGAGGCCCGCGAGCTGGCCGCCGCCGAGTCCCCCGTCGCGTACGGGATCATCGACCGCGTCGGCGGCAACATCTCCGAGATCACCGGCCCCCTCATCACCGAGCTGGCCCGCTCCGGCGACGCCATGTGCGTCGAGCTGCTGCAGGACATCGGCCAGTGGCTCGGCGTCGGCATCGCCAACCTCGCCGCCGCCCTCGACCCCTCCTGCTTCGTCATCGGCGGCGGCGTCAGCGCCGCCGACGACCTGCTGATCGGCCCCGCCCGGGACGCCTTCCGCCGCCACCTCACCGGCCGCGGCTACCGCCCCGAGGCCCGCATCGTCAAGGCACAGCTCGGCCCCGAGGCCGGCATGGTCGGCGCCGCGGACCTGGCCCGGCTCGTCGCCCGCCGCTTCCGGCGCGCCAACCGCCGCCGCGTCGAGCGCTACGAGCGGTACGCGAGGGCGGGGCGCGCTTGATGAGCACCACGGAGCACCCCGAGCGCACCGCGCCGCCGCACGGCCCCGGGCAGCCGGACGACGGCTTCCGCCGCCGCTGCCTGAAGGCCGTCGTCGTCTTCCTGCTCATCGCCATCCCCGCCGGCTACCTCTACATCTCCGCGATGCAGAGCCGCGGCGGCAGCGAGTCCAAGAAGGAGCAGGCGGCCGCGTCCGGCCTGGAGGAGGGCTGGCCCACCCGGCTCCAGCGCCGCCTCTACGAGGTGACCGTCCCGCCCTACGCGGAGGACGTCGCCAGCTACGAGACCAACGCGTGGAAGGCGAGCTCGCTCTTCCTGCAGTTCACGACCACGCGCGAGAAGTTCGACAAGTGGCTCTCCGACGTCGGCACCAGCGCCTCCGAGCTGGAGGACGGCGAGGTCACCATCGACGAGGACGAGGCCGCCGAGGTCGGCTGGGACCTGGGCGGCGAGCACCGCTGGGCGGGCACCACCGTCGACCAGGACAAGCCCAAGCCCTCCCTGGAAATCACCGCCAACCTCGACGACCCGAAGTACCCGCGGGTTTTTGTAGTGTCCACGACCACGCCCTGATCGCCCTTCCGGGCCGTCGGATAGCGTGGCGCGGGTGAGTGAGAAGCAGACCCCGCAGCCCCTCCAGTACCGGACCGACGGCCCCGAGGACGGGCCCGTCCTGGTCGTCGGCCCCGCACTCGGCACCACCTGGCACAGGTAGGCGGAAGCGTCTCTTGGCGTCCACGTGGTCCAGATCGCTGCCATTCACGCAGGTGGGGCCTCTGTGGTTCAGGCGCGTCGATGGTGTTGGTGACACCGACGTGACTCGTGATGGTCACGGAGACCCCCTGCCGGGCCGGTGCTGGCAGGAGGCCTCGGCGCTCCTCAGCTGCGTGGTCCGCTCCTCGATCCTGCCATGGCGTCTGCGAACGTCTCGAGTGCCGGTAGCGGGCGGCGCCGCCGCTCGGCCCACCCAGGAATCAGCCGCGGCCTGAAACGGTACGCAGCCAAGAGGTTTACCTCCTCGTCCAGGGACAGAACCAGGACCGGGTCGCTCGTGAGACGGGGCAGTCGGCCGAAGGCTCCGGCAAGGTACTCGTTGCACGGCGGATCACGACGGTGTGCAGCACCCGGTGCTGGTGCCAGTTGGACTCCGGATCTCCGGTGTCGAGCACTCGGAGCAAGGGAGCTGTGACGATGCGCCCTCTAAGGCCGATGCGTAGTGCGCCATGGGAAATCTCCGCGACGAACTAGCCGCGCCAGCGTCCGCGGCGAGAGAACGATCTTCTGGTTGACGCGCAGGAGCTCCGGGTTCCGCAGCAACTGCGCGGTGCGCTCTGTATGCACTCGCACCCCCAGACGCCTGTCGTACCTCGCACCCAGGGCGCGGAAAGCGAGACTGTGCGCGGTGCGGCACTCCACCTTTGATGGGAAGTGCTTGGCCGCGTCCATAGCGATGGCCCGGTTGTACGCCAGGTACAGGCACCGGCCCCTCACCCCGGCGGCGGCCATTTTCAGCGTGGTCGTCTTGCCGGTGCCGGCCCCAGCTTCCATGACTAGTCCTCTCCCCGGAGGCCGTCTCCTCGACGATGCGCTCTTGTTCTGAGGTCGGCGCGGGCCCCTCGCGTACCGCGCCTGGCCGGTTTGGCTGTGTCGCTCTCCGCAGATGTCGTTTCGACGTGGTTTCGGGAGTCGGCCACCAGAGGGCCAGCAAGATCAATGTCACTGGGTTCGGATGTCACTCCGGCCCTTCCGCGCGGGCCGATTGTGGCCGTCGCTCGCCGCCCGTCCAGGTCGTTCGTCCTCGCTTCGCTCGGGCGCTCCTGGACCTGCGGCTTCGCCGACGGCAAAGGCCCGCAGCTATCGAGGAAGGGCCCAGAAGGCCGCGCGCCGCGGTCCAGCTCGCGGACGGCTCCCGGAGACGCTGACATCGCTTTCGGCCTCAACGAGGTGACTCCCGCTGTCATCGCGAAACGACATCCGGGGTCACGTCCATAGCCAGCCGGTTGGACCGCGCGTTTGGCGGGGGCGCCGAGACGACTGCCGCCGCTACGCCCCCGCTCTGCTGAACGAAGGCCAAAGAATGAGACTGCGGCACCTGCCAGCAGGGACCGTCGGACTGATCGGACTGCTCAACCCCGTCACCGGCGTCCAGCTCGGCACATCTGTCGCCGGAGAGACGTTGACCGTTCAGCAACTGTGCGGACTGGTCCTGCTTCTGGCCGGAGTCGTCCTGGGTCAACCCAAGCCTGCCGGCCGCCGCGACAGAAGTCAGGTACCTCCCCATGCGGTGGCCGACGAGCGTTCTGCGCAAGCATCCTCTAAGCGCGATGCCCTGTGAAGATCAGAGACGCGGGCAGAGCTCCGGCACGGATAGGTGCGAGGACGAGTGAAGTTCCGCCGTCTCGCCACACACCGCTGATATCGAGGATGTCCGGCTGGATTATCTCGTGGATGTCGGCTGGCTGCCCGGCTCGGGTTGAATCGACAGGAAGTTGTTGACCACAGTGGAGCGGTGGAAGGCCCGGCTGATCTGGGCAAGGAACCTTGCCTCCTGGTTGAGGTCGTCACGGCCAGGCATGTTCAGGCGCATGGACTCGTCGGGCGATGAGTCACGGTTCCCGGGAGCCAACACCTTTCGCAGGCAGCAAGCGATCGCTGTGGCTTCCACAAGATCTTTCCCGGTTACGCCTGAGCTCACAACGTGCCGGTGCGCGGTGTCGTAGAGCCTCTGGGAGATACGCGGTTGAAGAAACAGCATTCCGTCCCGGATCTCGATGACCCTACGGTAGAGCCGCAGGTGTGACTGGCGCAGGCCGACGAGATCGGCAAGCGCGCCGGACTCGGAACTATCGAGGACCACCTGGGGATACTCTCGCTGGAACGTCCGCCACAGGGGGGCAAGCCTGCGAAGCGTGAGGCAGCGCTGCCACATGCGCCAGCTGACGTTAGTTGCTGGGATGATCGAGCCGATGGCCATCAGCAGGATCGCGATCGCTTGCAGTGAGTTCGCGGCCTTCGCCGCCAGTTCAACTGGCACGGCGGCGCCGGACGCCAGTATGGACAGTAAGGTGATCTTGTAGACGGCGTAGACCAGGTCCAGTGCCGCGCCGACGCTGATACACAGCAGACCCCAGCGTAGAAAGGGCTGGGCGGCCAGTCTGCCCGCACGCCACAGCAGTGCAGCCACGCTGGCCAGCCCGATACCGATATACAGCTCGAGCGCCACCCAATACGCGATTGTCCCCCAGGAAGGTGGGGATCCGCTCAGCAGCTGTTCGGGAGAGTCATGAATAATTGTCTCCGACATGACAAACAGCGCGCACATCGTCAGCAGAGTGGCGCACGCAGCAATCAGCCGGGTGCGAGGATTCCTGGGGTTGCGCACATCGGCGCCGGTGATTATCCCGACGAAGCGCAAGGCAGTGATTGACGACAAAACGCCGAGAAGATGTTTCAGCAGCGTGGCGAGGTCTTCAGTGCCCGTCGTCCAGTCGATGTAGTCTGCCAGGCTCCCGTTACTGAGGCTCCTAGCGATTGCCCACAACATGAATGTTGCCCACAGCATTCGCTGCTGCGGGCTACGAAATGCCGACGGAATGCGCCAGATAGCGACGAGCCACAGCGTGACCTGAACGGCGATCTCCACGACCAACTAGCCTCGTGAAGCGGGGGATTGGTTGCTGAACGCCTGACTCAGGTCGCGTAGCAGGAGATCCTTCCTCGCATCCTCGTTCAACAGCTGTACTCGTCCCGCCTGTTGGCGGATTAGCGAGGCCAGCAACTCAGCTTCCTGTTCCTGCTCGGTGGAGTAGCTCACCCGACCCAGCGCCTGGCGCACGACTGCCGGGTTCAGGTTCGGCATCAGCCTGCTCAGAACGTCGCTGACATTCGGATCGGTAAAGCTGTGACCACTGAGCATGTGGCTGAGCTCGTGCAAGATGATATGCTCCGAGTGCAGCCTTGAGGTGTTGTCTTCATAGAAGATGTAGTCGGTCTCACCGATTGACAGCCACATGCCACACGGCGTTGTTTCGCTTAACCCTCGCGTCGGCCGCAGGGAGATGCGCCGACTCCGCTGGCCTCCAACATATGCGCAGAACTCTGCAATATCGAACGGGCTTGGGACCCAAATGTCAGCAAGGAGTGCCTCGCATCGCTTGCGGACCTCGCCCATTCCGGGTTTGCGGAAGCGGCTGAGGTTCGAACTCCGAAATTTGCTCAACTTCATCACGACATCCCCGCTGAGAGCCCCGAACGCCAAGTCCCGAGTGCCCCTTCTGAGCTAGAGCACATAACCAGACCCAGCGGCACCGCCCCCCGGCCGGCGCGTGGTCATCGTCATATTACGTCACATGGTGGGCACTTTTCACCGGTTTTCCCCACCCTCAAGCTCCCAGAACTTGTTGATCATGCTGCTGACCGCTTCCCGACTCCCAGAGGAAAGGTCCGCGGCGCGCATCGCAATCTCGGTAACACCTGCGTTACGAAGAGCGGCGAGCAGTTGAAGCTCGCTGTCAATCTCCTCGGTGATCTTGTCATCCAGGAAGTAAGCGACAGGCACGCCGAAGAAGTTGGCCAACCCGGTGAGGTGCTGCAGCGTCGGGTTGTCCCGCCTCCCGGTGCGCAGTTGCCAGATGTAGGTGTGGGAGATCGAGATGCCTTGCTCTTCACGGATGGACTCTGCCACGGCTGTATAGCTGCACTCGCCGTGCTTCCGCTTGCCGGTGGTAGTGAAGAGCCTGTCCAGCTTCTCGGCGATGGAGAACGCCTGTGCGGGCCGATTGTCCACGCTGTCTCCTTGGTCCGCAGCTGACGTTGGCGGGCACCATGCTAACGCGTAGGCTGCCGTTGACAAGTGTCTCAACGTCAGTTTACGTTCGACCTGCCTCGACTCGGGATCGAGTTGACGTCAGTGGGTGGCGGGTGAGCCGTCGGCGGCTCGCAGGCAGTCCTGGGCTGTCCAGTGTGGGGGTCGAAGTGAACGAACTTGCGAACAGCAGCTTCACGCACCATGTCCGTGACCGGCTGCTCGCCTATGGCGATGACCGGTTCTACACGTTCGTCAAGGACGGGGTGGACGGTCTCGTCGAGGACCGGGTCAGCTACCGAGGACTGGACAGCGCGGCGCGGTCTCTCGCCGCGTGGTTCACCTCCTCGGTACATGCCGGCAAGCCAGCACTGCTCCTCTTCCCTGCTGGCCTTGACTTCCTCCAGACATTCCTTGGTTGTCTGTACGCCGGAGTCATCGCTGTCCCTGCTCCTGTACCCACGGACCCGCGCAGCTACCGGCGGGTCGCCAACATCGTGGCCGACACCGGTCTGGAACTGGTGCTCACCACCTCGTCGTTGCTCGACGAGCTACGCGAAAAGCTCCCCGAGCTGTCCGAGACCCGGCTCGACGTGCGCGCCGTCGACCAGGACTGCGCGGGTACGGCGGACGACTGGCGGATGCCGTCGCTCGGCCTTGAATCCGTTGCATTCCTGCAGTACACCTCCGGCTCCACCAGTGAACCGAAGGGCGTAATGGTCACGCAGGGGAACCTGCTGCACAACGAGGGCGAGATCGCTTCCCGGATGAGCCTGGGCGATGAGCTGGTGATGACAGGTTGGCTGCCTCATTTCCACGACATGGGCCTGATCGGGATGCTGCTGTACCCGCTCTACGCCGGTGGCGACTGCACCTTCATGGCTCCCGGAACCTTCCTCAAGCGGCCGGTGCGCTGGCTGCAGGTGGTCTCCCAGACACGAGCCAACCTGACCGTGGCACCGAACTTCGCCTACGACATGTGCGTGCGCACCATCACCGACGAGCAACTGTCTGCGCTCGACCTGTCCTCCTTGAAGGCTGTGCTGAACGGCGCGGAGCCGGTACGGGCCAAGACCCTCGCGGACTTCAGCGCCCGATTCGCGCCCGCCGGATTCCGACCGGAGATGTTCGTGCCCTGCTACGGGATGGCGGAGGTGACCCTGCTCGCCACTTCCGTCGACGTCGGTGCACGGCCCCAAGTGACCAAAGTGGATCGGATGGCGTTGGAGCGCGACGAAATCCGGCTCGATGACGGTGAGCAGTCGACCAGCCTGGTCTCGTGCGGAGTGCCCAGCACGCTGGACATCCGCATCGTCGAGCCCGCGACGCGTGTCGAGCGCGCGGTCGGCCAGGTCGGTGAGATCTGGCTCCGTGGCGGCAGCGTCGCTGCCGGATACTGGAACCGGCCGGATACCAACCGTGAGATTTTCCAGGCCCACACCGCCGACGGCGACGGACCTTTCCTACGCACCGGGGATCTGGGGGTACTGCTCGACGGCCAGCTCTACGTGACCGGCAGGCTGAAAGACGTGCTGATCCTGCGCGGCCGCAATCTGTACCCGCAGGACATCGAGTACGTGGTCAGCGAGCTGCACCCGGCGCTCGCGGCGGGCACCGGTGCGGTGTTCTCCGTCCAGGCCGACGGTGAGCACGTGGTCGTCCTGCATGAGATCAAGAGGGGGCTGCTCGGCGAGCTGTCCATGGACGAGCTGTCCGGAAGGATCAGCGTTCACGTCGCACGGACCTTCGACATCCCAGCACCGAGCGTGGTACTGACCAACCGGGGAGTCGTGCAAAAGACCACCAGCGGCAAAGTGCAGCGCCGGCTGATGCGGGATCTGTTCCTTTCCAACGGGGTCAAGGCCCTGCACGAATCGTTACGTCCGGCCGTACACGGTCTCAAAGCCATCCCGGCGACGGCTGAGGGACAGCGATGAGCGTTGCGATGACGTCCCTGGCCGAGGAGTTCGACCATAGGCTCGGCGACCCCCGTGCTCCCGCCGCAATTTTCTCCTACGCACGCTGCACTGAGCTGGACCGAGCCGAGGAATTCCCGGGGGAGATCTGTGATCTGCTCAATGCATTGGGATTGCAGCAGTACTACGTGCCGGAGCCAATTGGTGGGAAGCTTCGGGACTTCCCGGTCCCACTGCAGTTGATCCGTGCAGTCGCCCGCCGAGACCTGACCGTGGCCATCGCACACGGCAAGACTTTCCTGGGCGGTGTGAGCGCATGGATCTCACCCGCATCCGCGGTGACCCGCGCAGTGGCGGACCAGGTAATCAGCGGTGCTCCCGTCAGCTGGGGGCTGACGGAACGGGCGCACGGCAGCGATCTGATGGCGGGCGAGGTTCGCGCCCAAGAGGTACCTGGCGGCTATCGGCTCACCGGGGAAAAGTGGCTGATCAATAACGCCACGCGAGGGCGCACCATCACTGTGCTGGCCAATACAGGGGGCGGCCCCCGCGGCTTCGATGTCTTTGTCGTGGACAAGATGGCGCTGGCGCCGACCGAGTTCACCTGCCTCCCGGGGGTGCGCACCCACGGCATCCGCGGAGCCGACATCAGCGGTATCGCCTTCATGGGGGCTTTCGTGCCCGCCTCCGCACGACTGGGTGCCCCGGGTACCGGTCTCGAGACTGTCCTCAAGGGACTCCAGCTGACCAGGACACTGTGTGCGGCGCTGTCCTTGGGCGCGGGTGAGCACTCACTGCGGCTCGCACTGGAGTTTGCCGAGGGGCGCCAGCTGTACGGACGCGGCCTGCTCGAACTGCCCTACGCCGTCCGAACGCTGGCTGATGCCGGCGCCGACCACCTGCTGAACGAGGCGGTCGCGCTGGTCGGCAGCCGCTGCATCCACGGACAGACCGGCGAAATGAGCCTCGTGTCCGCCATTGCCAAGTACCTGCTGCCGACCCGCACTGACAGGATGATCTCCACCCTGGGCAGGTTCCTCGGGGCACGATCACAGCTGACCAACGTCGACATCGACGGCCGGTTCCAGAAGCTGGCGCGCGACCACCGCATTGTCGGCATCTTCGACGGGAACACGCTGGTGAACCTGAACTCGATCATCAACGAGTTACCAGTCGTCGCCCGTCACGCGGCCACGCCGTACGACACGGCCGCTCTCCGGACCACGTTGGACCCGGACGAGCCGCTGCCCGAATTCGACGCCAACCACCTGCGACTGGTATCCCGCGCGGGCAGCAGCCTGCTACGCGCGTTTCCGGATCTCGTCCGGCAGATGGAGCACACGCCTACGGGGGAGCACGCGGCGCGGATTCTCGAACACTACCAAGATTTGCTGTCCGAGCTGGCCGACCACCGTCCAGTGCGGATCACCGTGCCGAGGCGGAGCTTCGTCCTGGCCGAGCGACTGTCCCTGTGCTGGGCGGCGGCTGCAGTGCTTGGAATCTCGGCGCACACCAGTCAGTCCGATCCGTTGTGGGCGAATGGCCTGTGGCAGCGGGCCGTCCTCGGCCGGATTCTCGAGGCCCTCGGCGACGCAGTCGCGCGCCAGGCCGGCCAGGACGAAGCCCTCGTCGACGCCCTGCAGGCCCGCCTGCAGCAGGGCCTGTCGCTGTCGTTGCTGCCGCACCGAGTCGCCGAGGGGACGAGCCGATGAGCACTGTGGGACTGGACAGCTTGGAGAATCTGTTCGGCGATCCGTTTGACGATGAGAATCCCGTGGGTTTCGCGGGCGTTCTAGCCGCTGACGAACAGGCCGTACCGCTCGCCGACGGCGAGCTGCTGCTGGACAAGTGGAACTTCAACCACGAGTTCGTCCCCCGCTCCCTCGGTGGCCGGTTGACCGGGGTAGACGAACTGGCCCGCAGGCTGCGCCCGGTGTTCCGACGGGATCCGGCCCTGGGTTTGGGCTACGGGGTCACCTCGCTGATGGCGGCAGTCAACGTGTGGGCGGCTGGTTCCACCAACCAGCGCCGCAGGGTCGCCGACGACCTGCTGGCGGGCAAGCGGATCGCCGTGGCCTTCCACGAGCTGGCCCATGGAAACGACTTCCTGCGCAACGAATTCGCAGCGCGGCTCACCGCAGACCAGATCGTTCTGTCTGGCACCAAGCAGGTCATCAACAACATCGAACGCGCGGAATCTCTTGTCCTGTTAGCCCGCAGTGCCGACGCACCGGGGCCGCGCGCGCACTCGACGCTGCTGATCGACAAGCGGGATCTCCCCGAGGACTCTGTCCGGTACATGCCCCGGTTTACCACCTCAGGGATGCGCGGGTGTCATCTTGGCGGGGTCGTCTTCGACAACGTCCCGGTCGGTCTCGACGCACTTGTCGGCACCCCTGGCCAAGGGGTGGAGACGGCGTTGCGCGCTTTCCAGGTCACGCGGGCGACGCTGCCGGGGATGGCGATCGGCACCCTGGACTCGGCCCTGCACCTCGCTCATGATTTCGCCGCAAGCCGCAGGCTGTACGGGCACACCGTCGCCGACCTCCCGCATGCGCGCGGCACCCTCGCCGCGGCCTTCACAGACCTGCTGATCGCGGACTGCCTGGCAACGGCAGTCAGCCGCGGCCTGCACCTGGCCCCAAGAGCGAGCTCGGCGCCTGCAGCTGCGGTGAAGTACCTGGTGCCGCTGCTGCTTGAGGAAGCTCATCACGAGTTGTCGGTCATCCTTGGTGCCCGGTCCTACCTTCGGGAGGGGCGGCACGCGGCGTTCGGCAAGTTCTCCAGGGACCTTCCCCTGGTCAGCATCGGGCACGCCGGCGCGACCTCCTGCCTGCTCACCGTCCTGGCCCAGCTCCCCACGCTCGCCAAGCGCAGTTGGTCACCGGCCGCGCCGCCCGCCAAACTGTTCGACACTGCCATCGCACTCCCCGAACTGGATATCAGCGGGCTGTCCGTTAGCGACAAGGCGCCCGATCCGCTGATGTCCACGCTGGCCCAGGTACGCCCGGATGACGGCCTGCCCGGACTCTTCGCCACCGCCCTGGCCGAGCTGCACGCGGACAGCCTGCGACTTCCCGCTGGGGAGCTGGGCCCGGCGGCCAGTGCCGAAGCCTTCGAGCTCGCGAAGCGCTACACCCTGCTACTCGCGGCGGCGGCGTGCCTGGGCACCAAGCAGTTCGCCACATCCGAGTTCCTGAGCAGCCCACAGTGGCTGACTGCAGCGCTCACCCGGCTCGCCGCGCGACTGGGCCATGGCGACGGCGTACTCGACGACGAGCTCGCCGAGCCCTTGTTCGGCGAGCTCACCACCCGTGTCGATCAGCGGCTGTCCTGCGGAACGGACCGCTCCTCCATCTTCGGCTGAACCCCCGCTCCCGAGTCACCACACAGAACATCAGGAGATGACATGACGTTGAACACCGAGATCAGCCCGGTCGAGCTTGAGTTCTGGCTGATAGAACGTGTCGCGAGCTACCTGCGCCTGGACACGCGGGAGGTGGATCCGCAGGAATCGTTCGCCAATCTCGGCTTGGACTCGGTCTACGCGCTGACGCTGACCGCCGATATCGAGGACACGCTGGGTATCGAGGTCGAGCCGACCCTGGCCTGGGACTACCCGACCATCAGCGCCCTGGCAAAGGGGTTGACGGCGTCGATGCGTGCCGCCAAGGAAACGGTATGACGGAGATCGCCATCGTCGGTATTGACGGGCGGTTTCCGGGCGCGGCGAATCCGGCGGAGTTCTGGGACCTGCTGATGCGCGGTGCGGACGCCATCAGCACCGTCCCCGACGACAGATGGGACCCTGACGCCTTACTGGGCTCGGGCCGGCTGAACACCACCACCGGCGGATTCCTCACCGACCCGGATGTCTTCGACCACGAGTTCTTCGGCATTTCCCCCAAGGAGGCCGAGGCGATGGATCCCCAACAGCGCCTGATGGTTCAGGTCGCGTGGAGGGCGCTGGAGGACGCTTGCCTGGATCCGCGCGCGCAGGCAGGAACCGCCACGGCGGTCTTCATCGGGGTGATGGGCAACGAGTGGGCCCATCTGCACATGACCGACTACGACCGGATCACCCCACACCTTGGCTCTGGCAACGGCTACTGCATGATCGCCAACAGGCTTTCCTACCTGTTGGACCTGAAGGGACCGAGCTGGGCGGTGGACAGCGCATGCTCCTCGTCGCTGGTAGCTGTCCACCAGGCATGCTCGGCGCTTCGGTTGGGTGAGTGCGACCAGGCGATCGTCGGCGGAGTCAACATCATGATGACTCCAGCGCTGAACATCTTCTACACCCAGGCCGGATTGTCGGCCCCGGACAGCGCCTGCAAACCATTCAGCGCCGAAGCCAATGGGATCGTGCGCGGTGAGGCCGTTGCCGCTGTCGTGCTCCGCAGGCTGGCCGACGCCGAGGCAGCAGGCCTGCCGATCTACGGGGTGATCACGGGCAGCGCGGTCAACCAGGACGGCCGGAGCAACGGCCTCACAGCACCGAACCGCTGGTCCCAGGAGCAGGTGATCCGGGATGCCTACCGCAAGGCGGGCGTCGGCCCGGAGCAGATCGCAGCCGTCGAGGCACATGGGACCGGCACCGTGCTGGGCGACATGATCGAGGCCAACGCACTCGGCGCAGTGCACGGCGTCGACCGCCCCACCCCCTGCGGGCTCGGCTCGCTCAAGGGCAACATCGGGCACACCGAGGGCGCGGCCGGCATCTCGGCACTGATCAAGATGGCCCTCGCCGCGCACCACGGCGTGGTGCCATCGAGCAGGCACGCCGACACCGAAAACCCCCAACTTGCCCTGCGCGCCAAGGGCTTGAGACTGCTTAAGGCTCCTCAGCGGCTCAAGGGTACGGCGCCTTTGCTCGCGGTGAGCAGCTTCGGGCTGGGCGGCACCAATGCCCACCTCGTGCTGCGCGGACACCGCACGACGCCCCTGCCCGAGCGGCCCGCACCAGGCATCGTGACACTGTCCGCCAACAGCAGCGCGGGACTCCAGCGCAACGCAACGCAGCTGGCGACCGATCTCGCCAAGCTGCCCGAGCGCAGCTTCGCCAGACTGTGTTGGACGAGCAACCAGGTGAAGTCGACGGGCAAGCACCGACTGGCCTTCGCCGCATCGGGTTCCCAGGACGCCGCCGCGGCACTACGCAGGTTCACCGAGGACCCCGCCTTCGCCGACGGTATATCCGATGTGGCGCAGCGCGACGTCCGGGTCGGCTGGCTGTTCACCGGGCAGGGCTCCCCATATCCGGGCATGACGCGAGCGCTGCACGACCGGTTCGCGGGGTACCGCCAGGCACTGGCCGACGTGGACCAGGCTATGGCCGAGCACCTCGGCCGATCCGTCTCCAGTGTGATACTGGGCGAGGAGCCGCTGATCCAGCAGACCGGACTGGCCCAGCCAGCAATCTTCGCGGTCGGCTACGCGATGTCGGTGATGCTGAGTGAGCTGGGGGTCCAGCCGGATTGGCTGATCGGCCACAGCGTCGGTGAGTTCGCCGCTGCCGTCCACGCCGGCGTATTGGCCTTGCCCGATGCCTGCGAGCTGGTGACGGCGCGCGCTCGGCTGATGCAGGAGCTGCCGTCCGGCGGCGGCATGCTTGCGGTGCGCGGCGAACCGGCCGAAGTGCTGGACCTGCTTGACGGCACGGTGGGTATCGCGGCGCTGAACGGACCGGAAGACACTGTGTGCTCTGGGCCGGTCGACGAACTGGAACGCATCGCCAAAACACTGCAGGAAAGAGGTATCACCACCCGGACACTGGACGTATCGCACGCCTTCCACTCGCCGCTCATGGAGCCGATGCTGGCAGAGTTCGCCGCCGTAGCAGTCAAGTTCACCTACCGGCCTGCCACCATCCCCGTCTACTCCACGCTGTACGGGCGGGAACTCACCGCCGGTGAACTGATGGACGCTGGGTACTGGACCGAGCACGCACGCAATCCGGTGCGCTGGGCCGACGCCATGGCAGCCGCCCAGGACCGGCGGACCGACTTCATCATGGAGCTCGGCCCTCGGCGGGTACTCGGTCCTATGGCCCGCAGAGCTCGCCAGACAACGGCGGAGATTCTCACCCCTTGCCCCGGTCCGGCGGCCACCGGCCTGGAACCTGCAGACGTGATCGCCCGGCTGGCCAGGGCAGGCAGCAGGCCGACGTGGGACGCGCTGTACGACGCTGACCAGCAGCGGCTCGTCCGGCTGACGCCCTATCGCTTCGCCGCCGACAGCCGATTCTGGACCACGGCCGGGAACGACAGGCCGCGAGCGGGTGGCACTACCACCCGCCCCCACCACGCCGAGCCGTCCGCCCCAAAGCAGGCTGATATCGATGACGTGCACACGGCTGTGCTCGCGATCCTCGGCGATATCAGTGGCCACAGGCCGACAGAGATCTCGGTCGCTGCCCACCTCGGCGACGAACTCGGCTTCGACTCCATCATGGTCGTCCAGCTCAAGGCTCAGCTGGAACGCCAGTTTGGAATCGCCATCGATGCAGTGGAACTGCTGGCGGAGATCGAGACTTCCGGCGACCTGATCACGTACCTCCGGCGGCAGCCGGCCCACCGCAGAACAGTAACGAGGTGACAGCCATGTCCACACCGACCAGCTACATCCGCGCGGTGGGCACCGCTCTGCCCGGCGCACCGATTGACAACTCAGCCCTTGCCCGGCGGATCGGTGTCAGCGCCGAATGGATCGACATGTTCATCGGCACCCGAACCCGCCATTTCGCCATCGACCTCGATACCGGCGAGCAGACCAGCACCCTCGCCGAACTGGCCGAGCGCGCCGGGGCGCAGGCCATGCAGCAGGCCGGGATCACAGCGTCCGAGATCGACTTCCTGGTGCTCGCGACCGCGACGCCAGACGAGTTGATGCCGGCGACGGTGAATCAGGTTGCCGACCGGCTTGGTATCGACCAAGTGCCTACGTACCAGCTGCAGTCCGGCTGCGCTGGAGCCGTCCAAGCCCTGGACCTCGGATGCCTGCTGCTGCAGCGCCCCGAACACGAAATCGGCCTGGTGATCGGCGGCGATGTCTGTGCCAAGCATCTGCGGCTGAACCGGGAGTTCGGCACCCTCCCATCCGCTGAGCTGGTCAACTACGTGCTCTTCGGCGACGGCGCAGGGGCGGTCGCGGTCGCCCGCGAGCGGCCTACCGCTGGTATGGCCATTCGCACGGTGCTCAATCAGGTGACCGGCCGCGGACAGCGGCCGGGCCAGATGATCCGCTGGTTCGGCGAGGCCGACCGGGAGCGCGGCGGACAGGCCGTGGACGAGGATTACAAGGCTATTGAGGAAAGAGTGCCCACGATGGCGAAGGAGATCCTTTGGCAACTGCTGGATGACGCAGGCTGGCAGGCCGAGGACCTGGCATACCTGCTTCCGCCGCAGCTCTCCGGCCGGATGACCGAGCGGATCGTGTCCGGGCTCGGCATGCCCGGGGCGACCGAGGTCAGCTGTGTCGCCGATACCGGGAACAACGGCAACGCCCTGCCGTTCCTCCAGCTCGACCGGCTTGCAGGCATGCTGAGTCCAGGCGAGCGGGCCCTGGCGATCTCTGTCGAGTCGAGCAAGTGGATCAAAGCCGGATTCGCTGTCGAGGGGGTTTGATGGTGCCGCCCATGACTACCGATGCTGATCAAGCATGGGACCGCCTTCGCCTGCTGCGCGACAATGGACGGTTGGCCATTGCCTATGCTGAGGCAGGAACACTGGCTGGCTCGCTACCTGAGCGCAGGCAGGCCGCGCTCGGGCAGCTGCTGCTCGGCTTGGACCCCAATGTGGTCACCGCCTCGGACCCCATGGTCACTGCGCTCAACGTCGTGATCACCGGCAACGGGACCACGGCGCCCCTGCAGGCGCCATTGGCCGCTGCCTTCGCTCGGAACCAGCTGCTGCTCCGCCCGCGAGGCCAGGGACAGTACGTCAACGACCTGGGCGACCCAGGCAGTGACGTGTACTCCGAACAGACCGATCTCACCGTGTGCCTGCTCGATCCCGACTTGATCGCTTCCGAGCTCGCGGCAGTGTGGACAGCAGCCGACTGTGAACGCGTGCTCCGATCGGCCGGCGACCGGATACGTGCCCTGGCGGCCGAGCACGACCGGGCAGGGACGGGCACCCTGGTGCTCACCACTGTCCCGTTGCCCGCGTGGCTGGCGAAGCAGCTGGTCGACTTCCAGTCCCGGGCAAGGCTCAGCCTGGCATGGCGGGAGTTCAACGCCGATCTGCTCCGACTGGCCGCAGAGCTGTCCCGGTGCATCGTGCTGGACCTGGACGTGTTGCTGACCGCGCCGGTGTCCCTCGACGAACCGCGCATGCGGGTCTACACCCAGGTCGGCTACTCCGAAGAGCTGCTCTGCCGTATTGCCGACGAGATCGCCGCAGTCGCCCGTGCACTCTGCGGACGGACCAAGAAGGTCCTCGTGTTGGACCTCGACGGCACACTTTGGGGGGGTGTACTCGGCGATGACGGCGTGGCCGGGGTGCAGATCGGCCCAACCGGTCCCGGCGACGCGTTCCGGCGATTCCAGCGCACGGTGGCCCAACTCGGCTCGCAAGGAGTCCTTCTTGCCGTCTGCAGCAAGAACGACGAACATCTCGTGCGCGCGGCACTAGCAGAGCGGGCCGAGATGGAGCTGCGTGAGGAGGACTTCGTCGCCATCGTCGCCAACTGGGAGCCCAAGGACCGGGGGATTGCCGGGCTGGCTGAGGTGCTCAACCTCGGCGTGGACAGCATGGTCTTCGTTGACGACAGCGCCTTCGAGTGCGGGCTTGTTGGCGAGCATCTACCGCAGGTAGCAGTGGTCGAGGTCGATCGGGAGCCCACACGGCACGTCGAACAGCTGCTGGCCGGTGACTGGTTCGCCGCTCTACGGCTGACCGGCGAAGACCGCGCTCGCCGGAACTCCTATCAGGCCGAGGTCCAGCGCGACTCCCTCCGATCGACGTCCTCGTCACTGCAGGAGTACCTCAACGGTCTGGGCACACGGGTTGAGATCTTTAGCCCGGACGAGCAGGATCAGTCGAGAATCGCCCAACTAACCCAGCGAACAAACCAGTTCAATATGGCCACGGTCAGGATGGACCTCGCACAGGTGCAGGCAGCGCTGTCCGGGCCAGGCAGCGACGTGTGGGCCGTCCGTTCCGGCGACCGTTTCGGTGAGGCGGGCATAGTCGGCGTGGTGTTCCACCGAATCGCCGACGACCAGCTGCACATCGACAACATGCTGCTGAGCTGCCGCGTCTTCGGCCGCGGCCTGGAGAGCGCGATGGTGCGCGAGGTCCTGGCGCACGCGGCGGAGCTGAGAGTGGACCGAGTAGTGGCGCGGTACCGGCCAACGCCGAAGAACGGCCGGTTCGCCCAGTTCTATGAAGAGCACGGGTTTGTGGTGGCCGAAACCGACGGCGACACCACGGTATGGGTACACGACCTGGCCGAGTTGCCCAGCCCCCTCACCCATCTGGCCGTGACCAACCTACTGCGGAGACCGACACCATGACTGAGGCGGAATTCCTGACACTACTGGACGAGGACCTGGGGCTGCGGCTGTCCGTTGAGGACTTGAGCCGAGACGTGGACACACTGCTGCACTGGGACTCCATGCACCTGGTCCGGCTGCTGAGCGTGCTTGAGAGGCGAACCGGCAAGAGCATTGCCCTCAATTCGCTGCTGGAAGCCCGCACACTGAACCAGGCCCGAAAGCTCGTGATGGCCGATGCCTAGGGTCGCCAAGCAGCGCAGGCACACGCTGTACTTCCTGCGACATGCACGCCGGATGGCCCCGGTCTTCCTGGACACCGATGTCGACTTCACCGAGGTGATCGCCCATCGGAAGCGCGCTTCAGAGGAAGGCGCCCGATACTCGTATCTCAGCTATGTGCTGCGGTCGGCGACACGGGTGCTGGAGAAGCATCCCGACTGCAATGCCGCACTCGGCGGTGGCGTGCTGCCAAAGCTCGCGCACTTCAGCGCCGTGCGTCCGAAGATCGCCATGGACCGCACGCTGTCGGGGCAGCGGGTCGTGCTGTCGGCGGTGTTGCCGGACTTGCGTGGAGCCGGCCTGGACGAGATACAGCGGGCAATCGCACGGATCAGGGATACCCCGGTTGGCAAACTGCCCGAGTTGCGCGGCACCGTCATGCTTCACCGATTGCCCGCGCTGTTCGGCTGGCCCGCATTCCGCGCGGGAATGGCCGCCCTCGGGAAGCGCCCGCAGCTGATGGGAACGCTGGCCGTGTCATCGCTGGGACACCGTGCCGTCAACGGCTTTCACGCGACCGGGGGCACCGCGATCACCCTCGGCCTCGGCCAGGTGAAGCCAACCCCCGTCGCTCGGGAAAACGAGGTTGTCATCGCCCCAGTGATGCGTCTCAACCTTTGCTTCGACCACCGGGTGGTCGACGGAGCCGAGGCAGCGGACGTACTCGACGAGATCAAGACTGATCTGGAGAACACATCATGACCGAGCAGATCACTGCCCAGGCCTGTGTGATCGGCGGCGGCCCGGCCGGGCTGGTGTTCGCGCTCGCCCTCGCTGCCCGAGGCCGCGATGTCATCGTCGTGGAGAAGAGTGAGGACTTCGACCGGTCCTTCCGAGGCGAGTCGATCCTGCCGGACTCCGTCTGGCTGCTCGACCAGTTGGAACTGCTTCAGCCGCTCCGTGACCAGAAAGTTCTGGAGGCACACGGGCTGGAGATCAGCGAGAACGGCCGGCCCGTCCTGCGGGTCGACTTCCGCCAGTTCGACCAGCCGCAGCCGTTTCCCATGGAGATCCCGCAGCCCATGCTGCTGCGGGTTATCGCCGACGCGGCAAGCAAGCACCCAGGGTTCCGCATCATCCGACCGGCGAAAGCGGTCGTCTTGCTGCGGGACGGTGGGCGGGTGACCGGCGTCCGCTGCCGCACCCCGCAGGGCGATTTGGAGATCACCAGCCCCATCACCATTGGCGCGGACGGTCGGTACAGCAAGATTCGTGACATGGCAGGAATCGAGCACCACAAAACGCCACTGGAACGCGATGTGCTGTGGTTCAAGATGCCTTACCCGCAGGCGTGGGAACCCAACAGATACCGCATTCGCATCAACCAGGACCGACACGCCGTCTTCCTGCCCACCCATCCCGACATGGTGCGGGTTGGGTTAAATATTCCCAAGGGCGGTCTGAAAGACTTGCGGACCGCGGGAATCGGCGCTCTTTACGCGCGGATGGACGAGCTCGCCCCCGAACTGGGTTCACTCGTACGGAAAAACATCACAAGCTGGTCGGGCACAATGATGCTGGACATCTTCACCACTGTGGTTCCACAGTGGAGCATCCCGGGACTCGTGCTCGCCGGCGACGCCGCGCACACACTCTCGCCGATCCTCGGCCACGGCGTGAACCACGCAATCATGGACGCGCTCGTCCTGGCCCGGCTGGTGGACCAGGCGCTGACAGGTCCGGACACTGCTACGGCACTGGATCGGGCCGGCACCCGGTTCCAGCTCGTGCGCGAGGGCAAGGTTCGACAGGCCCGCGATCTGCAGCTCCGCCAGGAGAAGATCTTCACCCTCTCGTCGCCGCTGGCCACGCTGACGCGACGCTCGCTGTACCGGATGATCAACGCATTGCCCCCGGTAAAGCAGCGGGTGCTCGGCCGGGCCTACTTCACCATTCCGCAAGTGGCCGATCCGGTCGCGAAGCAGTTGCAGGATGTGGGGGCATGAGCACGGTGTCCGGTGCTGAACATCGCGGCGACGCCGACGACCTCACCGAGTTGAAGAAACTGGTACTGCTCCACGCTCAGGCGCAGGGCATTCCGCCAGCCGACTGCGCGCAGTTGCTGTGGAGCATCACCTCCGACGGCGCCGGTAGCGCGGGTTCCTGGGTTGATGTCTGGTCCTCCGCCGCAAAACGCCATCTCACCGCAGGCGACTACCTGCTGGCCTGCAGGCACTACAACATGGCCCGGTTTCCGTTCGTCGATGGTCCTGAAAGGGATGCGGCCCTGCGAGAATGTGTGAACGCCTTCCAGCGCTGGGCGACGACCCGCCAGATCACCCGCGAGGAGGTGGTGGTCGGCGGGGACCGGATGCCGTTCTGGCTGAGTACCTCACCGCGTGGCAGGGCCGCTCCCGCGCTGATCGTGGTCGGCGGGATCGTCAGCATCAAGGAGCAGTGGGGAGAGCTGCTACCGATGGCTCGGCGCCTTGGCATGACGGTGGCCTGCGCCGAGCTGCCGGGCGTAGGGGAGAGCAATGTGCCGTACGACAGGAACGCCTGGCGGATCTTCCCCGCCCTGCTTGATCGCCTGGCCGAGCTGCGCGGAATCTCCGAAGCGTACGTGCTCGCTATGAGTTTCGGCGGGAACCTCGCCATCCGGGCTGCGGCGCGCGACGAGCGGCTGCGCGGCATCTGCACGGTCGGCGCGCCGATATCGAAGTTCTTCACCGATCGGCAGTGGTGGTCGCAGTTGCCGGGCACGACCTTGCGCACGCTCGCTCATCTGACGGGGCATCCCGTCGATGAGCTGCAGGAGAGGATCGCGGACTGGGCACTCACCGACGCCGAGCTGTCTCAGGTGGACATACCTGTGCGCTATGTGGCCAGTCGCCGGGACGAGATCATTCCGGCTACCGATCCGGCGCGGGTGCGCCGGCACATCCGTGACGGCGAGGTCCTGGAGCATGACGATGTGCACGGTTCACCCCAGCACCTGCTGGAGACACGTTTGTGGCTCGTCAGGTCCTTGCTGTCGATGCGCGGCGCCACAGTCGTACCCGCTGTACTTGGTCTGGCACTGAACCTGCTCGGGCTGCAGAACCGGATACGGGGCGGGCTACGGTGACCTTCTACCTGGGTGTCCCGGTCGATCCTGCCTCCGAGCTGCGCATGTACTGCTTCCACCATGCAGGAGGTGGCCCCTCCCTCTTCCGGGGCTGGCAGCGAGCGCTCGCCCCGGAAGTACAGGTCCTGCCGGTGCTTCTGCCCGGCCGCGACCGGCGCATCCGGGAGCCTCGGTTCACCGACATCGACCGTCTGGTCAAGGAACTGGACCGGGAGCTGGGTCCATCCCTTGAGCAGCCATATGTCCTCTTCGGGCACAGTATGGGGGCGCTCATCGCACATCGGCTCGCCGCCTATCGGTCGACGGCCGGAGGGCGTCTGCCGGAGGCGGTGATTCTTTCCGGTTGCCGCCCACCGCACCTGCCCTCCGGGCTGCCGCCCGCCGACCGGGTCAGCGAGGCGAAACTCGTCAGCTGGCTCAACGAGGTCGGCGGGCTGCCAGATGAACTGCTCCAAAGGCCGGAATGGCTCGCACTGCTGCTTCCCATCCTGGTCGATGACCTCACCCTGTGCGCGAGCGCGGCCCAGCAGCCGTTCACGCGGCTTCCCTGTCCCGTGCATGTCTTCGGTGGCGACGAGGATCCGCTGGCAGGGAGCCACGAGCTATCTGCGTGGCGCACACACGCCGACGCGGAGTTCACGGTGACCACGTGCAGCGGCGGCCATTTCTACCTCAAGGACTCACCAGCCCAGCTGCTTGCACATCTGCGGAAGGCCCTTTGCAGATATCGGTCTCCGCTGCGAACCAGTTCATGACCGCTTATTAGTCCGTCAAATCAAGTCTGGAGATCACCAGTGACCACAGCGGATATCAGGCAGACCGAAGCGCGAAGCTTCCCCTTTGGTCGGGAGCACGTGACCAAGCTGCCATCGATCTATGGACAACTGCGGGCGTCCGAGCCGGTTTCCGCCATCCTGCTGCCGAGCGGAGACACTGGCTACCTGGTCAGTCGCTACGACGACGCCCGGCTCGTGCTCTCCGACCCACGATTCAGCCGGGCTGCCACCATCGCGCCCGGGGCGCCTCGCCTCACCCCGGTCGACTTCCCGGCGGGGAGCCTGTTCACCCTGGACCCGCCGGAGCACACCCGGCTGCGCAAGCTCGTCGCCGGCGCATTCACCGAACGCCGCGTGCAGTCGCTGCTCCCGCGGATCCAGCAGATCACCGACGAACTTCTGAATGCCTGTGACACAGTAGGCGAGGAGGTCGAGCTCAACCAGGCCCTGGCGTTCCCGCTGCCCATCATGGTCATCTGCGAGCTGCTCGGCGTTCCGCACGAAGAGCGCGAGCGCTTCCGGGTGTGGTCGGACGCGGTCGTCTCCCTGACCGCGCACACCGCCGACCAGGTCGTCGCCCGCCAACGCGAGATGGCTGGCTATATGGCCAACCTGATCGAGCGTAAGCGAGTTGAGGGTGGAGACGACCTGCTCAGTGCCTTGATCACCGCGCACGATGAACAGGGCGCACTTGGCACGAACGAGCTGATCGTGATGGCCATGACATTGCTCGTCGCCGGGCACGAAACGACTGTGAGCATGATCGGCACCAGCGTGCTGACACTGTTGCGGCATCCGGAAACAGTGCACCGCCTGCTGGAGGACGAGGGGTACGTCGCCCCCCTGGTGGAGGAACTGCTGAGGCTCAACCCGATCGGCGACGGCGGCCCGCTGCGTATCGCTCTGGAGGACGTGGAGATGGCGGGCGTGGTCATCCCCAAGGGTAGTGCCGTGATGGCCGCCATCGGGTCAGCCAACATGGACTCGAGCCGGTTCGAGCAGCCAGAAGCACTCACCGCCGAGCGAGAGGTCAACCCGCATCTTGCCTTCGGTCATGGCATCCACCGATGCCTCGGCGCCGCCCTCGCCAGGGCTGAACTGCGAATCGCGATCCGCTCACTGTTCATGCGATTCCCCACATTGCGACTCGCCAAGCCGATTGACGAACTGCGGATGAAACCTGGCCTGCTGGTCAACTCGCTGGAGTCACTACCGGTCACCTGGTGATTCAGGCGTATGTGACCATCAACATGACAACCGAGGCGAAGGGCTCAATGCAATGCGCATTGTTGAAACGAATGTGACGATCTCCGCACCTGCATCCCTGGTCTGGGACACTCTCGTCGGTTTCGACAGCTATGCCGAGTGGAACCCGTTCATGGTCAAAGCGGCGGGCCGTGCTGAACCGGGCGAGCGGCTTGCCATCACCCTCCGGCAGAGCGACACCCGCACCATGTCGTTTAAGCCGAAGGTGCTCGTCGCCGAGCCGGGCAGGCACCTGCGGTGGATCGGCAGGCTTCTGGTACCGGGGATCTTCGACGGCATGCACGAGTTCATCCTGACCGAGACCAGCGAGGGAACCCTACTCGACCACAAGGAGACGTTCACCGGGGTACTGCCGGCTCTGATGGGAAGCAAGTTGGACTCGACCGCACTGGGCTTCGAACAGTTCAACCAGGCACTCAAGCGCCGCGCAGAATTCCGGCATTCCGCAACCAGTTGACGCGGAGGGACCGCCACCGCGTGGTGTCTTGTGGACGTCGCCACGCCGCCGCAGCGCACAGGCTTCCCAAGCCCATAGGCCGGACCGCCATGGCGAGATCCTCCTCCATAGGCACCTGGAGGAGGCGGGAGTTGGTACGGCCGTTCGCCGCCCTCCAACTGGGGTGCCTCTATGTCTTTCGTCAAGCGAGGCGGGGGGTCGGGGTTCGTAGAAGGTGCCGTCGCGGAGCATCGCGAAGAGCACGCTGATGCGGTGCCGGGCGAGCCGGAGAAGAGCCTGTGTGAGGGTCTTCCCTCTGGCCCGGCACTTGTCGTAGTAGGTGCGGGAGGCCGGGTCGTGCAGGGCCGCGAACGCGGACAGGAACATCGCGCGCTTGAGCTGGCGGTTTCCGCCTCTGGACGCGTGTTCGCCGTGGATCGAGATCCCGGACGACTTGGTGGCTGGTGCCAGGCCGGCGTAGGAGGCGAGGTGGGCGGCGCTGTGGAAGCTGGTGCCGTCGCCGACGGTGACCAGCAGGACGGCGGCGGTCCTGACCGCGACCCCCGGCATCGAGGTCAGGACCTGGTGAAGAGGGTGGGCCTCCAGCAGTTCGCTGATCTGGGCTTCCAGGGCCCAGCGCTGGTCGTGAACGGCGCCGAGCGAGCGGGCCAGCGACGGGACGACGATGTCCAGGGTGCCAGTCCCCGGACGACGACAGTCTGCTCGTCGAGTGTGTCGAAGACCTCGTCGATCAGCCGTTTCGCCATCCGGGGAGCCTTGGGCCGGATTGCTTCGGCGGGCCTGCGGCGGCCTGCTTTTCTCAGGGCGGCCGGGGATCCGTAGCGTTCCAGCAGCCAGATGACGGCCGGGTGGTCGAGCCGAGGGCCGAGGACGCGTTCCAGCGAGGGGTGGAACTGGGTGAGCAGGCCGCGTATCCGATTGGTGGTGCGGGTGGCCTCGGCGGCGAGGTCCTGGTCGAAGCCGACGAGCACGGTCAGCTCGGCGGTGATCTCGTCGGAGAGTTCCAGCGAGCGCAGGGTGTGCGGCATGGTGCGGGCTGCGTCCGCGATGACCGCGGCGTCCTTCGCGTCGGACTTCGCCTCGCCGGGGTAGAGATCGGCGATCCGTCGCATCGCCAGTCCTGGCAGGTAGGCGACCTGGCAGCCCGCGTCGCGGGCGACGGTCAGGGGCAGAGCGCCGATCGAGGCGGGCTGGTCCACGATCAGCAGCACAGTGCCGAACTTCGCGGTGAGTTTGTCGAAGACAGCCCGTAGCTTGGGTTCGCTGTTGGGCAGGGGCTTGTCGAAGACCTTCTTGTCGGCCGGGGTGAGCCCGTGGCCGTGGTGAGCGGTCTTGCCGACGTCCAGAGCGAAGAACACGTCGACGTCGCTGATGTCGTACAACCCATCCTCCCGAACGGGGTTGGTCCTGTGCTGGCCAGGACGTTGGTGCCGTACTCTCGCATCCACGTTATGCAGACCTGCCACCCGCGAGACGCCGGGCGTTGCGCTCGGCGGGGCGGTGGTCGGACCTCTCATCAGCGTCTCCATTGGCACCCCTTCGGGCCCGGTGACACCCCCCAGGTCATCTCGGACAGGGGGACACCGTCATACCGGGCCCGGAGGCCAGCGGCCCTCTTGCAGGACACAGAGAACATAACGGGGCGGCTCAGCCGCCTACGAGCAGTCTGCATTCCCGGGGTCTTCGAACCTGCGACACCCGCTTTAGAACCCCTAACGCAACATGGGTCGCCGTGTCCTCCGGGCGGGTATGTCGGTTGCTTGGGTGCGAGCGAGCGAAATCCTCAACCATGGGTGGTTGACGACGAGTTGTGGTTGAGGATCGAGCCGTTACTGCCGTCGTCGCCGCGTGGGCACCGGCAACCCGGGCGGAAGAGGGTGCTGGAGGACCGGCAGGTGCTGCACGGCATCCTGTTCGTCCTCTACACCGGCATCCAGTGGGAATGGCTGCCCCAGGAGCTCGGGTTCGGCTCGGGGATGACCTGCTGGCGGCGGCTGCGGGACTGGAACGACGCCGGGGTGTGGCAGCGGCTGCACGAGGTGCTCCTGGACGAGCTGCGGCCGGCCGCCTGGACCTGTCGCGGGCGTTGATCGACAGCTCCCATGTCCGGGCGCTCAAGGGCGGCCCAAAACCGGACGGAGCCCGGTCGACCGGGGCCGGCCGGGCTCCAAGCACCACGTGATCTGCGACGCCACCGGCATCCCACTGGCCGTGACCCTGACCGGCGGCAACCGCAACGATGTCACCCAGCTGATGCCCCTGCTGGCAGCGATCCCGCCCATCCGCGGCAAACGCGGCCGGCTCCGCCGGCGGCCGAAGGAGATCTACGCCGACCGCGGCTACGACCACGACTGCAACCGCCGCCAGGTCTGGGCACGAGGCATCAAGCCGGTCATCGCCCGCCGCGGCACCCCGCACGGATCCGGACTGGGAACCAAGCGATGGGTCGTGGAACAGACGATCGGACTGCTGCACTGGTTCAAACGCCTGCGCATCCGCTGGGAAGCCCGGGACGACATTCACGAGGCGTTCCTCAAGCTCGCCTGCTCGCTGATCTGCCGGCGACGCCTGCGAACCACGTTGCGGTAGGAGTTCTAAGCCCGCGCCCCGACGCGCCCAGCCGCCACGGCGAGGGACTGGCCTCCCGCCACCGCCAGCACCTGACGGTTTTACCGGTGCGTCCCAGTACCGCGATCGAGCTCTCTGCCCGACGGTAAGATCACCGCTCGTATACCGGAAGGCGGGGTCGCCGCAGCGCCTGCCGACCTGTGCCGAGGGCCGAGGGGGAGGGGCAGGATGCCCGAGGGGAACGGATAGCTCAGCCCGTCATTCGAGCGCATCCTTCTCCCGCCTGCGGTCACAGAGGCCTTCGCCGACCTGACCCTTCCCGTTGAACGATCCCGGTTTCTTGCCGACTTCCCGCTCTGGCACGTCACCGAGACCCGCTGGGACACCCTCGCCCAAACGGCCGATGTCCGCTACCGCGAGCTGACGGGGGACCATCCCGTTGTGCCGACCAAGGCTGCCATTTCGTTGAGACACGACCTCGAACCCGGCAGCCTCTACCTGCGGGACTCCACACATGAGCTGCACCTACTGCGCCCGTTCCTGACGGGCGAGGTCTGCCCGGTTTGTCGCGCATGGTCGACCTTCCACGCCGATCTCGTCCCCAAGGGCGGAGTACAGCTGAAAAGCCTTGAACACGGGCATGTGCTACACCAGCCCGCAGGCAAGTCAAAGGCGTTGGTCGACGTCGGTCTACTCTGACGTGCGGCCGTCCACTTAACTAGCGCAACCGCCTCACACGGCGCAGACCCCGACTTCACGGGGTCTGCGCCCCTCTCGCCCTAGGGTGGTCAGATGATCCAGGCCCCTTACCGATTCTCCGTGGCAGACCTGGAACGGTGCACAATCTCCGTCGGTCATTGGTCGAGCCACCCGACCAATGACCATGCAGGCCGGGGACTTGGGCCTGGCGATCACCAAAGTCCGCACCAGGTCGTTCTTCCCGAGCTTGCTGGAGTGCAGACGCCGCATCGATCGGGCCCTCTACCCAATGCTCATGGAGACCGTGTCCACTGGCAGTGTCGATGGCCTGGTCAAAGGACTGGGCGGCGATACAGGAATATCCAAGTCCGCGGTCGCGAGGGTCTGCCAGGATCTCGACACCGAGCTGAGCGTGTTTCGCCCCCGGCCCCTAGACCACATCACCCCCTGTCGTGCTCGCTCGGCTTGTCGGATCCCGTCTCAGTTGTGCGCCCCAAGGAGCGGCGGCCTGGGCGAGCCGGAGGTGTGTCAAGACGGTCCCTGGACGCTTGCAGTACCCGCCTCAACCGCTGCGGCAACCCTCAAGACCCGTCGGCGGAGGTGCTGACTGGCCTGTCGATGACTCGGGTTGCCCGCTTCCGGGCACTTCGTCACGGCAACGCCGAGCTGTTTGGCTGCGCAGGGGGCTGCGCTGTGCCGTAATGATTCCGTGGATCTGAACTCGCTGCGGAAGCTCGTTGAAGGCCAGCTCCTACGGTTCGAGGGCAACGCCTTTCAGGACTGCATGGACCGATTCGGCCTGGAGATGTACCCCGGGGATTACCAGCCGGTGAGGGCAGCCGGCCCGAAGGGCGATACCAAGAACGACGGTTACTGCCCGAAAGCCCGCGTGTTCTTCGCGGCGCACGCGACACGAGCCGAGCGGATCGATAGGACGAAGGCAAAGATCCGCAGCGACCTGGCGGGCTGCCTCAAGGAGCACCGAGATGTGAAGGTGTGGCGTTTCCTCACCAACGACACCCTGCCCGGCGAGGTTGACCAGTTCGTCGACAACGAGCTTCGCCCCCTCTACGCCAGCGTCACCATAGAGGTATGGGGACTCAGGACACTCGCGAATGAGATTTGCAGGCTCACCCGGTTGCAGGTCGACCGGGTCCTCGACGTCAACACGGACACGGAGCGCTGGCCCGCTCCGAACGGAGACTCTGGCCGTGGAGACCGTGCCGTCTATTCCGGAAGACCGGTTGAGGAATTAACGGACCCCCATGCGCTTGAAGTACATAAACCTATTGTGGTGCAAAATGCCCCGATCGGCCTCCCAGTATACATAGCACGCAGCCATGACGTAGTCCTCCGGCAGGAATTGGCCTCTCCGGGATCCGCGCTCGTCGTCCTCGTCGGCGGGTCCTCTTCAGGGAAGACGCGCGCCGCATACGAAGCTGTCAGGTCGATGAGTGGCTGGATGCTTCATCATCCGATCTTCCCCAGCCGGAGTAGTGCCCTGATAGAAGTGCTGCAGTCAGAATCTGTCGCTCCGCAGACAATCATCTGGCTGAACGAGCTACAAGACTATCTGATGACCGACACGGGAGAGGTGGCGGCCTCTGCGATACGGAAGGCGTTGCTTAGTCATAGGGACGTGAAGTTCGTGGCCACCATCTGGCCGCGGTACTGGCAAGACATTACAGATCCGGGTCGACCTTTTCCTGGAGGCAGGGAACTTCTCGCTAACCAGGCAATACGCGTCGACATTGACACCGAGTTTCGGGGCGATCTCCTCGTATCAGCTGCACAATCCGATATGCGTTTCAAGATGGCACTGGCATCCTCACCTACGAGGGTCACACAGTATCTCGCGGCCGGCCCTGCCCTGCTTGATTTCTTCAAGGATTGCAAGGATCGGAATCCCGGCGCCTGGGCCGTGCTATGCGCTGCGATGGACGGGCACATAGCGGGGCATCCTCAATTTGCGACTTCAGGATTCCTAGCTGATGCCGCACCCGGATACCTGACCGATGAGGAATGGGGAGCAGTCGGCGACGACTGGTTCGAAGGAGCGCTTGCCTGTGTAACGGCCGAACTTCGCGGCGCGATCCGGCCTCTTGCGAGGATCCGTCCTAGGGGTGGCCGGAGCTCCGGAGTCTACTATCGTCTTGCCGACTACTTGGTTCAATATTCCCAACAGGAACGGCGCGAGAGTCCCGTGCCGCGCAGTTTCTGGGATGCCGTTCTGCAGCACGCCGGCGACCCGGTGGCTGCATCCGTTTTTGCTCGGGCCGCTGGCGACAGAGGAATGCACAAAGAGGCAGCTGAGCTCTGGATGCCGCTGGCCCTGGACGGCGACTCGGGTGCGCTCCATGAGCTGCTGCAAAATCCCACGGTAACTAGTGAAGATATATTGCCACTGGCGCATGCCGCCATTGATGCTATCTCGCTGTGTGACACTATGGGGCTCGGCTGGATGCTCATCGAGTTTTATCATCACGAATCCCTGAAAGCGCGTCTCGTGGATCGAATCAGTCGAAGCCCGCATGATTTGAGGATCGGTCCCCCTATTGATATGGGGCAGATCCTGGAGGAACTTGACGCGGCCCATCATGGTGAAGCCGTTCGAGTCTACTCCCAAACCATTCGATCCCAGCTTGCGTCGATAGACGCGTCGGATTTCTGGTCATTTTCTGCGCTCTCAGGCGCCCTTCTTCGGTCGGAAGTCTGGGAGGCCAACGAAGTAGGAAGGGCCCTCGCGCGCTCCTATTTCCTAGGCCGCAAGATGGAGGTCACGAATCTCGCCTATTTTCTGGCGCATCTGACTGGCCACCTAGACAGCGACGCGGAGTTCATAGACGAGGTGCGGGCCGAGCTAAATTCGCGCATAGATGAAGTCGACGTCACAGAAGTCATCTCGCTTCATCCAGCGATTGTTAACCTCTTCAATGCGGGCGAGGATGAACTCGGGAACATTCTGATCGCGCGTGCCTCCGAGGCCGTCGACACCATGATCCTGGGAAGCTCATATGCGCCACTGGAATTGATGGAACTGCTGTACGGGCGAGGGGACCTTGATACGCTTAAGCATCTTGCGTTGCGAATCGCCAAAGATTTTGATCCGATGCTGTCGCATGCAGCCCTGACCTCTCTTATTCGCCTGCGTAAGGTGGAATGTCATGAGGCGTTCGCCATCATGGCCAAGCGCATGGCGACGACCGGGCCGGTTCTTCCGGTAGCGGGCGCGGAAGACTTGGTGACCTTCTATGAACGGACAGGTCTAGCGGAACTTCGCGATGCCTATGCGACGCGCCTTCTCAATTTTCGACGCCACGAGGGGGCGGGAACTGTTTAGGGGGTGTTGTCTAGCGATCTTGAGTGCATCCTCCAGTACGGTTCACCTCCGCCCGAGCGGAGGGGGCCTGCCGCACGATGGGGTGACATCTGAACTAGCTTGCTCTGTGAGGAAGTTGGGAAGAATACCACTGTGCCCAAGCCTTATGCCGGAAGAGTCCCGCCAGGGTGTCGTCCGTGTCGCGCGGAACCGCGGCCCGGCGTGACGGTCGAGCAGCTGGCCGCCGACTTCGGAGTCCACGCCATGACGCTGTGGAAGTGGATGCGCCGCGCGGACATCGACGACGGGGCAAAGCCCGGAACATCCAGTCAGGAGAGCGTGGAACCAAGGGAGACGCGTCGGTGGATCAAGCGGCCCTGAACAATGCTGTTGCCCGCCGCGACAACGTCGCCGGGTGAATTGTCCACAGCGATCGCGGGTCGCAGTTTCGGTCAGGGAAGTTCGTCCGGGCCCTCGCCGGCCACCAGATAGCCGGTTCGATAGGGAGAGTCGGGGCGGCAGGCGACAACGAAGTCATGGAGTCGTAGAAGAACGTCCTCGATCGCCGAGAGTGGGCCACCCGTGAGGAACTACGAATCGCGATCGTGACCTGGGCCGAGAGGAAGTATCACCGACGCCGCAGACAAGCCTTGTTCGGTCGGATGACCCCTGTCGAGTTCGAGATTGTTATGACTACACCGGCCCTCCGGGCTACGTGACCACACCTGTCACCCAACCCTGCAGCAGACCCGTGGTCGATATGGCAGGGGTGGGCAAGGTCTCGTTCTGCAGGGCGATACATAGCAGGTGATCCCCGGTTACCGAAACCGGGGATCGTCCCGATGATTGAGGGTGTTCACACTCGGCTGTGCTTGCCAGCGGAGCCGGGGTGAATGAAGCAGACAACGCTGCAAACCCCGGACGAGGAGAGTGCTGTTGTCTGCTGCCCTGATGACCGTGGTGCCCTTCGCTGAAAGACAGCGTCGGCACTGCCGATGTGGAGTTTCCACGCCCTCAAGGAGAGTGAACATCCTGTCTCAACCGATCAAGAAGCTGCCGCCGAACGCGAAGGGCCAGGTCCGGTACCGGTTTGTGGTTGACGTCGGGACCGACCCGGCCACCGGGAAGCGCAAGCAGCTGACCCGTACCCTCGGCACGCTCAGGGAGGCGAAGGCCGAGTACGCACGTATCACGGTCCGTCGCCACGAAGGGGCGCTCGTGCCACGCAACAAGATGACCGTGAACGAGTGGCTCGACCAGTGGCTCGCCAAGAAGGCGGAAGACCTGGAAGAGACCACGATCTCCACCTACAGGGTGACCCTGGACCGTGTCCGAGGCAGGCTTGGGCATATCCGGCTCCAAGAGCTCACCGAGGACGATGCCGAGGCGTGGATGCTGTGGGCGCTGCGGGAGGGCCGCGTACGTGCCACGAAGGCCGGTCCCGGTCTTGGGGTTACCTCGGTAGAGATGTCCCTCACGAGGCTGAAGGAAGCCCTCAACCGGGCCGTGGCGCGGCGCCTGGTCGCGGTGAATGTGGCCCAGGAGGTCAGGATCCCCCGAAAGGTGTGCAAGGCGGAGCGGCAGGCGAAGGCCGAGGTGCCGCCCTGGAGTGTCGCGGAGGTCCATGCCTTCGTACGCGCGGTGAGGGATCACCGGCTGTACGCCCCGCTCTGCCTGTCGTTGATGGGTCTGCGCCCGGCGGAGGTCTGCGGCATGCGTTGGGCCGATCTGGATTTGGAGCCAGCCACCCTGGCCGTTGCCAACACGCGCACGTTGATGGGGAACAAGACCGTGGTCGAGAAGGATACGAAGTCGCTTACCGGGGAACGGGACCTCCCGCTGCCCGTTCTGGTCAAAGAGGCCCTCCGGAGCTTCAAGGGTACCCAGGCTGCTGAGAAGCGGGCGGCGGGGCAGGCGTACGAGGACAGCGGGTACGTGCTGCTGGACGAACTCGGGACGCCGCTCAATGTGCGGCAGTTGCGTGAGCAGGCGTACAAGGTCATGGCCGAGAACGCGCTGCGGCGGGTCCGTTTGTACGATGCCTGCGCCAGTTGCTTCACCTACCTGGCGAACAATGGGGTCCCTGATCATCTCCTCGCCCGTTGGGCGGGGCACACCGATGTGAGGACCACGAAGCGCTGGTACGTGAAGCCGGACGTGGAAGATCTTCGTGCGGCGGCGAATGCCTGGAGTGGTCTCACCGGTCTCCCGACCCCTGTGGTGAGAGAGGTGTGAGACGTGGGAGCCTGGGACGGGTGAGCGAGACGACGAAGACCCTGCAGCACCGCTTTGACGGGCCCGAAGACGCACCAGTCCTGGTTCTGGGCCCCTCTCTGGGCACCACCTGGCACATGTGGGACCGCCAGATACCCGAGCTGACCCGGCACTGGCGGGTGCTCCGCTTCGACCTGCCCGGCCACGGTGGCGCCCCCGCCGCGCCCGCCGCCACCGTCGACGACCTCGGCGACCGGCTCGTCGCCACGCTCGACTCGCTCGGCGTCGACCGCTTCGGCTACGCCGGCTGCTCCCTCAGCGCCGCCGTCGGCATCGACCTGGCCCTGCGCCACCCGCACCGGCTCGCCTCCCTCGCCCTCGTCGCCGCCTCCGCCCGCTACGGCACCGCCGACTCCTGGCGGCAGCGCGGCGCCGGGGTCCGCAGGGACGGCCTCGACCCCGTCGCCCGCTCCGCGCCCGAGCGCTGGTTCACCGCGAACTTCTCCGGCGCCCAGCCCGCCATCGTCGACTGGGCCGTACAGATGGTCGGCACCACCGACACGTACTCCTACATCGCCGCGTGCGACGCGCTGGCCGCCTTCGACGTACGGGCCGAGCTGACCCGCATCAGCGTGCCGACGCTGGTCATCGTCGGCGCCGAGGACACCACGACGCCGCCCGCCGACGCGCGCGTGCTGGTCGCGGGCATCCACGACGCGAAACTGGCCGTGGTGCCCGGTGCGTCGCACCTGGCCCCCGTGGAACAGCCGTCGGCGGTGACGGACCTGCTGGTCCGCCATTTCACGACGGCCTGGCAGATGTCGACGCAGCAGGGGCTGTCGGCGGTGACGGGGGCGTCTCCGACGCAGGGCACGGCGGGTGCGGCGGGGACGACAGGGGCGGGAGGTCCGGCCGCCGGTGCACCCGGCGCGGGCTTCGGTGCCCCGGGGTCCGGCGCGGGCGGGGCTTTCGGCACGGGCGCGCCGTCCGGCGGCCCGGGAACCGGTACCGCTTCGGCCATGCCCCCGGGCACGGGTCAGGACGGCACGAACCCGGCCTTCGGCGCACCGGGCTCCGGTACGGGCGGCGCCTTCGGCGGCCCGGGTGCGGGCGCGGGCTTCGGCGCGCCGGGGGCCGCCGACACCGGCGCGACTCCGCCCGGTGCGGGCGCGGGCTTCGGCGCGCCGGGGGCGGGTTCCGCCGCTCCGGCTCCCGGCATGCCCGCCCCTGCGGGTCCCGGCGCTTCCGGGCCGGGTGGACCGGGGGCTTCCGGTACCGGGTTCGGCTCGGTGGGGCGGGGGCCTGGTGCCCAGGACGCCGCGGGTCCTGGAGCTTCCGGATCTGGTGCGGGTACCTCGGGATCTACGGGTACGGGTACGGGCGCGGGTGCCGGGCCGGTGGGGCAGGGGGCCGGTGCGTATGAGCCCGTAGGCAGCGGCGCTTCCGGTCCGGGCGCGCCCGGAGGGATACCCGGGCCGGCGCCGGCCGGTGGCGGGTTCGGGGCCGTGGGTCTGCCCGCTCCCGGGGCGGGGCTGCCCGGCATGGCCTTCGGCGCGCCCGGCGGCGGCTCGGCCGCCCCCGGCGCCGGCGCCCCGCGCGGGTTCGGGCCGCCCCCGGCGGACATGCACGGCCCCGCCGACGACCGCGAGCGCGGCGAGCGCATCCGCCGCGAGGTCCTCGGCGACGAGCCCGTCGACCGGGACGGCTTCACCGGCGACTTCCACGACCTCGTCACCCGCTCCGCCTGGGGCGGCGCCTGGTCCCGGCCCGGTCTCGACCGCCGTACCCGGGCCCTGATCACCCTGACCGCCCTCACGGCCCGCGGCCACGTCGACGAGATCGCCCCGTACACCCGCGGAGCGCTCCGCAGCGGCGTCACCCCCGACGAGATCAAGGAGACGCTGCTGCACACGGCCGTCTACTGCGGCCTGCCGGCCGCGGGCGCCGCGTTCGCCGCCGCGCAGCGTGTCATCGCCGAGGAGGCGGGCTCCGGGGCGTAGCAGCAGGGGCGTAGCAGTATGGGCCCATGGAGCTGAAGCTGACGAAGAAGAGCCACGCGTGCGTCCGCCTGGAGAAGGACGGCCGCACGCTCGCCATCGACCCCGGGGCCTTCAGCGAGGCGGACGCGGCCGTCGGCGCCGACGCGATCCTCGTGACCCACGAGCACCCCGACCACTTCGCCGAGGACCGGCTGCGGGCCGCGCTGGAGGCGAACCCCGCGGCCGAGCTGTGGACGCTGCGCAGCGTCGCGGAGCAGATCGCCCCGGCCTTCCCGGGGCGGGTGCACACGGTGGGGGAGGGGGACGCCTTCACGGCGGCGGGTTTCGACGTGCAGGTGCACGGGCAGCTGCACGCCGTGATCCACCCGGACATCCCGCGGATCACGAACGTCGGCTATCTCGTGGACGGTTCGGTCTTCCACCCGGGCGACGCGCTGACGCTGCCGGACGTGCCGGTGGACACGCTGATGCTGCCGGTCATGGCGCCCTGGAACAAGATCTCGGAGGTCATCGACTACGTGCGGGAGCTGGCGCCGCGCCTCGCGATCGACATCCACGACGCGCTGCTCACCGACCTCGCGCGGCCGGTCTACGACCGGATGCTGACGCCCGCCCGGGTGGGTGCCGAGCACGCCAGGCTGGCGCCCGGGGAGACCGTGACCCTCTGAGGCACGAGGAATGTCGGACCCGGCCGTTAGGGTTGCTCCATGCGCATCGCCACCTGGAACGTGAACTCGATCACCGCCCGTCTCCCGAGGCTGCTGGCCTGGCTGGAGAGCAGCGGCACGGACGTGCTGTGCATACAGGAGACGAAGTGCGCGGAAGATGCCTTCCCGTTCGAGGAGCTCCGCGAGCTGGGCTACGAGGCCGCGGTGAACGCCACCGGCCGGTGGAACGGCGTGGCGATCGTCTCCCGGGTGGGCCTGGAGGACGTGGTGAGCGGTCTGCCGGGCGGCCCCGACTACGACGGCGGGCAGGAGCCCCGCGCGATCTCGGCGACGTGCGGGGGCGTCCGCGTCTGGTCGGTCTACGTGCCCAACGGCCGGGAGGTCGGCCACGACCACTACGCGTACAAGCTCCGCTGGCTGGAGACCCTGCGGGACGCCGTCGCCGCCGATGCGGAGGGCGAGCGCCCGTTCGCCGTCCTCGGTGACTACAACATCGCCCCCACCGACGAGGACGTCTACGACCCGGCCGTCTTCGAGGGTGCCACGCACGTCACCCCGGCCGAGCGGGCGGCGCTCGGCGCCCTGCGCGACCTGGGCCTGTCCGACGTCGTGCCGCGCCCGCTGAAGTACGACCGCCCGTACACGTACTGGGACTACCGCCAGCTGTGCTTCCCCAAGAACCGGGGCATGCGCATCGACCTCGTCTACGGCAACACCCCCTTCGTGAAGGCGAAGCAGGACGCGTTCGTCGACCGCGAGGAGCGCAAGGGCAAGGGCGCCTCGGACCACGCCCCGGTCGTCGTCGACCTGGACGTCTGAGCCCGGGCGCCCCGCCCGCCGCGCTCTCCCGCCCGCGCCGCCGCGCACTGCCGGCGGCGGGCGTGGTCAGGTCAGCTGGCGCAGGTCGATCGCGTCGCTGAACGCCTTCATGCCGGCGTCGTTGGGGTGCAGGTGGTCCCCGCCGTCGTAGGCCGGAAGCATCCGGTCCGGCTGCTGCGGGTCCCGGATGGCCGCGTCGAAGTCGAAGACGGCGTCGTACGTACCGCCGCCGGCCAGGATGTGCCGGTTGATGGCGGTGCGCTGGGCCTCGGCGTCCGGCGTGCAGTCGTAGAAGCCTCCGCAGGGCGCGATGGTGGCGGCGACGACCCGCAGCCCGCGCTCGTGGGCGCGCGCCGCGATCTCCTTGAGCCCGGCGATGACCTGCTCGGCCTTAGTGCCGGACCGGATGTCGTTGACGCCCTCGAAGACGATGACCGTACGGGCCGAGGTCTGCGCCAGCACGTCCCGCTCCAGCCGGTGCTGGGCGCTGACGCCGCTCATGATGGTGCTGGTCCCGTCGCCGGGGTAGCGGTCGGTCACCACGCGGTTGCCGGAGATCCCGTGGTTGAGGATCCCGAACCGCGGCACGCCGTGCTGCCCTCGCAGCCGCCGCGCCAGCAGGTCGGGCCAGCGGCCGTTGGCGCCGGGCGTCGACCGCTCGCCGTCGGTGATGGAGTCGCCCAGCGTCACCACGGACCCGGGCCCGTCCGCGACGTCCACGCCCGTCAGCAGCGGCCACGTGGCGAGCGTGCCGGTGTACGCGCCCGCGCCGCGCTCGCCCGTCCGGTCGCCGCTGCCGTCGCCGGTGAGGTAGGAGACCTGGCTGGTGTAGCTGTGCACGGGCACGGCCGGCACCGTGCCGGGCAGGTGGATGCTCACCAGCAGGTTGGTGTCCTCGGGCACCCGGAAGCCCAGCGGGTCGCTGAACGCCTGGGCGCCGGCGGGGATCACCGTGCCCGGCCGCCCGCCGAAGGCCAGGGCCCGCGGCGCGCCGGCCGTGGCCGCGCCCTTGCCCTGCAGGGCGACGGTGGCGTGGCCGATCCGCACCGGGCGCGGCGCGAAGGTGTTCTCCAGCCGGATGCGCGTCGAGGGTCCGCCGGCGCTGCTGTGCACGACGAGCCGCAGCGTGCGGTCCGTCCACGGCCCGACGGCCGCGTAGCCGGAGGTGGAGGCGGCCCAGGTGCCGGTCCAGCCGCGGGAGCCGCCGCGCAGCGCGAGCGAGAACACGTGCAGGTCGCGCTCGGGCCCGGGATCCTGCGGCAGCACGACGGATTCGACGTCGCGGCCGGGCGCGAGCGGCACGGACACCGTGTACAGCCGGGTGGTCGCGGTCTTCCGCCCGCTGCCCGTGTTGAGGTGGGGGAGTCCGACGGCCTTCGTGGTCAGGAGGCCGCCGCGCCAGTCCGGTGCGGCCAGCCGGTAGGTGCTGCGCGAGCCGTCGCGGTAGCGCACCGTGCCGGTGCCGGCGGCGTCGCCGCCCGGCGCGCCCTTGGTCGTGCCGGCGACGAGGAACGTCAGGGCCTCCCCGCGGCCGCCGAGCCGGACGGCCTGGCCGGCGGCGCGGACGTTGTCGGGCTTCCCGGGGGCGGAGCGGGGCCAGTGCAGCCGGGCGCCG
The DNA here is from genome assembly GCF_001445655.1 of Streptomyces roseifaciens. Classification (NCBI taxonomy): domain Bacteria; kingdom Bacillati; phylum Actinomycetota; class Actinomycetes; order Kitasatosporales; family Streptomycetaceae; genus Streptomyces; species Streptomyces roseifaciens. Next base: position 504,313 of record NZ_LNBE01000003.1, read on the forward strand.
TCGAAGGCGAGTTCGCGGCCGGGCGTCCAGCCGGCGGCCGTGAGGTCCTGGGCGGAGAGGGAGTTGCCGGCGCCGTCGAAGTCGGCACCGCCGGGGCGGGCGTCGTCGCTGACCCCCCGGTTGTCGAAGAGCCGCTCCAGCGGGAGCGGCTCTCTGTCGGGTTGCGCACCGGGTTGTGTGCCGGCGGCGAGCGCCGGAGTGTTTGCGGCAGCGACGGCGCAGGCGGCGCCCACGATCCCCACCGCGGCGGCCCGGGCCGCAGCCCGTGCCGCCGTCCACCGTCTGTGCCGTTTCCCGCCCGGTGTCTGCGTTCGGAGCATGTGTCTCATGCCTCCCTTGGTTCCCCGCTCGGTCAGTGGCTGCATGAAGCTAAGGAGACGCATGGGCAACGTCAAGGAGGCCATCCGGTCACGTCGGGCGCCGCGCGCCTGTGGTGGGGCCATCCGTGCGAGTGCGATCCTGTCCGGTATGAACATTCCCTTCTTGGACAGTTGGCGAAAGCGACACGGACCGGGGCGCGGCGCGGCACTGGCGAACGCGGTCGACCGCGACCCGGAAGGTCTTGCGGAGCTGCTGTCCGAGTGCGAACTGCTGCGCACGCACGCGCAGTCCGCAGGGGTGGTGCTCGACGACTCCCCCGCTTCCCTGGAGGCGCTGGACCAGCTGCAGCCGCGCTGGCGGGACGACCCGGAGCTGGTGCCCTGGCTGGGCAACGACGCGGGCCTCTATCTGGGCACGGTCGTCATCCGTACGGTGCCGGGCGCGGGGTGGTGGATCTGGCCGGACGGCCAGCCGGTGGTGCGGCTCGCCAATGGCCGGGAGGTCGACGTGGTCGAGGCGGGCCGGGAGTGGGCGGCCGACGGCGCACCGGAGCTGTCGCAGCTGTACGCGGAGCTCGCGGAGAACTGACCGGGCGAGCGGGGCGGGGCGGCCAGGGGGCGGCGGGGCAGGACAGGGGCGGGCCGGGGGCGGCGGGCCGGGGGAGCGGTCTCAGCTGGTGAAGGCGATGTCGTACTCGACCCGCCAGCGGTCGGCGCGCACGACGATGTCGGAGGTCTCCACGGCCCGCCCGTCGCCGTCGAAGTGCGTGCGCTCGATGACTGTGACGCAGCTGCCCGCGGCGCAGCCGAGCGCCTCGGCCTCCGGCGTGCTCGCCGGCCGGGAGCCCACGAGCTCCCTGGCCCGCACGACCCGGATGCCGATGGCCGCGAGCCGCCCGCGGACACCGCGCCGGGCGTAGGGGCCGCGCTCGGGCAGGGCGACGTCCGTGCCCTCGGTGATGGCTAGCGGCTCCCAGCTGGTGGCGAGCTGCACGGGGTGCCGGTTGGCCAGATATTCGTAGTGCGTGCAGAGCACGCGGGTGCCCACGCCGATGTGGAGCCGCTCGGCGATCCGCTCCGGGGCGGCGGTCTCGGTGGACGACGCTTCCCACGTAAGGGTGGTGTTGCGGGCCGTGCCGCCGTCGGGCGGGGGCTGCCGGCCGGACTGCTCGCCCCGGCGCGGGACGGGCGGCCCGTACCCCCGGATCTGGGCGGCGAAGGGGGAGTCGACGGCTCCGGTGGAGCGGAGCAGGCTGCCGAGGGGCGCCCGGTCGGTGACGAACACACCCCGCCCGAACTGGCCTTCCGCGTACCCGGCGGCCTTCAGCACGCGCACCGCCCGGTCCACGGTCTGGTCGCTCGCGGCGTAGGTGCGCTTGAGCTCGGAGCGGGAGGGGATGCGCTCGCCCACGGCGAGCCCGCCCTCGTCGATGCGCCGGCGCAGATCGTCCGCGATGCGCTGGTAGACGGGCCTGCTGTCGCCCACCCCCGGCTCCTTTCCCCCGAGTTCCCCCAGTCCGTCCCCCTCAGGCTAGGTACCCAGGCCCGGTCTGTGTACCTAGGGCAAATGGCGGGCAATGCGCAACGAATACCCATATGAATGCGTGTCATGGCTGAAGTCCCCTATGGAGGGGAATAGCTTGCCCGGATGGTGAGCGTCGACCCGAAGAGCGCGGAGAGTGGGCGGGACTGGGCATGGCCGTCGATCCCCTGATCGAACTACGTGGTGTCAACAAGCACTACGGCAAGCTGCATGTCCTGCGGGACATCGACCTCACCGTCGGCAAGGGCGAGGTGGTCGTCGTCATCGGCCCCTCCGGCTCCGGCAAGTCCACCCTGTGCCGGGCCATCAACCGGCTGGAGCCCGTCGAGTCCGGCACCATCCTCCTCGACGGGCGGCCGCTGCCCGAGGAGGGGCGCGAGCTCGCCAAGCTGCGCGCCGAGGTCGGGATGGTCTTCCAGTCCTTCAACCTCTTCGCCCACAAGACCGTGCTCGCCAACGTCTCCCTGGCGCCGCTGAAGGTCCGCAAGCGGTCCAAGGAGGACGCCGACCGCCGCTCGCGCGAGCTGCTGGAGCGCGTCGGCCTGCTCGCCCACGCGGACAAGTACCCCGCCCAGCTCTCGGGCGGTCAGCAGCAGCGGGTGGCCATCGCCCGTGCCCTGGCCATGGATCCGAAGGTGATGTTGTTCGACGAGCCGACGTCCGCGCTCGACCCGGAGATGATCAACGAGGTGCTGGAGGTCATGCAGCAGCTCGCCCGGGACGGCATGACGATGGTCGTCGTCACCCACGAGATGGGCTTCGCCCGCTCCGCCGCCAACCGCGTGGTCTTCATGGCCGACGGCCGCATCGTCGAGGACCGCTCGCCCGAGCAGTTCTTCACCGCACCCGAGAGCGAGCGCGCCAAGGACTTCCTCTCCAAGATCCTCAAGCACTGAGCGGGGAGTGCTGCGCACATGAACAGGCATGGGAAGCGGAACGGCCAAGAGAAGCGGAACGGGCAGGAGAGGCGGAACGGGCAGGAGAACCGGCGCCTTCCAGGAGCCCGCACACGGGGCCGCCGGGCCGCCGGCCTGGTCCTCGCCGGGCTCGCCCTGCTCGCCGCCGCCTGCGGCAAGCCCGGCAGCCCGCCCGTCAAGGGCCCCAAACCCGAAGAGCTGCCCGTCTATACGGTCGACAAGGCCTTCCAGCTCCCCGACTCGCCCACCTGGCGGGCGGCGAAGGCCCGCGGCCACCTGGTCGTCGGCGCCAAGGAGGACCAGCCCTACCTGGGCGAGAAGGACCCCGCCACCGGCGTCTACTCCGGCTTCGACATCGAGATCGCCCGCATGATGTCCGCCTCCCTGGGCTTCGACCCCAAGACCATCCGGTTCCGCACCATCGCCTCCGCCAACCGCGAAACCGCGCTCCAGAACGGCCAGATCGACTACTACGTCGGCACCTACACCATCAACGCCCTGCGCAAGAAGCAGGTCGGTTTCGCCGGGCCGTACTACATCGCCGGGCAGTCGCTGCTGGTCCGCACCGACGAGACGGACATCAACGGGCCCCAGGACCTGGCGGGCAAGCGCGTCTGCTCGGCCGCCGGCTCCACCCCGCTGCAGCGCATCCAGCGCGAGTACCCCAAGGCGATCGCCGTCGCGTACGACACCTACTCGGTCTGCGTCGACAACCTCCTCAGCCTCCAGGTCGACGCCGTCACCACCGACGACACCATCCTCATGGGCTTCGCGGCCAAGGCCCCCGACGAACTGAAGATCGCCGGGAAGCCCTTCTCCAAGGAGCCCTACGGCATCGGCGTGCCCCGCGGCGACAACGCCCTGCGCTTCGCCCTGGACGACGCCATCCAGGCGCACGAGAAGAACGGCGACTGGAAGAAGGCGTACGACGCGACGCTCGGCCTCTCCGGGGTGCCCGCCCCGGCGCCGCCCGCCGTCGACCGCTACCCGGCGAGCTGAGGAGCCCCGTGCTGCATTCTCCCGGGGAACACCCCCCGATCCCCCGGCCGGAACGGCCCGCCCGTCACCTCACCGGGAGGCGCCCGCTGTGAACGTGCTCACCGACAACCTCTCCCTCTACGGCGAGGGCCTGCTCGGCACCGTGGAACTCACCGTCTACGCCTCGCTGCTCGCCCTCGTCCTGGGCTTCGTGATGGCCTCCTTCCGGGTCGCCCCCGTCGGCTCCCTGCGGGTCTTCGGCACGGTGTGGGTGACGGTGCTGCGCAACACCCCGCTGACGCTGCTGTTCTTCGCGGTGCTGCTCGGCCTGCCGCGGTTCGGCGTCGTCCTGCCCTTCGAGCTCTTCGCCGTCCTCGCCCTCGGCTGCTACACGTCGGCCTTCATCTGCGAGGCCCTGCGCTCGGGCATCAACACCGTGCCGACCGGGCAGGGCGAGGCGGCCCGCAGCCTGGGCATGACCTTCGCGCAGACCCTGAGCCTGGTCGTGCTGCCGCAGGCCTTCCGCTCCGTCATCCCGCCGGTCGGCTCCACCCTGATCGCGCTCGCCAAGAACTCCGCGATCGCCGGGTCGTTCAGCGTGACCGAGCTCCTCGGCACGTACAAGCCGCTCAACGAGCTCGGCTACAGCGTCATCTGGTCCTTCATCTGGATCGCCGTCGGCTATCTGATCGTCACCCTGTCCATCAGCGCGATCTTCAACGTGCTGGAGAAGCGCTGGGGAGTACCCCGATGACCGACACCGCGCTCTACGACATCCCCGGGCCGATGGCCCGGCGGCGCCACCTGATCTACGGGCTGGTCTCCACCGCCGTGATCCTGGCGATCGTCGCCGGGATGATCTACCTGCTGTTCGACACCCACCAGTTCACGGCGGAGAAGTGGCGGCCCTTCGCGTACGTAGGCATCCAGGAGCTGCTGCTGCGCGGCCTCGGCAACACGCTCAAGGCCTTCGCCTACGCCGCCGTGCTCTCCCTCGCGCTCGGCGGGCTGCTCGCCTCGGGCCGGCTGTCCGAGCACCGGATCGTGCGCTGGACCGCCACGCTCTTCGTGGAGTTCTTCCGGGCCATGCCGGTCCTGGTCATGATCTTCTTCGTCTTCGTGGCCCTCAAGGTCCAGCCGCTGCCGGCCCTCGTCACCGGGCTCACCCTCTACAACGGCTCGGTGCTCGCCGAGGTCTTCCGCAGCGGGGTGAACTCCGTCGACCGCGGCCAGCGGGAGGCGGCGTACGCCCTCGGGATGCGCAAGACGCAGGTGATGACCCACGTCCTCGTGCCGCAGGCGGTCCGCGCCATGCTGCCGACGATCATCAGCCAGCTGGTCGTGGCGCTCAAGGACACCTCGCTGGGCTTCCTGATCACCTACGAGGAGTTCCTGCACGCGGGCAAGCTCATCGCCAGCAACCTCGACTACGGGCTGCCCTTCATCCCCGTCGTCATGGTCATCTCCCCGATCTACATCGGCATGTGCATGCTCCTGTCGTGGTTCGCGACGTGGGTGTCCAGGCGCCAGCGCCGCAGCCTGAAGACGAAGGCGGTGGAGGTCGCCCCGGCAGAGCCCGGCACCCTGCTGCCGGGCGCCGGGCAGATCCATCCGTGACCGTCACAGATCTGTGAGGGTCACGGCGTGACGGTCACGGTGCCGGTCATGCCCGACCCCGCGTGCGGGATGCAGTGGTAGCGGAAGGTCCCCGGGGTGGGGAAGGACACCGGTGGGGACGCCTGGCCGGAGGCGACCGAGAAGTTCCAGCCCGGGGAGTCGGACGTCGTGGTGTGCGTGCTGCCGCTGTTATTGACCCAGGTGACCGTGTCACCGGCTCTGACGGTCACCGTCTGCGGGACGAACTGGAAGTTCACCATCAACACCGTGTGCGCGGCGAAGGTCCTGCTCTCGGCGGCCGTGGGACCGGCCGTGAGCGCCCCCAGCGACAGGACCGTCAGCAGTGCGGCGAAGAGGCGGAGGAACGAGCGAACGGGTGAGCGTGCCATGAGGCCCTCCTCGGACGTGCGTGCGCTGAAGCTGCCCTCCGCCGGATGCGGCAACCGTCCGTCACTCGAATGTGCTACCGAAAAGGGGCCTCGGTGCACGGTGGGGCGCCGGTGGGTGACGGCGCCGCTCGCCGTGTGAAGCGTCCTTCCTCGTGTCACGCGTCCGCTCGCCGTGTCACGCCTCCGTGCCCAGCCACAGGTCCGGGCCGAAGACCTCGTAGTGGATGTCCGCGGCCGTGACCCCCGCCGCCAGGAGCTGCGTCCGGGCCGAGCGGAGGAAGGGCAGCGGGCCGCAGAGGTAGGCGGTGGTGCCCGCGGGGATGCCGATGCGGGAGAGGTCGGCGTAACCCGTGCGGTCGGCGGGCCAGTCGCCCTCGGGCTGCTCGTACCAGATGTGCGCGACCGCGTCCGGGAGCTTCTCCGTGAGCTGCAGAAGGTCGGCGCGGAAGGCGTGGGTGGCCTCGCTGCGGTCGGCGTGGACGGCGATCACGCGGCGGCGCGAGCCGGTCGCGGCCAGGTGGGAGAGCATCCCGGTCATCGGGGTGCACCCGATGCCGGCCGAGGCCAGCAGGACGGGGGAGGTGCCCTCGCCGAGGGTCACGTCCCCGCAGGGCGCGCCGACCATCAGCGTGGTGCCCACGCGCGCGTGGGCGTGGAGGTGGTGGGAGACCTCGCCGTCCGGGTCGCCGGTCACGCGCTTGACGGAGAACTGCAGGGCGTCGTCGGGGTGGCCGGAAAGGCTGTACTGGCGGATCTGCCGCGCACCGTCCGGGAGCTCCGTCCGGACCGAGACGTACTGCCCGGGGCGGGCGGCGGGCAGCGGGTGGCCGTCCAGCGGCTGGACCAGGAAGGTCGTGACCTCCGCGGTCTCCTCGATGCGGCCGGTGACGCGGTACGGCCGGAAGGCGTCCCCGGCGGCGGCGCCGGCCTGCTCGTACAGGCGGCCCTCCAGGGCGATGAGGGCGTTGGCCATCAGCCAGTAGACCTCGTCCCAGGCGGCCGCCACCTCCTCGGTGACCGCCTCGCCCAGCACCTCCGCGATGGCGGCGAAGAGGTGCAGGTGGACGACGTGGTACTGCTCGGGGGCGATCCCCAGCGAGACGTGCTTGTGGGCGATGCGCGCGAGCATCGCGTCGGGGCGGGTCCCCGGGTGCTCGAGCAGGGCGGTCGCGAAGGCGGCTATGGAGCCGGCGAGGGCCTGCTGCTGGGTGCCGTTCGCCTGGTTGCCGCGGTTGAACAGGTCGCGCAGGAGCTCGGGGTGGGCGGCGAAGAGCTTGTCGTAGAAGAGCGGGGTGATCTCGCCGATGGCGCCGCCGACGGCGGGGAGGGTGGCGCGGACGATCTCGGTCGACTTGGGGGACAGCATCGGCGCTCCTTAATTGGCATCTTGAATGCATATTTTTGGTCGTGCGAAGGACCGAGGGGGCGGGAGGGGCTTCAGTCCTGCGGGCGCGTGCCGAGGCTCAGCAGGACCGGGCCGGTCGGCGGTCCGGTCAGCTCCTCGACCGTGAGGGGGTCCAGGGTGGCGTAGAACGCCTCCTGTGCGTTCCGCAGGGCCCCGCGCAGCCGGCAGGCCGCGCGCAGCGGGCAGGGTGGATCGTCCTCGCACCCGACGACGTCGCCGGTGCCTTCGAGCTCGCGCACCAGCCGGCCGACGGAGCCCGTCCGCCCGGCGGTGGTGAGGGTGAGTCCGCCGCCGCGGCCCCGGCGGGCCTCGACGACGCCCAGGTGCTGCATCCTGCTGACCACCTTGGCGGCATGGGTGTACGGCACGCCGATCGCCTCGGCCACCTCGCGGGTGGTCGGGCTGTCGTCGCCGGTCACGGCCAGGCGCATGGCGATGCGCAGCGCTATGTCGGTGCTCTTGGTCAATCGCACATCTGCACTCTACCTAATCCGATTCTCGCACTCCAATTTAACCTCGGGTCGTCAGTTGACAGACGGTCACCGCCCGGCGAGTCTGACGTCCGCGATCATCGCAAGACGTACACCGGACAATTTCATGGAGGCACTGGTGGCACACGCGCACAAACGTGGTGGGCGGTACGGGAAGGGACTCGCGGCGCTCGGCGCGGCGGCGGCCCTGGCGGCGTCCTTCGCCGGCACTGCGACGGCGGCGGACGCCGAGGCGACCGCGACCCCCGCGGGCGGCCAGCGCTACGTCGCCCTCGGCGACTCCTACACCTCCGCCCCCGGCGTCCCCGAGCAGAGCGGCGGCGACTGCGCCCGCTCCAGCGTCAACTACCCGGCGCTCACCGCGAAGGCCCTGCACCAGACGTCCTTCAAGGACGTCAGCTGCAGCGGCGCCAAGACCGACGACATGTGGCGCGCCCAGGGCGACAACCCGCCGCAGCTCAACGCGCTCGGCCGGAACACCCGCCTCGTCACGCTCGGCATCGGCGGCAACGACATCGGCTTCGGCGACATCATCGGCACCTGTGCCCAGCTGTCCGTCACCGACCCGGCCGGCGCCCCCTGCCGCACGAAGTACACCGAGGGCGGCACCGACCAGCTCACCGGCCGCATCGCCGACGCCGCGCCCAAGGTCGCCAAGGTGCTGAAGGACGTGCACAAGCGCGCCCCCTACGCGCGCGTGGTGCTCGTCGGCTACCCGGCGATCATGCCGGAGGACGGCGTCGGCTGCTTCCCGGCCGTGCCGATCGCCGCGGGCGACGTCCCCTACCTGCGGGACACCGAGAAGAAGCTCAACACGATGCTGCAGGGCGAGGCCCGCAAGGCCGGCGTCCGCTTCGCGGACACCTACAAGCCGACCCTCGGCCACGACGTGTGCAAGCCCACCGCGGACCGCTGGATCGAAGGCGCCCAGCCGGAGAACCCGGCCGCCCCGTTCCACCCCAACGCCAAGGGTGAGGCGGCCATGGCCACCGCGGTGACGTCGGCGGCCCGCGGCCGCTGACGCGCCGCGATGTCGGTGTTCGGCGGTGCCGTACGGGCTGAGGCCTGTGCGGCACCGCCGTTCGCGTTGGGTGGGGGTTGCGCGCCGTGGCGGCGGGGGTGGCTTGTTGTGCAGGCTCCTGCGAGTGCGCAGGCTGTTTCCTTCCGCTGCAGCGGTGGCGCGCCACGATGTCGGTGTTCGGCCTGTGGGGCACCGCCGTTCGCGTTGGGTGGGGGAGTCCGCCGTGCGGGATTGCGCGGGCGCGCCGGCCGGGCCGCCCGGCACCGCCGATTGCGTCCTGTGGGGTTGCGCGCCGCGGCGGCGGGGGTAGGCTCCGGGGCCCGCTCGCCGCTTGGAGGCAGAATGGCCCGCCCGAGAACGAAGAAGCCACCCCATCGACGTCTGCCCGTACTCGCCGCGGCGGCCTCCCTGGTCGTCGGACTCGGCGCCCTCCCGGCCGCCGCCCAGCCCGGCGGCCCGCCCGCCGAGTCGGGCCGCACCCCCGCCAAGACCCCCGTTGCCGCCGGCTACGGCGGCGCCGTGGCCAGCGTCGACGCCGACGCCTCGGCCGCCGGCATCGAAGTGCTCCGCAAGGGCGGCAACGCCGTCGACGCCGCCGTGGCCACCGCGGCCGCACTGGGCGTCACCGAGCCGTACTCCGCGGGCATCGGCGGGGGCGGCTACTTCGTGCACTACGACGCGAAGCGGCGCCAGGTCTCCACCATCGACGGCCGCGAACGCGCCCCGCTGAGCGCGGACAAGAACCTCTTCCTGGAGAAGGGGAAGCCGGTCCCCTTCGCCGACGCCGTCACCAGCGGCCTGAGCGTCGGCACCCCCGGCACCCCCGCCACCTGGGACACCGCCCTGCGCACCTGGGGCACCCGCTCGCTCGCCCAGGTGCTGCGGCCCGCCGAGCGCATCGCCCGCTCGGGCTTCACCGTCGACGCCACCTTCCGCCAGCAGACGGCCGACAACGAGGCCCGCTTCAAGGACTTCCCGGCGACGGCGAAGCTCTTCCTGCCCGGCGGCCGCCCGCCCTCCGTCGGCAGCACCCTCAAGAACCCCGACCTCGCCCGCACTTACGCGCTGCTGGGCGAGCGCGGCGTCGGCGCCCTCTACCGCGGCGAGGTGGGCCGCGACATCGTCCGGACCGTGCGCAAGCCGCCCGTCGACCCCGCCTCCGGGCGCGTGGCCCGCCCCGGCGACCTGACCGAGCGGGACCTGCGGGAGTACGCGGCGAAGCGCCAGGCGCCGACCCGCACGTCCTACCGCGGCCTGGACGTCTACGGCATCGGCCCCTCGTCCTCCGGCGGCACGACGGTCGCCGAGGCCCTCAACATCCTGGAGAGGAGCGACCTTTCGAAGCTCGACACGAAGACCTACCTGCACCGCTACATCGAAGCCAGCAGGATCGCCTTCGCCGACCGCAACCGCTGGGTGGGCGACCCGGCCTTCGAATCCGTGCCCACCAAGGCCCTCACCTCCCAGCGCTACGCCGACTCGCGCGCGTGCCTGATCAAGGACGGCGCGGTGCTCACCAGCCCGCTGGCGCCCGGCGACCCGCGCCGCCCGGCGCCCTGCGGCACCCACGGCAAGGCCGCACCCACCCCCTACGAGGGCGAGCACACCACCCATCTGACGGTCGCCGACAAGTGGGGCAACGTCGTCGCCTACACGCTCACCATCGAGCAGACCGGCGGCAGCGGCATCACCGTCCCGGGCCGCGGCTTCCTGCTCAACAACGAGCTGACCGACTTCTCCTTCGTCCCCGTCACCCCGGGCGTCCACGACCCGAACCTGCCCGGCCCGGGCAAGCGCCCGCGCTCGTCGGTGTCGCCCACGATCGTCCTCGACCACGGGCGGCCCGCGTTCGCCCTCGGCTCGCCCGGCGGCGCCACGATCATCACCACGGCGCTGCAGACCATCCTCAACCACGTCGACCGCGGGATGCCGCTCGTCGATGCGATCGCGGCGCCGCGCGCCAGCCAGCGCAACGCCGCCGCCACCGAGCTGGAACCGGGCCTGTGGAACAGCCCGCTGCGCGGCCGCCTGGAGGGCATCGGGCACGTCTTCAAGTCCAACCCCGAGATCGGCGCGGCGACCGGCGTCCAGCTGCTGCCGGACGGCCGGTGGGCGGCCGCCGCCGAACGGACCCGGCGCGGCGGGGGCTCGGCGATGGTGGTGCACCCGAGCGGGAAGCCGCCCGTGCGCTGAAATGCGCCCGGGCGGGTGAGGGAGGAGGGTGAATCACCGGCCCCCGTTCCGGTCAGGATCACCGGCATATGGCTGTGCACTGTGGGGAATCCGTTGGCCTGCGCCGGGCTCTCACCCGTGTCCCGGGCATGCTGGCAGCGCTGTTCGGCGCGCTCGCGGCGTGGCTGCTCGGCAGCCCGGCCGCGAGCGCGGCGGAGCCGGACACCTGCCGGACCGGCGCCTACCTCAGCGATCTTTACGGCCTGGACCCCGTGGGGCACACCTTCGGGGCGCGGGTGACGGTGTGGAGCGTCTGCCCGCGGCGCGAGCTGGATCCGCTGCCCGGCGTGGCGTTCAGCAACTACAACGACGACCTGGAGCGGAGCAAACCGGAACTGACCAGCGAGAAGGGCATGTTCCGGGACGTCGTCCGGGTCCAGGGGACCTTCCGGCAGGACTGGGGCGTCCGGGCCTTCCCCTTCGACCGCCACCGCATCGAAATCAAGATCACCTCCCGTAAGGAGGCCGACCGGTTCCGCTTCGTGCCCGACAACGAGGACTCCGGGGTGAACTCCGGGATCGCGCCGCCCGGCTGGCGGATCACCGGCTTCCGGCTCGTCGCGGCCGACCGGCATTTCCCCACCAACTTCGGCGACGCCACCCTCCCCAAGGGCAAGGGCAGCACGCGCAGCCGGCTGGTCGTCCAGATCTCCCTTTCGCGCAGCGACCCCGTCATCTTCTGGAAGCTGACGGGCCCGCTGTACCTGATGCTGCTCATCGGCACCGCCACGTTCCTGCTGCCCTCGCACAGCGAGCAGCTGGGCATGGGGGAGAAGCTCGACTCGATGCAGAGCCGGCTGTCCCTGCTGGGTGGCGGGCTGTTCGTCGTCATGATCAACATGCAGCAGGTGAACACGGTCATCACCAGCACCGTGGGGCTGACGCTCATCGACGCGCTGCACCTGCTCACGCTCGTCTACGTGCTGCTGGCCGTGGTCGCCACCGTACTGTCCTGGCGCTGGACCGTCCGCGGCGGCGACCCGGAGCGCGTCGAGCGGCTGCACCACCGCGGTGCGGTCATCGCCCTCGCGGCGTACGCGGCCGTCGCCGGGGCGATGGTCGCCTACGCCGCCTATGTGGGCTAGCCGCGGCGGTCAGCCCAGCAGCTTGATCACCTCGTCCGTCGTGCCGGTCTCCGCCAGGCGCGGGAGGACCTTCTCCACGGCGATGCGGTGCACCTCCGGGTCGGGGTCGGTGACCGCGTCGGTCACGACCGTCACGTGGTAGCCGTGCTCGTGGGCGGCGCGCGCGGTGGACTCCACGCCCGCGCCCGTCGCGATGCCCGCGAGGACGACCTGGGTGACGCCGCGGCGCCGCAGCTGCAGGTCCAGGTCGGTGGCGTGGAACGCGCCCCAGGTGTGCTTGGTGACCACGATGTCGCCCTCCTCCCGGCCGAGTTCGGGCACCAGGTCGGCGAAGTCGGCCGGCGGGCGCCCGCTGCGCAGGGGCGCTTCGGAGCGGCCGGGGGCGGAGCCGATGACGCGGACGAGGACGACCGGGAGGCCGCGGCCGCGGAAGGCGGCGGCCAGGCGCGCGCCGCGCTCGACGATCTCCTGGGCGGGGTGGGCGGTGGGCATCGCCACGATGCCCTTCTGGAGGTCGACGAGCACGAGGGCGGTGGTCGTGTCGAGGGTGGTGACGGGCATGGCCGTGGGCTCCTTTTCGGGGGTCAGGTGCGGGTACGCGCGCGAAGGGCGCGGTCGGTGGCGGTGAGGGCGATCAGCAGCAGGCTCAGCGCGCCGGTGACGGCCGCGAGCCGGTGGAGCCCGGCGTCGCTCGCCTGCTGCCCGAAGCAGAGGGCGAGGAGGCCGGTGGCGGCCATCGCGCTCGTGTACTGGGCGGTGCGCTGCAGGCCGGCGGCGGAGCCGACGCGGTCGGGCGGCGCCTGGGCGTAGACGGCGGCCTGGTTGCCGGTGGAGGCCAGGCCCTGGGGGATGCCGAAGAGGGCGGAGGCGATCAGCAGTGCGGCGAGCGGGGTGCCACCGGTGGCTGTCACGAGGATGCCGCTGCCCGCGGCGAGCAGTGCGGCGGCCGTGGTGAGCGGGGCGCGCAGGCCCTTCGTCCGGGCGCCGAGCAGGGAGCAGGCGGCGGCCGCGAGGGACATCGGCAGCATCACCAGACCGGCCTGGACGGAGGTGCAGCCGCGGGCCTCCTCCAGCCATTGGGCGTATCCGTACAGGGCGCAGTAGATCGCCAGGTAGGTGAGCCCGTGACGCAGATAGGTGCGCAGGAGGGCCCCGCGTGGCGGGGTGGTGGCCGAGGGGCCGCCGGAAGGCTGCTGCGGCCGTACGGGGCCCTGCCGCGGCCGTACGGGGCCGGTGTCGCCGCCGTCGGGCCCGGTGCCGTCGGGGGCCGTGCTGGCGGGGGCCGTGCCGGCGGCGGCCGGGCGCCTGCGGTCGTGCGGCAGCCACGGCAGGGCCACGGCCAGCGCCAGCAGGGCGAGGGGCACGTTGACCGCGAAGATGCCCCGCCAGCCGGTGGTCGCGGTGAGGAGTCCGCCGAGGGTGGGGCCGAGGGCCGCGCTGCCGAGGGCGGCGAGCGAGAGGCGCCCCATCACGGGGCGGGGCGCGGGCCGGCCGGTGCGCAGGGACTCGGCGCGCAGCATCGCCATCGCGGCGGGATAGGCGGCGGAGGTGCCGAGGCCGAGCAGCACGCGGGCGGCGATCAGCCAGGCGAAGGCGGGGGCGAACGTGCCGAGCAGGCCGCCGGCGCAGACGACGGCGAGGCCGGCGAGGAAGACGCGGCGGGGGCCGAGGGAGTCGGCGAGGCGGCCCATGACGGGCTGGCCGACGGCGCTGGTGAGGTAGAGCGACGACAGGAGCCAGGCGGTGCCGGAGGGGCCGGTGCCGAAGTCGCGGCCGATGGCCACCAGACCAGTGGCGATCATGGTGCTGTTGAGGGGGTTGAGGACCGCCCCGAGGAGCAGCGGCGTCATCAGGCGCGCGCCGAAGCCCCGGTCCGGGGCGGTCGCGGGGTCCCGGGCGCGCAGGGGCGCCCTTAAGGCTTTCACTCCTCCACCAGGCGCTTGAGCAGGAGGGCGGCGTCGGCGAGGGTCCGCTGCTCGTCCGGGGTGAGCCGGTGGGCGATGGCGTCGGCGAGCCAGGCGTGCTTGGAGTGCCGTACGGAGGCCACGGCGTCTTCGCCGTCCCCCGTGAGGGAGAACAGGACCTGGCGTCCGTCCGTGGGGTGCGGGGAGCGGGCGACCAGGCCCAGCTCCTCCAGCCTGGCGACGATGACGCGCATGGACTGCGGCCGGACGAGCTCCGCGCGGGCCAGGTCCGCGGTGGTGGCGGGCCCGCCGTTGGCGAGGCGGCCCAGGACCGTGCGCTGGGAGGGGGTGAGGGAGCCCTGCGGGGAGGCCACGCGCAGGCGGCGCATGAGCTGGGAGACCGTCGCGGCCAGGTCGGCGGCGGCGCGTTCCTGATCCGTGCCGGACTGCCGGCCGGCTTCCTTGGCGGCTTCCTTGTCGGTTTCCTGATCGGGCATGCGTCCACCGTAAATATTGACAGGCAAACTTGCAAGTTTTTCTGTTCTGTCGTGCGGAGGCCGGGTTATCCACAGGACGATCGATGGTCTTGCCGCGCGGCGTGCCGCGTCCTACGGTCGCAACCACACGTGGATCTACGCGTGTCAGCCTGGCCGGTCGGCCCGGCTGACGCCCCCGTGAAGGAGCAGCTCATGGCCAATGCCGTCCGCGCCGCTCTGGTCCAGGCCACCTGGACCGGCGACACCGAATCCATGCTCGCCAAGCACGAGGAGCACGCCCGCGCGGCCGCCGCCCAGGGCGCGCAGGTGATCGGGTTCCAGGAGGTCTTCAACGCCCCCTACTTCTGCCAGGTGCAGGAGAGCGAGCACTACCGCTGGGCCGAGCCCGTCCCCGACGGGCCCACGGTCCGCCGGATGCAGGAGCTGGCCCGCGAGACCGGGATGGTGATCGTCGTCCCCGTCTTCGAGACCGAGGGCCCCGGTTTCTACTACAACACCGCCGCCGTCATCGACGCCGACGGCCGCTACCTCGGCAAATACCGCAAGCACCACATCCCCCAGGTCAAGGGCTTCTGGGAGAAGTACTACTTCGCTCCGGGCAACCTCGGCTGGCCCGTCTTCGACACGGCCGTCGGCAAGGTCGGCGTCTACATCTGCTACGACCGCCACTTCCCCGAGGGCTGGCGCCAGCTCGGCCTCAACGGCGCCCAGCTCGTCTACAACCCTTCCGCCACCTCCCGCGGCCTCTCCGGCCACCTCTGGAAGCTGGAGCAGCCCGCCGCGGCCGTCGCCAACGAGTACTTCGTCGCCGCCATCAACCGCGTCGGCCGCGAGGAGTACGGCGACAACGACTTCTACGGCACCTCCTACTTCGTCGACCCCCGCGGGCAGTTCGTCGGTGACGTGGCGAGCGACACCAAGGAGGAACTCGTCGTCCGTGACCTGGACTTCGGCCTCATCGACGAGGTCCGGCAGCAGTGGGCCTTCTACCGCGACCGCCGGCCCGACGCCTACGAGGGGCTGGTCCGGCCATGACCTCCGCGCCCGGGCCCGGGGGCTCCCCGGCCACCCACCTGCACGCCCGGCACCGCGCGGTCATGCCCGAGTGGCTCTCCCTCTACTACCGCGAGCCCTTGGAGCTCACCCACGGCGAGGGCCGCCACGTCCGGGACGCCCACGGCCGGCGCTATCTCGACTTCTTCGGCGGCATCCTCACCACCATGACCGCCCACGCCCTGCCCGAGGTCGCCAAGGCCGTCTCCGAGCAGGCGGGGCGCATCCTGCACACCTCCACCCTCTACCTCGACCGGCACATGGTCGAGCTCGCCGAGCGCATCGCCGCCCTCTCCGGCATCCCCGACGCCCGCGTCTTCTTCACCACCTCCGGCACCGAGGCCAACGACGCGGCCCTCCTGCTGGCCACGACCCACCGCGGCTCCAACCAGATCCTGGCGATGCGCAACAGCTACCACGGCCGCTCCTTCTCCACCGTGGGCATCACCGGCAACTCCGCCTGGTCGCCGACCAGCCTCTCGCCCCTCCAGACCCTCTACGTCCACGGCGGAGTGCGCACCTCCGGCCCCTACGCCCACCTGTCCGACGCCGCCTTCACCGCCGCCTGCGTCGCCGACCTCGAGGACATGCTGGGCCAGACCCACGGCCGGGTGGCGGCCCTGATCGCCGAACCGGTGCAGGGCGTCGGCGGGTTCACCTCCCCGCCCGACGGCTTCTACGCCGCCTTCCGCGAGGTCCTCGCCCCCCGCGGCATCCTCTGGATCACCGACGAGGTGCAGACCGGCTGGGGCCGCACCGGCGACCACTTCTGGGGCTGGCAGGCCCACGCCGAGCACGGCCCGCCCGATCTGCTCACCTTCGCCAAGGGCATCGGCAACGGCATGTCGATCGGCGGCGTCGTCGCCCGCGCCGAGGTCATGAACTGCCTCGACGCCAACTCCATCTCCACCTTCGGCGGCAGCCCCGTCACCATGGCCGCCGGCCTCGCCAACCTCACCCACCTCCTGGAGCACGACCTCCAGGGCAACGCCCGCCGGGTCGGCGGCCTGCTCATCGAGCGGCTCCGCGCCGTCGCCGCCGGGTTCCCCGTCGTCCGCGAGGTGCGCGGCCGCGGCCTGATGATCGGCATCGAGCTCGTCGAGCACGACGGGTCGCCCTCGCCCGAAGCGGCCTCCCTCGCCCTCGAACTGGCCAGGGAGGAAGGCCTGCTGATCGGCAAGGGCGGCCGCGAGGCCAACGTCCTGCGCATCGCGCCGCCGCTGTCGCTCACCGTCGCCGAGGCGGAGGAAGGGGCCGCCGCCCTGGAAACCGTGCTGCAGCAGGTGCAGTTCACCATCGCCGGAAAGGAACGGCCATGACCACGACAGCCATCCGTGGCGGCCTCGTCATCACCGCCGCGGAGGAGACCCGCGCCGACGTCCTCGTCGAGGACGGCAAGGTGGCGGCCCTGGCCGCGTCCGGCAGCGCCTTCGCCCAGGGCTGGCACGCCGACCGCACCCTGGACGCCACCGGGAAGTACGTCATCCCCGGCGGCGTCGACGCCCACACGCACCTCGACTTCCCCTTCGGCGGCACCGCCTCCTCCGACGACTTCGAGACCGGCACCCGGGCCGCCGCCTGGGGCGGCACCACCACCATCGTCGACTTCGCCGTCCAGAGCCGCGGCCAGGCCCTGCGCGAAGGCCTCGACCGCTGGCACGCCAAGGCCGCCGGCCGCTGCGCCGTCGACTACGGCTTCCACATGATCCTCTCCGATGTGAACGAGAGCTCCCTGAAGGAGATGGACCTCCTCGTTGCCGAAGGGGTCACCTCCTTCAAGCTCTTCATGGCCTACCCCGGCGTCTTCTACAGCGACGACGGACAGATCCTGCGCGCCATGCAGCGCGCCGCCGGCAACGGCGGGCTGATCATGATGCACGCCGAGAACGGCATCGCCATCGACGTCCTCGTCGAACAGGCCCTCGCCGCCGGGCACACCGACCCTCGCTACCACGGCGAGGTCCGCAAGGCGCTGCTGGAGGCCGAGGCCACCCACCGGGCGATCCAGCTCGCCCGCGTCGCCGGCAGCCCCCTGTACGTCGTGCACGTCTCGGCCGAGGAAGCCGTCGCCGAGCTCGCGCAGGCCCGCGACAAGGGCCTGCCCGTCTTCGGCGAGACCTGCCCGCAGTACCTCTTCCTGTCCACCGACAACCTTGCCGAGCCCGGCTTCGAGGGCGCCAAATACGTCTGCTCCACGCCGCTGCGCCCCCGCGAGCACCAGGCCGCCCTCTGGCGCGGCCTGCGCACCGACGACCTCCAGGTCGTCTCCACCGACCACTGCCCGTTCTGCTTCTCCGGCCAGAAGGAGCTCGGCCGCGGCGACTTCTCGAAGATCCCCAACGGCCTGCCCGGCATCGAGAACCGCATGGACCTCCTGCACCAGGCCGTCGTCGACGGCCACATCACCCGCCGCCGCTGGATCGAGATCGCCTGCGCCGCCCCCGCCCGGATGTTCGGCCTCGCCCCGCACAAGGGCACCATCACCCCCGGCGGCGACGCCGACATCGTCATCTACGACCCGCACGCCGAGCAGACCCTCTCGGCCTCCACCCACCACATGAACGTCGACTACTCCGCCTACGAGGGCAAGCGCGTCACCGGGCGCGTCGAGACCGTCCTCTCCCGCGGCGAAGTGGTCATCGAGCAGCGCAAGTTCACCGGACGCGCCGGCCACGGCCGCTACGTCCCCCGCGCCACCTGCCAGTACCTGACGTGAGACGCAACGACGCACCACGTATGACGTGAGGAGCACCGCCGTGGACTTCGGCCTCGTCCTGCAGACCGACCCGCCCGCCACCGCCGTCGTCGACCTGATGCGCCGCGCCGAGCGCTCGGGCTTCCGCTACGGCTGGACGTTCGACTCCTCCGTGCTGTGGCAGGAGCCGTTCGTCATCTACAGCCGCATCCTGGAGCACACCGAGCGGCTCGTCGTGGGGCCGATGGTCACCAACCCCTCCACCCGCACCCCGGAGGTCACCGCCTCCACCTTCGCCACCCTCAACGACATGTACGGCAACCGCACGGTGTGCGGCATCGGCCGCGGGGACTCCGCGATGCGGGTGGCCGGCCGCAAGCCCAACACCCTCGCCTCGCTGCGGGAGTCCATCCGCGTCATCCGCGACCTCGCCGAGGGCCGCGAGGCCGACGTCGGCGGCACGACGCTGAAGATCCCCTGGATCCGGGACGGCAGGCTGCCCGTGTGGATGGCCGCCTACGGCCCGAAGGCCCTCGCCCTCACGGGCCAGGAGGCCGACGGGTTCATCCTCCAGCTCGCCGATCCCTTCCTCACCGAATGGATGATCAAGCACGTGCGGGACGCCGCCGCCGAGGCCGGCCGGGACCCGGCCGCGGTCAGCATCTGCGTCGCCGCTCCCGCCTACGTCGGCGACGACCTCGCCCACGCCCGCGAGCAGTGCCGCTGGTTCGGCGGCATGGTCGGCAACCACGTCGCCGACCTGGTCGAGCGCTACGGCGAGCACTCCGGCCTGGTGCCCGAGGCCCTCACGGCCTACATCAAGCAGCGCCACGGCTACGACTACAGCCACCACGGCCGGGCCGGGAACCCCTCCACGGACTTCGTGCCCGACGAGATCGTGGACCGCTTCTGCCTCCTGGGCCCCGTGGCGGCCCACCGCGAACGGCTGGAGCACCTGCGCGACCTCGGCGTGGACCAGTTCGCGGTCTACGCCATGCACGATGCGAAGGAGGCGACCATCGATGCCTACGGCGAGCACCTGATCCCCGCGCTGAGCTGAGCTGAGTTGAACCGAGCCGAGGCGAGCGGTGGCGGGCCCGGCCGCCGGATCACGGCGCACGTGCCCGCCCGCCGTCCGCCACCGGCCGGCCCTACGGCACGCGCGCCGTCCACTCAGGAGAGGAGAACTTCGCCGCCGCCAGCTCCTGCGCCCGCGCCATCTCCTGGGGGGTGACCGAGCCGGCCGTCAGCCCGTAGCGGCCCCGGAAGGAGTCGATCATCTTCTCGATCACGTCGGCACGCGGCAGCCCGGTCTGGCGGCGCAGGGGGTCGACGCGCTTCTTCGCGCTCTTGGTCCCCTTGTCCGACAGCTTCTCCTTGCCGATGCGCAGCACGTCCAGCATCTTGTCCGCGTCGATGTCGTACGCCATCGTCACGTGATGGAGCACGGCCCCCGCGCTGCCCACCAGCCGCTTCTGCGCCGCGCCCGCGATCTTCCCCGACTCGGTGGCGATGTCGTTGAGCGGCTGGTACCAGGCCTTCACGCCCATGCGCTCCAGCGCGCCCAGCACCCAGTCGTCCAGGTAGGCGTAGCTGTCGGCGAAGGACAGGCCCTGCACCAGGGCGTCCGGCACGCACAGCGAGTAGGTGATGGTGTTGCCGGGCTCGATGAACATGGCCCCGCCGCCGCTGATCCGGCGCACCACCGTCATCCCGTGGCGCTCCGCGGCCTCCGGGTCCACCTCGTTGCGCAGCGACTGGAAGCTGCCGATGACCACCGCGGGGGAGCCCCACTCCCACACGCGCAGGGTCGGCGGCCGCCGGCCGGCCGCCACCTCGGCCGTGAGCACCTCGTCCAGCGCCATGTGCAGCGCGGGGGACTGGGGGCCGTCGTGGATCAGCTGCCACTCGTAGTCGGTCCAGTCCGTGGCCTGGGCCAGGGCCCGGCGCACCGCCACGCCCACCGCCTCGGCGGAGAAGCCGAACATCACCGTGCCCTCCGGCAGGGCCGCGTCGATGCGCGCCGCGAGCTGCGGGGCGGTCAGGTCGGCGGGCGCGCCCTCCAGGGCCCGGTTGATGTCGAGGAGCGCCTCGTCGGGTTCGAGGAAGAAGTCCCCGCCCACCCGTATGTCGCGCAGCACCCCGTCGGCGACGTCCAGGTCGATGACGACGAGCTTGCCGCCCGGCACCTTGTATTCACCGTGCACGGCGCATCCTCCAGCTTGTTTTCCCCGGCCGGCCCGGCTGCCGGCAGCGGAATCAACCGTAACGCCGCGCCCCGTGCGGACGGCCCTCGGACGGACGGCCCACGGATCCCCCGCAGGCGGTATTGCGCACCGGCGGGAGGATCTGCCTTTCTGGACGCCATGTTCACCACCCGGCCCACCCTGCAGGGCACCTTCGGCATGGTGTCGACCACCCACTGGCTGGCCTCGCAGTCCGCGATGGCCGTACTGGAGGGCGGCGGCAACGCCTTCGACGCCGCCGTCGCCGCCGGATTCGTCCTGCACGTCGTCGAGCCGCACATGAACGGCCCGGCCGGCGAGGTGCCCGCCGTGTTCGCGCCGGCGGGCGGCCCGGTGCAGGTGCTCTGCGGCCAGGGTCCGGCGCCCCGGGGCGCGACCATCGGGCACTACCGCTCGCTCGGCCTCGACCTGGTCCCCGGCACCGGCCCGCTCGCGGCCGCCGTGCCGGGCGCGTTCGACGCCTGGATGCTGCTCCTGCGCGACCACGGCACCAAGCCGCTCGCCGACGTCCTCTCGTACGCCATCGGCTATGCCGAGCACGGCCACGCGCCCGTCGAGGCCATCGGCCGGACCGTGGCCACCGTCCGCAAGATCTTCGAGACGGAGTGGACGTCCTCCGCCGGGCTCTACCTGCCCGGCGGCCGCCCGCCGGCCCCGGGCACGCTCCTGCGCAACCCCGCGCTCGCCGCCACCTGGCGCCGCCTGCTCGCCGAGGCCGACGCGGGCGGCGGCAGCCGGGAGCAGCGCATCGACGCGGCCCGGCGCGTCTGGCGCGAGGGCTTCGTCGCCGAAGCGCTCGTGGCGGCCGCGGCTCGCCCGACCCTCGACACCTCCGGCGAGCGCCACACCGCGCCCCTCACCGGCGACGACCTCGCCGGCTTCCGCGCGGGCTACGAGGAGCCGGTGCGCCACGACTGGAACGGCTGGACCGTCTGCAAGGCCGGCCCCTGGTCGCAGGGCCCGGTCCTCCTCCAGCAGCTCGCCCTGCTCGACGGGCCGCCGGACTACGGCACGCCTGAGTACGTCCACACCCTCATCGAGGGCAGCAAGCTCGCCATGGCCGACCGCGAGGCCTGGTACGGCGACGCCGCCGACGTCCCGCTGAAGGCCCTGCTCTCCGAGGGCTACAACGCCGCCCGCCGCGCGCTGATCGGCGACCTCGCCTCGTACACCCTGCGCCCCGGCAGCCCGGAGGGCCGCAGCCCGCACCTGGCCCGGCACGTCGTCGCCGCGGCGGAGCGGACCGCCCCGGCCGCGGCGGGCGCGGGCGAGCCGACCGTCACCGTCAGCGGCGCGACCCGCGGCGACACCTGCCACCTCGACGTCGTCGACCGCTGGGGCAACATGATCTCCGCGACCCCCAGCGGCGGCTGGCTGCAGTCCAACCCCGTCGTCCCGGAGCTCGGCTTCCCGCTCGGCACCCGGCTGCAGATGGCCTGGCTCGAACCCGGCCTGCCCAACTCCCTCACCCCCGGACGCCGCCCGCGCACCACCCTCACCCCGTCCCTGGCCCTGCGGGACGGCGAGCCCGTCCTCGCCTTCGGCACCCCCGGCGGCGATCAGCAGGACCAGTGGCAGCTGCACTTCTTCCTCGCCGTCGCCCTGCGCCCGCCCGTGCGCGGCGGCCTGGACCTGCAGGGCGCGATCGACGCGCCCAACTGGCACCAGGACTCCTTCCCCGGCTCCTTCTACCCGCGCACCATGAGCCCCGGGGCCGTCGTCGTCGAGCGGCGGATGGGCGAGACGGCGATCGGGGAACTGCGCCGGCGGGGTCACCGGGTGACGGTGGGCGAGTCGTGGTCGGAGGGGCGGCTGTGCGCGGTGGCGCGCGATCCGCGCACGGGCGTGCTGTCGGCGGCGGCCAATCCGCGCGGCATGCAGGGGTACGCGGTGGGCCGCTGACGGGGCCCGGCGGACGGCAGGGGCCCGTGTGCACCGGGCGCACATCCCGGGGTTCACCGGAGGGACATCCGGGGGGCGCCGGCCCGTCACCGATTGTCGGTGGGGCGTGGTTCGATGGACACATGCTCGAAGACTTTCTCGTAGGTGATCCGACCGACGTCGAGGAGGCGGTCCGCAAGGCGGCCGCCGCCGAGATCATGCCCCGCTTCCGGCAGCTCGCCGCGGACGAGATCGTCCAGAAGAACGGCCCGCACGACCTCGTCACCGTCGCCGACCGGCGCGCCGAGGAGCACCTCGCCGCCGCCCTCACGGCCCTGCTGCCCGGCTCGGTCGTGGTCGGCGAGGAGGCGGTGCACGCGGATCCGGGCATCCTCGGCGCCGTCGGCGGCGACGCCCCCGTGTGGATCGTCGACCCGGTCGACGGCACCCGTCAGTTCGTCAACGGCGAGCCCGGCTTCGCCACGCTCGTCTGCCTCGCCCACCGCGGCGAGCTCCTCGCCTCGTGGACGTACGCGCCCGCGCTCGACCTGATGGCCGTCGCCCGCCGCGGCGGCGGGGCCCGGCTCAACGGCGAGCCGCTCCGCGCCGGCTCGCCCGCCCCGGGCAAGGTCCTGGAAGTGGCGATCTCCCACTACGACTTCACCGACGACGAGCAGAAGCGCGTCCTGTCGGCGCTCGCCACGGAGGGCGTCGCGCCGCGCCCCTGCGGCTCGGCCGGCCTGGAGTACCTCAACGTGGCGCGGGGCGCCATCGACGGCCTCGCCTTCAGCTGGGAGAACCCCTGGGACCACGCCGCCGGGCTGCTGCTGGTCGCCGAGGCGGGCGGGGCGAGCGGGACGGTCGCCGGGGAGTCCTTCCGCATAGCCGGCGGCAACGCCCTCCCCTTCGCCGCCGCGCGGGACGAGGCGACGCTCCGTCATATCCTGGACCTGCTGGCGTCCGCCGGCTGATCCCGAGGACGAGGGGAGTGGCGTCCGGTGCCCACCATGCTCGACGCCGTCGTCGTAGGTGCCGGGCCCAACGGGCTCACCGCCGCCGTGGAGCTGGCCCGGCGCGGCCTGTCGGTGGAGGTCTTCGAGGCCGCCGGTGCCGTCGGCGGCGGCGCGCGGACCGAGGAGCTCACGCTCCCCGGCTTCCGGCACGACCCGTGCTCCGCCGTGCACCCGCTCGGCGCGGGCTCGCCCGCCTTCGCCGCGATGCCGCTGGCCCGGCACGGCCTGGAGTGGGTGCACCCCGAGCTGCCCATGGCGCACCCCTTCCCGGACGGCACGGCCGCCGTCCTCGCCCGCAGCGTGGGGGAGACGGCGCACTCCTTCGGGCCGCGCGACGCCGGGGCGTACCGGCGCCTCGTCGAGCCCTTCCAGGGCAGATGGGAGACGCTCGCGGCCGACTTCCTGCGCACCCAGTGGGACGGCCTGCCGCGCGACCCCCTCCTCTACGCGCGCTTCGGCCTGGCCGGCATCCAGCCCGCGTCCCTGCTGGCCCGCCGCTTCCGGGGCGAGAAGGCGGCGGCCCTGATCGCGGGCCTCGCCGCGCACGGCATCGCCCCCCTCACCGGCCCCGGCACCGGCGGCATGGCGCTGATCTTCGCGCTGGCCGCGCACGCGGGCGGCTGGCCGGTGCCGCGCGGCGGCTCCCAGTCCATCGCCGACGCCCTGGCCTCGTACCTGCGCGCGTGCGGCGGCGCCGTGCACACCGGCTTCGAGGTCAAGCGCCTGGACGACCTGCCGCCCGCCCGCGCCTACGTCTTCGACACCTCGCCCACCGCCCTCGCCCGGATCGCGGGCCTCGGCAACGCCTACCGCGGCTACCGCTACGGCCCCAGCGTCTTCAAGATCGACTACGCGCTGTCGGGCCCCGTGCCGTGGACGGCGCAGGAGGCCCGCCGCGCCGGCACGGTCCACATCGGCCCGACGTACGGCGAGATCGACGCCGCCCTCGACGCCGCGCTGCAGGGCCGGGACCCGTCGGTGCCCTTCCTCATCACCGCCCAGCCCAGCCTCGTCGACCCCAGCCGCGCACCCGAGGGCAAGCACACCTTCTGGGTGTACGGGCACGTGCCGAGCGGCTGGGAGGGCGACGCCACCGAGGTGATCGAGCGTCAGATCGAGCGCTTCGCCCCCGGCTTCCGCGACCTCGTCCTGGCCCGCGCCACGGCCGGCCCCCCGCAGCTGGCCGCCCGCAACGCCAACTACGTGGGCGGCGACTTCGCCATCGGCTCCGTGGCGGGCCTCCGCCTGGTCATCCGGCCCAAACTCGCCCGCGTGCCCTACGCCACGGCCCACCCGGCCGTCTTCCTCTGCTCCTCCGCCACCCCGCCCGGCCCCGGCGTCCACGGCATGTGCGGGCACCACGCGGCGAAGGCGGTGTGGAGGAGGCTGCGCACGCGGTAGGCGGGCGCCGTGCGGCCGGGCGGCGCAGAGCCGCTCAGGTGCAGGCTGCTCAGGCGGCGCCCGGCAGGTCCGCCAGGATCCCGTTCCGTACGGCGACGGCGTCGGTCCCCAGCTTCCGCAGGACGCCGCCCGTCACCTTGTCGTCCGGGTGGAGGATGCCCAGGAGGACGTGTTCCGCGCCGATGTGGCGTTCCTTGCGGGCCAGGGCCTCGCGCAGGGAACGCTCCAAGGCCTTCTTCGCGCGGGGTGTGAAGGGGATGTGGCCCTGCCCGCCGGGTTCGCTCCGGCGGCGGCCGAACGGCAGGAACCGCCGCCGCCTCTCCTCCGGCGGACCGGGCCGGTCCAGGGCCCCCGGCCCGAACGTGCCCTCGGCCTGCGCCCGTACGGCTTCCAGGTCGATGCCGAAGGCGCGCAGCGCCTCCGCGTCGTCCGTACCGAGGGCTCCGGCGGGCGCGACCGCACTCCGGCACCTCTCGGGCGTGATGCCGAACCGGGCCAGCGTGGCGACTCCGGGCGCCCCGTCCTGCATGAGGACGCCGAGCAGCAGGTGCTCGCTGCCGATCCACGGATGACCCAGCGTGCGGGCCTCCTCCTGAGCCTGTACGACGGCGACACGTGCATCCCGGGTGAACCGTTCGAACATGCCTACCTCCTGGCGTGTTTCTTGTGCACTGCCTGCCTGCTGACTCCGAGCGCGGCCCCGATCTCCTCCCAGGACCAGCCCTGCCGGCGCGCGCTGTCGACCTGCAGCGCCTCCAGGCGCTCGACGAGCCGCCGCAGCGCGGCGACGGCGCGCAGCCCCACGTGGGGATCGCTGTCCATGGCGGCCTCGGTGGTGCCGACCGCGTCCTTCGCATCCGTTCCGGCCATGCTGTCAACTTTGGATGACAGGTGTGGAGGTGTCAACGGTCGTTGACGGACGGGTTCAGCGGGCGCTTGAAGTAGCTCCACGGGAAGGAGTCCGTGCCGACCTGGGTCCAGCCGTCCGCCTCCATGCGCCGCCGGCGGCCGGCGACCGCGAGCGGGACGCGGCGGTACTCCCACTGCCGGTCGGACGCCTCCACCGCGTGGTAGAGCGGGCCGAACTCGACCAGCTCCCAGCGGTCCAGGCCTGCTTCCCCGAGGGCGGCCATTTCGTTGAACGCGGTCAGCGGGGTGAGGATCCGGCGCTCGGGGGACCCCTCGGGGACGGCGCCGCTCTTGGCGGCGAAGCGCTGCTGCGCGGCCTGCCGGCTCACGCCCAGCAGGCGGCCGATGGTGTCCCAGCTGTGCCCCGCGGCCCGGGCGCGCTGCACGGCCTCGCGCAGCAGCCGGCTCGTCTCCTCGGCGCCGGTCCGCGTGGCGGCCACCAGGCGCAGATAGCCCTCCGGGTCGTGCTCCAGGGACTCGGCGAGCCCTTCCGGTGCGCCGAGTACGGCACTCGCGATGGCCTCGCGGATGCGGGCTTCCTCTTCCGGGCTGAGCGGCGTCACTTCGCTCATCGCTGCTCGCCGCCGTGCAGCGGTTCGAGGGCGTCCAGGGCCCCCTCGTCGCGCTGCCGCTGCGCGGTGTCGGCGATGCTCTGCGCGTGCGTCGCCCCGTAGAGGGCGCCCATGGTGGCGATGAGGACGAGCTCGGCGGCGATCAGCGCGAAGAACGCCGGGTCGCCGAGGTCGTCGGAGATCGACAGGGCGAGCGTGATCAGGGCGATGGCGCTCATCAGCAGCGCGATGGCGGTGTTGGCGAGGGTGGACTGCGAGGCGGCCCCGGACCGCGAAGAATCGATCATGACGTCAACCTTTCCTTGACGTCCCCTCTTTGTCAACCTTTCCTTGACGGGCGCTCGTCCGCCTGCCCGCCTGTCCGCCCGCCTGCCCGCTCGCCCGCCTGTCCGGCCGGGCGGGCTACCCCGCGGCGATCCGCTCCAGCAGCGCCGGAAGCGCCGTCCCGATCGGCTCGCGCACCAGCTCGTCGGCCCGGTCGTCGTACGGCGTCGGCTCCGCGTTGACGATGATGAGCCGCGCGCCGTGGTCGGCCGCCAGTCCCGCCAGCGATGCGGCGGGGTGCACCTGCAGGCTCGTGCCGACGGCGACGAAGACCTCGCACGCCTTGGTCACGGCCACCGCCTCGCCCAGCATCACCGGGTCCAGACCCTCGCCGAACATGACCGTCGCCGACTTGAGGATGCCGCCGCACGCCTCGCACGCCGGGTCCGGATCGCCCGCCGCCACCCGCTCCAGCGCCGCCTCCATGCCGGAACGCGCCTTGCAGCGGGTGCACTGCACGGCCCGTGCCGAGCCGTGCAGTTCGAGGACCTTGCGCTCCGGCATCCCCGCAAGCTGGTGCAGCCCGTCGACGTTCTGCGTGATCACCCGCACCGGGACGCCCGACTTCTCCAGGCGCACCACCGCCTCGTGCGCGACGTTCGGCCGGGCGCGCAGCGCGGGCCCCTCGCGCCGCATCCGCCACGACCGGCGCCGGATCTCCGGGTCGGACATGTAGTACGTGTACGTGACGAGCTTCTCGGCCTCCGGGTCGCGGCGCCACAGCCCGTTGGGGCCGCGGTAGTCCGGGATGCCGGAGTCCGTGGAGATCCCGGCGCCGCTGAGGATGGCCACCAGCGGGCGCTTCTTGGCGGTGTTCATGGCGGGAGCGTAGGCAGTCCGGTGTCCGCCCGGCGACGGGTTTTCCTATGGATCTATCGATATTTCGGACCCTTCGCCGGACGCCGGCGGGCGGGCCGTCGAGCTAATGATTTATCGACTTTTCTGTACGTCATTCCAATGGCGTCGTTTTTTGTGCCCGGGCCTCCTTCGCGAGGGTGAATGCGGAGGCGGCATCCGGGCCAAGGGCCGGACTCGCCTCGTGGGTGTGCGTCCACGGCTGTGTTCCTGTGCCATTCCGGGTCCCTGGGAGTGAAAGGAGCGATATGTCGCTAAAACAGAGACGCGCCGGGGTCTTTGTGGCGGGAAGCAGTGTCGTCGCGCTGGGCGTGCTGTTCACGTTCTGCGCGTCGGCGGGCGCAGGGGTGTCCGACGGCAACGGAGACGCGCGCGGTGGAGTGCCGGGTGAAGTGATCTCGCGGATGGGTCAGAAGGTGCGCAAGAGCCCTGCGCTCTCCGCGCCGGTCGTCGGCAGTTACGGGCCCGGAGCGCATGTGCTCATCGCGTGCCAGGCCGCCGGGGGACGGGTGGAGGGTGACGGCCTCTGGTACCGGCTGGCCGACGGGCAGGGATGGCTGAGCGCTCACTACGTCCACGTTTCCGGACTGGTTCCGGTCTGCAGGGGAGGCGGAAGCGGGAGCTCCGGCAAGCCGGCGGGTGCTGCTGGAGCGCCGGACCCGAAGGGGGCACCCGGGGCCGCCGGTCCCACGGGCGCGGCGAGCCCGCCCGCCGCCGCGGGAGGCAAGGACGTCCCCGGTTCGACGGGTGCTGTCGGGCCCGCCGTGCCCGTCAAGCCTGCCGCGCCCGCCAAGCCCGCCGGCGCCGCCAAACCCAAGAAGCCCAAGAAGCCCGCCAGGCCCGCAAAACCTGCCAAGCCCACCGGCGCCATCAAGCCGACCGGACCGGTCGGACCTGCCGGCTCCACGGGTCTGCCGGGCGTCCCCGGCGCCTCCGGCCGGATGCAGGTCGTCGCGCAGGACTACACCGTCCCGCCGATGTCCCTCCGCCAGCTGCTGAGGAGTCCCACGTGCCCCGACGGCACACGGATCGCCGGAGGCGGCTACTTCCAGCCCGGCGGCCGGATCGGCGGCGTGGAGACGGTCGACGCGTACCCCAGCGTCACCGGGAACGTCTATCTGGTGGGCGTGAACAACACGAGCCCCGCCGCCGTCGACCTGCGGGTCTTCGCCGTCTGCCAGCCGGTGGCCTGACCGGGGGCGGCGAAGCGGCGGCGGCCCGTCCGGCATGGCGGGCCGCCCGCCCTCCGCTCCGCGAACCCGGCCGGGTCGCCACCGCCGACGTCACCACCACCGACAAGTAATTGACCTTCAGGTCAAAAAATCATACGGTCCTCCCATGGGAAGACCCAAGCAGTTCGACCCGGACGTGGCCGTCGGCAAGGCCATGGACGTCTTCTGGCGCAAGGGCTACGCAGCCACCACGCCGCAGGACCTCGTCGACGAGCTCGGCATCGGAAAGGGCAGCCTCTACAACGCCTTCGGCAGCAAGCACGCCCTCTTCGAGCGCACGCTGGAGCGCTACCGCGACACCCAGTCGGCGGCGCTGGTCGAGCTGCTCGACCAGTCGGGCCCCGTCCGGCCGCTGCTGCGCTCCGCGCTGGAGCTGCTGATCGAGACCGACCTCGGGCCGGCCGGCCGCCGTGGCTGCTTCGCCGTCAACACCGCCACCGAACTCGGCGGCCGGGACGACGCCTCCACCGAGCTCGTACGCCGCATGTTCGAGCGCACCGAGGGCGCCTTCAAGGCGGCCGTCGAGCGCGGGCAGCGCACGGGCGAGTTCGCCCCGGACCGGGACGCGGACGCGGCGGCGAGCCTGCTGCTCGCGGCGCTCGTCGGGATGCGGGTCATCGCCCGGGCCCAGGGCGGCCGGGAGCGGCTGTGCCGCGTCGTGGATGCGGTGCTCGACGCACTCTGAGGCGCGCCCTCCGGGGCTTTCCGGGGCCTTTCGAGGCCCTCCGGGTGGCGGCTCTTCCCGTGGCTCCGCTTTGGTTTCCGCTTACCCAAATTTTGTACCTACAGGTCAAGAAAGAGGGTCCTCATGGATCTCCACCTCAACGGCAAGACCGCCCTCGTCACGGGCGCCAGCCGCGGCATCGGCCTCGCCACCGTCCGGTCGCTCGCCGCCGAGGGCGTACGGGTCGTCGGCGCCGCCCGGACGATCACCCCCGAGCTGAAGGAGGTAGCCGCCGTGACCGTCGCCGTGGACCTCAGCACCCCCGACGGCGCGCGCCGCCTCGTCGAGCAGGCGGTCGCCGGGCTCGGGGACGGGATCGACCTGCTGGTCAACAACGTCGGCGGCGGCGACGAGATCGTGCTCGGCGGGTTCCTCGATTCCGGCGACGCAGAGTTCCAGTCGAACCTCGAGCTCAACTTCCTCAGCGCCGTGCGCGTCAGCCGCGCCGCCCTGCCCTCCCTGGTCGAGCGGCGCGGGTCCGTCGTCAACGTCTCCTCCATCAACGCGCGGCTCCCCGCCGCCGGACCCGTCGCCTACAGCGTGGCCAAGGCCGCGCTCACCGCGTTCGGCAAGTCCCTGTCCGAGGAGTTCGGGCCGCGGGGCGTGCGCGTCAACACCGTCTCGCCGGGCGTGGTCCGCACGGCGATCTGGGAGGACCCGGAGGGGTTCGGCGGCAAGGTGGCCGCGGCGGCCGGCGTCGACCACGCCGAGTTCCTGGAGCAGCTCCCGCAGCGCTTCGGCATGGCCAGCCCGCGGATCACCGAGCCCGGCGAGGTCGCTGCCCTGATCACCTTCCTGCTCTCCGACGTGGCGGCCAACATCAACGGTGCGGACCACGTCATCGACGGCGGCACGGTGAAGACCGTCTGACGCGCCGTCCGGACGGCGTGGCGACCCGGACGGCGTGCCGTGCGGCCCGGCCGCGGGCCTAGCCCCGCGGCCCGCCGCCCTTCGGGCCGTCGTCGCGGTCGTCGCGCTCGCGGACGCTCTCCGCGACCCGGCGCAGCCGAGGGTGGCGCACCGGGCCCGGGGCGTGCTCCTCCATCGCGTCGCCGACCATCGTCCGCAGCGCGTCCCGCAGCCCGTGCATCGCGTGGTGACGGGCCGGGCCCGCGCCCGGGTCCTCGCGCAGCTCCCTCATCAGCGACCAGCACAACGCCAGCATCACCAGTACGAACGGCAGCGCGACCAGGATCGTCGCCGACTGCAGCGACTGCAGCCCGCCGGCCACCAGCAGGACCGCCGCCACCGCCGCCATCAGCACCCCCCACGTCACCACCAGCCACGTGCGCGGGTGCAGCGCGCCCCGGCTGGAGAGCGAGCCCATCACCAGGGACGCGGAGTCCGCGCTGGTGATGAAGTACGTCATCACCAGCGCCATCGCGATCCACGAGGTGAGCGTCTCCACCGGCAGGGTGTCCAGGAGCGCGAACAAGGACGCCTCCGCGCCGTCCTTGACGGTCCCGGCCATGTCGGCCGCGCCCGTCATGTCCAGCCGCAGTGCGCTCCCGCCCATCACGCAGAACCACACCACCGTCGCCCCGCTGGGCACGAGCAGCACGCCGACGAGGAACTCGCGGATCGTCCGCCCGCGCGAGATCCGGGCGATGAAGGTGCCCACGAACGGCGCCCACGACAGCCACCACGCCCAGTAGAAGATCGTCCACGCGCCGAGCCACTTCGAGTCGGTGAACGCGCCCGTACGGGTCGCGAGCGTCAGCAGGTCGTGCAGATAGCCGCCGGTGGCCGCGGGGATGGTGTTCAGGACGAAGACGGTGGGGCCGAGGAGGAAGACGAAGAGCATCAGGCAGGCGGCCAGCGCGATGTTGAGCGTGCTGAGCCACTTCACGCCCTTGTGCAGCCCGGAGAAGGCCGACAGCACGAACGCGGCCGACAGCCCGCCGATGATCACCAGCTCCAGGGAAGTGGTGTCCTGCACGCCCGTCGTGATGTTGAGCCCCTTGGACACCTGGAGGGCGCCCAGGCCCAGGCTGGTCGCCGTGCCGAACACGGTCGCGAAGACCGCGAGCAGGTCGATGACCCGGCCCGGCCAGCCCGCCGCCCGCTCCTCGCCGAGCAGCGGCACGAACGCCGAGCTCAGCCGGTTGCCGCGGCCCTTGCGGAAGCCGGCGTAGGCGAGCGCGAGGCCGGCCATGCCGTAGATCGCCCACGGGTGCAGGGTCCAGTGGAAGAACGAGTACTCCAGCGCCGTGCGGGCCGCCGCGGGCGTGTTCGCCGTGATGCCGCTGCCCGGGGGCGGCGAGACGAAGTGCAGGAGCGGTTCGCCGACGCCGTAGAACATCAGGCCGATGCCCATGCCCGCGCTGAACATCATCGCGATCCACGCGAGGTTGCCGAACTCGGGCCGGTCGTCGTCCCGGCCGAGCCGGATCCGGCCGAAGCGGCTGAAGGCGATGACCACGCACAGGACGAGGAAGACGTCGGCGGCGATCACGAACAGCCAGGCGAAGTTGGACAGTACCCAGTCCAGCGCCGACTTCGTCACCCGGTCGAAGGAGTGCTTGCCCAGCGCCGCCCACGCGACGACCGCGAGCACCGCGGCGCCGCCGATCGCGACCAGCGCCGGGTCCGGGGGCTCCTCCCCGCCGCCCGGAACGGCAGGGGAGGGCGGGCCGGCCGGATCGTGCACATCGGTGCTCATGACGCCCCACTATGGCCGGAAGAGTACGGAATCGGACGGACTGGCACGCCGTGCACGGCCATGGGCAAGGGCGGATCCGCCCCGGTAGGGTCCGGTCCGCGCGGCCCTGCGAGGGCGGGCCGGGCCCGATGCGAGGGGTGGCGCGCGATGACGGACGCGGTACGGGTGCTGATCGCCGCGGACAAGTTCAAGGGGTCCCTGACGGCCGCCGAGGTCGCCCGGCACGTCGCCGCCGGGCTCCGGCGCGGCGCGGACGCCGCCGGCCGGCGGCTCGTCGTCGGCGAGCTGCCCGTCGCCGACGGCGGGGACGGCACGGTCGACGCCGCCCTGGCGGCCGGGTTCGAGCGCCGCGAGGTGCGGGTGACCGGGCCGGCGGGGGACCCGGTCACCGCCGCGTTCGCGCTGCGCGGCGCCACCGCCGTCGTGGAGATGGCCGAGGCGTCCGGGCTGCGGCGGCTCCCCGGCGGGGTCCCCGCGCCCCTCACGGCCACCACCTACGGCACGGGCGAACTGCTGCGGGCCGCGCTCGACGCGGGGGCCCGCACGGTGATCCTCGGGATCGGCGGCAGCGCCTCCACGGACGGCGGGGCCGGGATGCTGAGCGCGCTCGGTGCGCGGCTCCTCGACGCCTCCGGCACGCCGGTCGGCCCCGGCGGCGCGGCCCTCGCCGGCCTCGCCACGGCCGACCTCTCCGGCCTCGACCCGCGGCTGCGCACCACGGCCCTGGTCCTCGCGAGCGACGTCCGCAACCCCCTGACCGGCCCGGCGGGCGCCGCGGCCGTCTACGGCCCGCAGAAGGGCGCCGGAGCGGACGACGTGGCCCTGCTGGACGCCGCCCTCGCGCACTACGCCGCCGTGCTCGACGGCGGCGCGCTCGCGGGCGCGCCCGGCGCCGGTGCCGCGGGCGGGCTCGGGTACGGGGCGCTGGCCGGGCTCGGCGCGGGCTTCCGGCTCGGCATCGAGGTCATGCTCGACGTCCTCGGCTTCGCCGACG
This sequence comes from Streptomyces roseifaciens, assembly GCF_001445655.1. Lineage (NCBI taxonomy): Bacteria > Bacillati > Actinomycetota > Actinomycetes > Kitasatosporales > Streptomycetaceae > Streptomyces > Streptomyces roseifaciens. The sequence goes on from NZ_LNBE01000003.1 coordinate 537,273, forward strand.
CCCTGAAGGACGCGGACCTCGTGATCACGGGAGAGGGGTCCCTGGACGCCCAGACCCTCCACGGCAAGGCGCCCGCGGGGGTGGCCGCGGCGGCCCGCGAGCGGGGCGTGCCGGTCGTGGCGGTCTGCGGTCGCCTGGCCCTGGAGAGCTCTGCGCTCCAGGGCGCGGGGATCGGGCGTGCGTACGCCCTGACGGACCTGGAGCCGGACCCCGGGCGCTGCATGGCCCTCGCCGGGCCGCTGCTGGAGCGCCTCGCGGAGCGCATCGCGGGGGACTGCCTCTCGTAGGCGCGGCCTGTAGGCACGACCGGTACGCACGACCCGTAGGTACGGCACCGCCGGACACGTCGGGTGGGGGTTGCGCGCCGTTGCGGCGGGAGTGAGAGGCGAGGCCTCTCGACCCTGCCGTACCCCCGGCGGAGGCGAGAGCCGGGCCTCTCGGCCGGCTCCACGCCGCCTCTGCCGCAGGCAGAGAAAACCCGCCGCAACGGCGCGCAACCCCCACCGGAGGTGCCCGGCGGTGCCCGGTGGTGCCCGTCCGCCTCAGGACCCGGACGGGCACCGAACGTGAACGTGACCGCCCCGCGAGGCGAGGCACCCGAAAACGCCGAGTGGGTGGTCCCGAACCCGGAGGTTCGGGACCACCCACTCGTGGTCACCCCGCGACGCAGTCGCTACGGCAGCTGCGTCGCCCTCGCCTCGCGGCGGTTGTCGCGGAACGTGTTCACCCGGCGCGCCGTGGCGAACAGGGGGATCACCGCGCCCAGGACGACCTGGAGCGCGCAGCCCGTCTGGAGCAGGAGCTCACCGCCGGGCGCGTCGAACGCCCAGGCCGCCAGCAGGCCCATGCTGAGCACGATCCAGCTGAGCATCGCCACCGCGAGGCGCCCCCGCGGCTTCGGGTACTCGACACGGCTCACCATCAGCCACGCCACGCCCACGATCGCCAGCAGCGTCGGGACGAAGGGCAGCTCCAGCAGCACGATCGAGACGACGGTCAGCGCCCCGAAGGGGCTCGGCATGCCCTGGAAGATGCCGTCCCGCAGCTGGACGCACGAGAAGCGCGCCAGTCTGAGGACGACCGCCAGCAGGACCACCACGGCCGCCACGGCCGACACCCGCTGGTGGGCGTCGTCGGCGACCATGCCCCACACGACCACGAAGTACGCCGGGGCGAGCCCGAAGCTGATCAGGTCGGAGAGGTTGTCCAGCTCCGCGCCCATCGCCGAGCTGCGCAGCTTGCGCGCCACGAGCCCGTCGAAGAGGTCGAAGACCGACGCCAGCAGCATCAGTATCACCGCGGTGGCCGCGCTGTGGCGGGCCATGCCGCCGTCCTCGTTCCCCGTGAGGTGGGGGATGAGGACGCCGGTGGTGGTGAAGTACACCGCCATGAACCCGCAGATCGCGTTGCCCAGCGTGAGCGTGTCCGCTATTGAGAGCCGGGTGGACAGGGGCATGTCCTCCGTGTCCTCGGCCTCGTCCGCCTCGGGCACCCAGGATGCCTCTTGATCAATCACGGTCAAGGCGTGTCACCCCCGCCGTGGTCTTCTGTCCGACCTCCACCGCGACCTCGACGCCCTCCGGGAGGTAGAGGTCGACGCGCGAACCGAAACGGATCAGACCGATCCGCTCACCCTGCTCCACCTTGGTGTCCGTGGGGAGGTAGGGCACGATCCGCCGGGCCACGGCGCCGGCGATCTGCACCATCTCGATGTCGCCGAGCTCGGTGTCGAAGTGCCAGACGACGCGCTCGTTGTTCTCGCTCTCCTTGTTGAACGCCGGAACGAAGCCGCCGGGGATGTGCTCGACCGACGTCACGGTGCCGGCCAGGGGGGCGCGGTTGACGTGGACGTTCAGCGGGCTCATGAAGATGGCGACGCGGGTCCGGCCGTCCTTCCACGGCATGATGCTCTGCACCACGCCGTCGGCCGGGGAGATGACCCGGCCCTTGGCGATCTCGCGATCGGGGTCGCGGAAGAACCACAGCATGCCCGCCGCGAGCGCGGTGGTGGGCACGGCCAGCGCCGCCCAGCGCCCGGAGCGCCGGGCACGGGTGAGGCTGACCGCCGCCGTGGCGACGGTCGGAAGAAGCCACGGCGATGCTCCGCGCGCGAGGCGTACGCCGGCGAGGCTGTCGCGGTGTGCAGAGGAAGAGCTGTGGGGCATGGGTGACCTTCGTAGCGGAGGGTGCCGCGAAACGATTGGGGGACGGCGGCTTTCCGGGGATGCTATCGGTTGCGACCGGCAACTGGCTAAGCGCCAGGGCCAGTAGATGGCCGAACTCCGATGACTGGGTGTGATCTTCTTCTCGGTCAAATCACCCCTAATCGGATATTTATCCCTGGATCCGGTACTCCTCGAGTAGCCGGCGGCCGATGATCATTTTCTGGATCTCTGCCGTCCCTTCACCGATGAGCAGCATGGGGGCCTCTCGGTAGAGGCGCTCGATCTCGTACTCCTTGGAGAACCCGTATCCGCCGTGGATACGGAAAGCGTCCTCCACCACCTCCTTGCAGTACTCGGAGGCCAGGTACTTGGCCATTCCGGCCTCGAGATCGTTGCGACGGCCCGAGTCCTTCTTCCGGGCCGCATTCACCATCATCGCATGCGCCGCTTCGACCTTTGTCCCCATTTCGGCAAGTTTGAACTGGATGGCCTGGTGTTGCGCGATGGGTTTTCCGAAGGTGTGCCGCTGCTGCGCGTAGGCCGCGCCCAGCTCGAACGCGCGCTGAGCGACGCCGCAGCCACGCGCTGCGACATTCACCCGGCCCACCTCGACGCCGTCCATCATTTGGTAAAAGCCCCGGCCCGTGACCCCGCCGAGCACGCGGTCGGCCGGAACGCGCAGGCCGTCCATGATCAGTTCGGTGGTGTCGACGCCCTTGTAGCCCATTTTGTCGATCTTTCCGGGGATGGTCAGACCCGGCTTGACCTCGCCGAACCCCGGTTCCTTCTCGATCAGGAAGGTGGTCATCGACTTGTGCGGGGCGGTCCCCTCCGGGTGGCCCTCGTCCGTCCTGCACAACACGGCCACCAGCGTGGACGTGCCGCCGTTGGTCAGCCACATCTTCTGGCCGTTGAGGACGTACGCGTCGCCGTCGCGCACACCCTTCGATGTGATTGCCGACACATCCGAGCCCAGGCCGGGCTCCGACATCGAGAAAGCACCCCTGATGTCGCCCGCCGCCATCTTTGGCAGGAAATAGTCCTTCTGTTCCTGGGTGCCGTGCTGCTTGATCATGTAGGCCACGATGAAGTGGGTGTTGATGATCCCCGACACGCTCATCCAGCCCCGGGCGATCTCCTCGACGCACAGCGCATATGTGAGAAGGGACTCACCGAGGCCGCCGTACTCCTCCGGGATCATCAGGCCGAACACCCCGAGTTCCTTCAGCCCCTCGACTATCCGGGTGGGGTACTCGTCACGGTGCTCCAGCTCGGTGGCCACCGGGATGATTTCCTTGTCGACGAAGTCACGGACCGTTGCCAGGATTTCCTGCTGGACGTCCGTCAGCCCGTCGGTCTGCGCCAGGCGGCCCATCTCACTTCTCCCGGATGATCGGCTCGGGGCGGCCGGGCTGCTCCCCGCCGCGCTCCTCGATGTACGTGGCGGTGGGCACCATCACCTTGCGCCGGAAGGTGCAGACCACGGTGCCGTCCTGCTTGTAGCCGATGGTCTCGACGTGGACGATCCCGCGGTCGCTCTTCGACTTCGACGGCGTCTTGCCGAGCACCTTCGTCTCGCCGTAGATGGTGTCGCCGTGGAAGGTGGGCGCGATGTGCTTCAGCGACTCCACCTCCAGGTTGGCGATGGCCTTGCCCGAGACGTCCGGGACGGACATGCCCAGCAGCAGGGAGTAGACGTAGTTGCCGACCACGACATTCTTGCCGAAATCGGTCGTCTTCTCCGCGTAGTTGCCGTCCATGTGCAGCGGGTGGTGGTTCATGGTCAGCAGACAGAACAAATGGTCGTCGTACTCGGTGACGGTCTTTCCGGGCCAGTGCTTGTAGACGTCGCCGACGGTGAACTCTTCGTAAGTCCGGCCGAACTGCATCGTGCTCAGGCCTCCGGGATCTCGAACTTCGACGTGCGCGTCATCCCCGCCGCACGGCCCTTGCCCGCGATCACCAGCGCCATCTTGCGGCTGGCCTCGTCGATCATCTCGTCGCCGAGCATCGCCGAGCCCTTCTTGCCGCCGGCCTCGGAGGTGCACCAGTCGTAGGCGTCCAGGATCAGCTCGGCGTGGTCGTAGTCCTCCTGCGTGGGGGAGAAGACCTCGTTGGCCGCCTCCACCTGGCCGGGGTGCAGCACCCACTTGCCGTCGAAGCCGAGGGCCGCGGCCCGGCGGGCGACGTCCTTGTAGCCGTCCACGTTCTTGATCTGGAGGTAGGGGCCGTCGATGGCCTGCAGGTCGTGGGCGCGGGCCGCCATCAGGATCCGCATCAGGATGTAGTGGTAGGCGTCCGCCGGGTAGCCGGGCGGCTGCTCGCCGACGACCAGGGACTTCATGTTGATCGAGGCCATGAAGTCGGCCGGGCCGAAGACGATCGTCTCCATGCGCGGCGACGCGGCGGCGATCGCGTCCACGTTCACCAGGCCCTTGGCGTTCTCGATCTGCGCCTCGATGCCGATGCGGCCGACCTCGAAGCCCATGGTCTTCTCGATCTGGGTCAGCAGCAGGTCCAGGGCGACGACCTGCTGGGCGTCCTGGACCTTCGGCAGCATGATGCAGTCGAGGTTGGGGCCCGCGCCCTCGACGACCGTGACGACGTCCCGGTACGTCCAGTGCGTCGTCCAGTCGTTCACGCGGACCACCCGGGTCTTGCCCGTCCAGTCGCCGTTGTTGAGCGCGTCGACGATCGAGTGGCGGGCGCCCTCCTTGGCAAGCGGGGCGCAGGCGTCCTCGAGGTCGAGGAAGACCTGGTCGGCGGGGAGGCCCTGGGCCTTCTCCAGGAAGCGCGGGTTGCTGCCGGGGACCGCGAGGCACGAGCGGCGCGGGCGCAGCCGGTTCACCGGGGCGGGCGTAATCATGCGGGGACCTCCAACGGGTCGAGGTGGTTCGCTTTCCGGATCTCGTCGACGATACGGCCGATGATCTCCGTGATGCCGAAGTCCTTGGGGGTGAAGACCGCGGCGACGCCGGCCGCCCGCAGGGCGGTGGCGTCCGCGGACGGGATGATGCCACCGACGATGACGGGGACGTCGTCGGCCCCCGTGGCGCGCAGCCGCGCCAGCACGTCGGGGACGAGCTCGGCGTGCGATCCCGAGAGGATCGACAGGCCGACGCAGTGCACGTCCTCGGCGACGGCCGCCGAGACGATCTGCTCCGGGGTCAGCCGGATGCCCTGGTAGACCACTTCGAAGCCGGCGTCGCGCGCGCGGACGGCGATCTGCTCGGCGCCGTTGGAGTGGCCGTCCAGGCCGGGTTTGCCGACGAGCAGGCGCAGCTTGCCGCTGCCCAGCTCGTCGGCCGTACGGGTCACCTTGGCGCGGACGGCGGCCAGCGGGGTGCCGGCCTCCGCGGTGACCGCCACGGGGGCGCTGCTCACGCCCGTGGGAGCCCGGAACTCCCCGAAGACGTCGCGCAGGGCCCAGGACCACTCGCCGGTCGTCACGCCCGCGCGGACGCACTCCAGGGTGGCCGCCATGAGGTTGTCCGAGCCGGCCGCCGCCTTCTTCAGCGCGGACAGCGACTCCTGGGCGCGGGTCTCGTCGCGGTCGTCGCGCCAGGCGTGCAGGGAGGCGACGACGCGGGCCTCGTTGGCCGGGTCCACGGTCATGATCGCGGTGTCGAGGTCGGCGGTGAGCGGGTTGGGCTCGGTCGACTCGTAGCAGTTGACGCCGACGATCTTCTCCTCGCCGGCCTCGATCCGGGCCCGGCGCTCGGCGTGCGAGGAGACCAGCTGCGACTTCAGGTAGCCGGACTCGACGGCCGCCATCGCGCCGCCCATGCCCTGGATCCGCTCGATCTCCTCCAGGCACTCGGCGACCAGGCCGGACACCTTGGCCTCGATCACGTGCGAGCCGGCGAAGATGTCGTCGTACTCCAGCAGGTCGCTCTCGTGTGCGAGGACCTGCTGGATCCGCAGGCTCCACTGCTGGTCCCAGGGCCGGGGCAGGCCCAGGGCCTCGTTCCAGGCCGGCAGCTGCACGGCGCGGGCGCGGGCGTCCTTGGAGAGGGTCACGGCCAGCATCTCCAGGACGATGCGCTGGACGTTGTTCTCCGGCTGGGCCTCGGTCAGACCGAGGGAGTTGACCTGGACGCCGTAGCGGAAGCGGCGCTGCTTGGGGTTCTCGATGCCGTAGCGCTCGCGGGTGATCCGGTCCCAGATGCGGCCGAACGCCCGCATCTTGCACATCTCCTCGACGAACCGGACGCCCGCGTTGACGAAGAAGGAGATGCGGGCGACGACGTCGCCCTTGCGGTCCTCGGGAACCTGACCGGAGGCGAACACCGCGTCGAGCACGGCGATCGCGGTGGACATCGCGTACGAGATCTCCTGGACCGGAGTGGCCCCCGCCTCCTGCAGGTGGTAGCTGCAGATGTTGATCGGGTTCCACTTCGGGATGTTGTTGACCGTGTACGTGATCATGTCGGTGGTCAGCCGCAGGGACGGCCCCGGCGGGAAGACGTGCGTCCCGCGCGAGAGGTACTCCTTGACGATGTCGTTCTGCGTCGTCCCCTGCAGCCGGGTGATGTCGGCGCCCTGCTCCTCCGCGACCACCTGGTACATGGCCAGCAGCCACATGGCGGTGGCGTTGATGGTCATGGAGGTGTTCATCTGCTCCAGCGGGATCTCCCGGAACAGCCGCCGCATGTCGCCGAGGTGCGCGACCGGCACGCCGACCCGGCCGACCTCGCCGCGGGCGAGGATGTGGTCGGAGTCGTAGCCGGTCTGCGTCGGCAGGTCGAAGGCGACCGAGAGACCGGTCTGGCCCTTGGCGAGGTTGCGCCGGTAGAGCTCGTTGGACGCCTCGGCGGTGGAGTGCCCGGCGTAGGTCCGCATGAGCCAGGGCCGGTCCTTCTGACGCTCAGTCATTCCAGTGCTCTCACACGTTCCGGAAGCGGTTGATGGCGTCGATGTGCCGGGCCCGCATCTCCTCGTCGCGGACGCCCATCCCCTCCTCGGGGGCCAGCGCGAGCACGCCGACCTTGCCCTGGTGGAGGTTGCGGTGCACGTCGTACGCGGCCTGCCCGGTGTCCTCCAGGCGGTACGTCTTCGACAGCGTGGGGTGGATCTTCCCCTTGGCGATCAGGCGGTTGGCCTCCCACGCCTCGCGGTAGTTGGCGAAGTGCGAGCCGACGATCCGCTTCAGCGACATCCACAGGTAGCGGTTGTCGTACTCGTGGTTGTAGCCGGAGGTCGAGGCGCAGGTGACGATCGTGCCGCCCTTGCGGGTGACGTAGACCGAGGCGCCGAAGGTCTCGCGGCCCGGGTGCTCGAAGACGATGTCGACGTCCTCGCCGCCGGTCAGTTCGCGGATGCGCTTGCCGAGGCGCTTCCACTCGCGCGGGTCCTGCTCGTGCTCGTTCTTCCAGAACTTGTAGCCCTCGGCGGAGCGGTCGATGATCGCCTCGGCGCCCATCCGCCGGCAGATCTCCGCCTTCTTGTCGCTGGAGACCACGCAGATGGGGTTGGCGCCGCCGGCGAGCGCGAACTGGGTGGCGTACGAGCCGAGTCCGCCGCTCGCGCCCCAGATCAGGATGTTGTCGCCCTGCTTCATGCCGGCGCCGTTGCGGGAGACGAGCTGGCGGTAGGCGGTGGAGTTGACCAGGCCCGGGGCCGCGGCCTCCTCCCAGCTCAGGTGGCGCGGCTTCGGCATCAGCTGGTTGGACTTCACCAGCGCGATCTCCGCCAGGCCGCCGAAGTTGGTCTCGAAGCCCCAGATGCGCTGCTCGGGGTCGAGCATCGTGTCGTCGTGGCCGTCGGCGGACTCCAGCTCCACGGACAGGCAGTGGGCGACGACCTCGTCGCCGGGCTTCCAGGCGTTGACGCCGGGGCCGGTGCGCAGCACGACGCCCGCGAGGTCGGAGCCGATGACGTGGTACGGCAGGTCGTGCCGCTTGGCGAGCGGGGAGAGCTTTCCGTAGCGCTCCAGGAAGGCGAAGGTGGACAGCGGCTCGAAGATCGAGGTCCAGACGGAGTTGTAGTTCACCGAGCTGGCCATGACGGCCACGAGCGCCTCGCCGGGCCCGAGTTCGGGCACCGGCACCTCCTCGACGTGCAGCGACTTGCGCGGGTCCTTCTCGCGGGTGGTCAGGCCCTCGAACATGCCGGCCTCGTCCTTGTGCACGGTGACCGCGCGGTAGGACTCGGGGACGGTCAGGGCTGCGAAGTCCTCGGACGTGGTGTCCGGCGCGAGGATCGCGTCGAGTATCTGGTTCACGGTATTGCCTCCGGCGAAGCACGTCGGGAAACGGCTTGAGGGAACGTCGGGGGTGGTGCAGAGGGTGGAGCAGAGGCGGTGCCGTCGGTTCGGCGGTGGTGCGGGGCGGTGCCTTGTGCGGTGATGCGGCGCCGGTGGGCGCGCTGGGAAATGCCTGTGACGCAGGCGTCCGGGCGCACAGCGTTCTTGTGGGGACAGCCGGCGCACGACGGTTGTCGTCTGCGCGCCGGCCGCCCGGACACCGACAACGTATGGCACCGCGTGCCACACGACAAGACACTCGGTGCCAACAATTTCTCTCAGATGTCATCCGGAAGGCACGTATGAGCAACGAAGGCCGCCCCGAGGGGGCGGCCTTCGTCAGTAAATGAGAGTTTTTGTTCTACTTCGTCTTGAGCGCCTTCTCGATCGCCCGCATGACCTCGCCCAGCGGCGCGTCCGTCCGGGCCACGGTCACCAGGACCTCGCCCTCGGTCCGCGCCGAGGCGGCCGGGCCGTCCTCCGCCCGGGCGCGCCCGGCCCCGATGCCCGTGCCGAAGGTCTCCCGCACGATCGCGAACGCGTGGTCGAGCTGGGTCTCCACGTCGCCCTGGCCGCCGCCGCGCAGCCAGCGCCGCAGCACGTGGTTGTGCGCGGTGACGACGGCCGAGGCGGCGACCTCGGCGAGCAGCGGGTCGTCGTCGCCGACGTGGTGGGCGCTCTCGTCGAAGTGGCCGAGGAGGTAGCGGGTGAAGAGCCGCTCGTAGCGGGCCACGGAGGCGATCTCGCGCTCGCGCAGGGCCGGCACCTCGCGGGTCAGGCGGTAGCGCTCCACGGAGACGGCGGGGGAGGCCGCGTACATCCGCATGACCTCCTTGATGCCCCGGCAGACGGTGTCGAGGGGGTTCTCGTGCGGCGGGGCCGCGTCCAGCACCCCCGCGGCCCGCACCAGGGTGTCGTCGTGGTCGGGGAAGATGGCCTCTTCCTTGGAGCGGAAGTGGCGGAAGAACGTCCGGCGGGCGACGCCGGCCGCGGCCGCGATCTCGTCGACGGTCGTCGCCTCGTAGCCCTTCGTCGCGAACAACTCCATCGCGGCCGCGGCGAGTTTGCGGCGCATGGTGAGCCGCTGGGCGGCGGCGCGGCGGCTGCCGGCGCTCTCGGTGTCGGGGTGCGGGTCTCTGGTCTCGCGGGGTACTTCTCCGGCCGTGCGCGGGGTGCGGACGGCCTTGGCGGGCTGGGGCATGTGGGGAACGTAACACGCGTCCGTACGGGCGTGCCGGGGCGGACCGTCCCCGGGTTCGAGCAGTCCGCCCCAGCCCACGTCGCGCTCGCGCGCGGTCCGGTCAGGCCTTCGCATACTCGCGGAAGCCGCGGCCCGTCTTGCGCCCCAGGCAGCCCGCCGCCACCAGGTGCTCCAGCAGGGGCGCCGGAGCGAGCCCGGGGTCGCGGAACTCGCGGTGCAGGACCTTCTCGATGGCCAGGGACACGTCCAGCCCCACGACGTCGAGCAGCTCGAAGGGCCCCATCGGATAGCCGCCGCCGAGCTTCATGGCCGCGTCGATGTCGTCCGGGCTCGCGTAGTGCTCCTGCACCATCTTGACCGCGTTGTTCAGGTACGGGAACAGCAGGGCGTTGACGATGAACCCGGCCCGGTCGCCGCAGTCCACGGCGTGCTTGCGCACCTTCGCGCAGACCGCGCGGACCGTGGCGTGCACGTCGTCCGCGGTCAGGACCGTGCGGACCACCTCCACCAGCTTCATCGCCGGCGCCGGGTTGAAGAAGTGCATCCCGAGGACGCGCTCCGGGCGGGCCGAGTCGGCGGCCAGCCGGGTCACGGACAGGGCGTTGGTGCCCGTCGCCAGGATCGTCTCCGGGCGCACGATCGCGTCCAGGGCGGTGAACACCTCGTGCTTGACGGCGTAGTCCTCGGGCACGACCTCGATCACCAGGTCGGCGCCGGCCGCGGCCTGCAGGTCCGTGGCCGTGCGGAAGCGGGCGAGCGCGGCCCGCCGCTCGTCCTCCGTGATGCGCTCGCGGCGCACCGCGCGGGCGGTGGCGGTTTCCAGCGCGCGGACGGCGTGCGCCGCCGCGGCCTCGGAGACGTCGATCCCGACGACCTCGCGGCCGGCCCGGACGAGGACTTCGGCGATGCCGGTGCCCATGGTGCCGAGGCCGACGACGGCGACGGTCCTCAGGGGGGAGGGGGAGGAGGGGGACGGCTCAGGGGTGGACGTACGGTCCATCGCGAGACTCCAGAAGGTGTTCCCCGGGCGCGGGGATGCATCGGTCGGTTGCCGGTGCAGGCGGGCGGCCCCGGCGGGCCGCGGCGGCTGCGGGATTTTCCGGGTGCGGTATTTCCGGGTACGTACGGGTAAGGGGCGACCACGGAAAGGGAGTTGTGCGACCGGCAGGCCCTGTCCCGGGGCCGTGCCGTACTCGACGGGCCGAACCGACGAACCGACGTCGAAAGCAGCGGGCGGCTGCGTCACCAGGCCGCCCGAGCGGGGGTACCGCTCTTGCCGGGAGATTAACTCACGGGTAACCAAGAGCGCCAGGGGCGGGGCCGGCGACTTACGATGTGGCGCAGGCCACTCGGGGAGGAGAAGCGGGCAGTGACAGGAGCCGAGAGGGCAGAAGAGGAATTCCGTGCGCTGGTGAAACGGGTGCGGGCCGAACTGGGCACGTCGGCCGAGTTCTCGGAGTTCGAGCGGCTCCTCGCGCTCGTCCGCTCGCGCGAGGGCGGACCCCCCGCCCGGCGCGCGCGGCGCGACGAGCTCGCCGGGATGCTGGTCGCCCCCGAACAACCGCTGTGGGCCCGCGAGATCGCCGCCTTCGTCCTGGGGGCGGAGGGCGACCGGCGGGCCTTCGAGACGCTGATCCTGCTCCTCAACTACCGCGAGCCGGTGCGCTGCGCCACCGCCGCCTTCGTCCTCGCCCGCCTCGGCGACCCCCGCACCGCCCGCGCGGCCGCGGCCCTCGCCACCAACCCGCTGCGCACCGCCTACGCCCTGCACCCCGTCCGCCTGCTGACCGAGCTGCGCGCCCCCGAGTCCGTCCCCGCCCTGCTGGCCACGCTCGAACGGCTGCTGGCGGCCCGCGACCACTGCTGGCCGATAGCCCGCGCCTGCGTGGAGGGCCTGGGCGCCCTGGGGGACCGGCGGGCGGAGGACGCCCTGGTCGCGGCCCGCGAACACGACCGCCTCCGGGCGGCGGCACAGGAGGCGCTGGAGCGGCTCATGTGACGGGCGGGGCCGACGCCCCGGCGGCGTCCCTCACAGCAGGGTGAGCTGAGTCGCCTGCGGAGGCGTCGGGCCCGGGTCCTGCGGCGGTGCCGCGGGGATACGGCGGTGGCGGCCGGGGCCCGTCGGGCCTATGCCGAATTCGGTTGCGTATTCGTGGACTTGCCGGGTGATGCGCCGCTGGTACCACTTCGGGGCGTAGGCGCCGTCCGCGTACATCGTCTCGTAGCGCCGCACCAGGTGCGGGTGGTGGCGGGCCAGCCAGGCCGTGAACCACTCGCGGGCGCCCGGCCGCAGGTGCAGCACGAGCGGGGTGACCGAGGTGGCGCCGGAGGCGGCGACGGCGCGCACCGTCGCCCGCAGCTGCTCGGGGGAGTCGCCGAGGAAGGGGATCACCGGCGCCATCAGCACCCCGCAGGGGATGCCGTGCCCGGTGAGCGTCCGGACGGCGTCGAGCCGGCGCGCGGGCGAGGGGGTGCCGGGCTCGACCGTGCGCCACAGCTCGTGGTCGAGGAAGCCGACGGACATCGACACCCCGACGTCGGTGACGGCGGCGGCCTCGCGCAGCAGCTCCAGGTCGCGCAGGATCAGCGTCCCCTTGGTGAGCACCGAGAACGGGTTCGCGCGCTCGCGCAGGGCGGAGATGATGCCGGGCATCAGGCGGTAGCGGCCCTCGGCGCGCTGGTAGCAGTCGACGTTGGTGCCCATGGCGATGTGCTCGCCGCGCCAGCGCGGGGCCGCCAGCTCGCGGCGGAGCGCCTCGGGGGCGTTGACCTTGACGACGATCTGGGTGTCGAAGCCGAGGCCGGTGTCCAGGTCGAGGTAGCCGTGCGTCTTGCGGGCGAAGCAGTACACGCACGCGTGCGTGCAGCCACGGTAGGGGTTCACCGTCCACTCGAAGGGCATCCGGGAGGCGCCCGGCACCCGGTTGACGATCGTCTTCGCCCGGACCTCGTGGAAGGTGATCCCGCGGAACTCGGGGGTGTCGAGGGTGCGCGTCACCACGTCCGTGCCGAAGAGCGCGCCCGGGCCGTCGTCGGCGCCGTCGCCGCCGAGGTTGGACCAGCGCATGGCACCTCCTTCGCATCATTCGTTCGAACGTTCGATCCCTCCCGTCGAGATTAGAACATATGTTCGCGCGGGGCGAGGGGGCCCGGATTTGGGCGGGTGTGGCGTTGGTGGTTGGCTGTGCCGCGAAGCAGGTACGGCAAGCACAGCTTTTTCACATGTCCCGGAGGGCAGCCATGGGCCAGGTCGAGGCCACGACGGAGCGGATCATCGCGGCGGACCCGGAGGAGGTGTTCGACGCGCTGGCGGACTACACCGGCACCCGGGCCAAGCTGCTGCCCGAGCACTTCAGCGAGTACGAGGTGCGCGAGGGCGGGGACGGCGAGGGCACCCTCGTGCACTGGAAGCTCCAGGCCACCAGCAAGCGCGTCCGCGACTGCCTGCTGGAGGTCGCCGAGCCCACCACCGGGCAGCTGGTCGAGAAGGACCGCAACTCCTCCATGGTCACCACCTGGACCGTCACCCCGGCCGGCGAGGGCAGGGCGCGGGTCGTCGTCAGCACCGTGTGGAACGGCGCCGGCGGCATCGGCGGCTTCTTCGAGCGCACCTTCGCCCCCAAGGGCCTCGGCCGCATCTACGACGCCGTCCTCGACAAGCTGGCCGCGGAGACCGAGAAGTAGGCGGCGCACGGCCGAGAGGCAGTCGGTGGAAGCCCGGACCGGTCGCGGTCCGGGCTTCACCGTTTCGGGTGGTTTCCCCCGGCGTCGCAGGGGGCCGCCGTATGCCTCCGACCGGCGCAAAAGCCCCACCGATGGTCTCTCGGGTCAATCCCCTCGGTTGCCCGCCGTTGTCGCGAAATGCGAGAAAAGGGCGGCGATAGCAGGTGCTACGAGGGGAGCGGCACGTGGGTGGGACCACTTTGGTACAGAGCGACGGGCCGCCGGTGCCCGTCCTGCTCGCACCCGAGGCCGCCCCCGCACCTCCGGCGCCCCCCGAACCCCCCACCGTCCGGGGACGGTTGGGCGTGGTCCTCGCCGGCCTGCTGCTCGCACTGTTCCTCGCCGCGATCGACCAGACCGTCGTCGCCACCGCGCTCCCGGCCATCGCCGGAGACCTGCACGGCGCCGGCCGGGCCACCTGGATCATCACGGCCTACCTGCTCGGCTCCGCCGTCGCCGTTCCCGTGCACGGCCGGCTCGGCGAAACCGCCGGCCGCAAGGGCGTCTTCGCCTTCGCCGTCGTCCTCCTCGTCGCCGGCTCCGCCCTCGCGGCCCGGGCGCAGACCATGGACCAGCTCCTCGCCTTCCGCGCCCTCCAGGGCATCGGCGGCGGCGGCGTCCTGGCCGCCGTCCACGCGATCATCGCCGACCTGACCCCCGCCCGCGAGCGGCGCCGCCGCCTCGGCGCGGCCGCCGCCGTCCTCGCACTCGCCTCCCTCGCCGGACCGCCGCTCGGCGGCCTCCTCACCGACCACGCCTCCTGGCGCTGGTGCTTCCACCTCAACGTCCCCCTCGGCCTGCTCGCCCTCCTCGCGGTCACCTTCGGGCTGCGGCTCCCCCGGCCCGCGCACCGGGCGCGCTTCGACACCCTCGGCGCCCTGCTCCTCGTCGCCTTCTCGGTCTGCGCCGTCCTGCTGGCCGACCGGGCCGGGACCGCCCCCGCCTGGCACGCGCGCGTTGTCCTCGGCCTCGCCGCCGCCACCCTCGGCACCGCCCTGCTCTTCATCGTCGTCGAGCACCTCGCCGCCGACCCCCTCGTCCCGCCCCGCCTCCTCCGCGACCGCACCTTCCTCGTCTGCGCCGCCCTCGGCGCGGGCACCGGCGCGGCCCTCTTCGGCGCCGTCGGCTGTCTGCCCACCTTCCTGCAGATGGCCGACGGCGCAGGCGCCGTCCGGGCGGGGCTGCTGCTCCTGCCCCTCACAGCCGGCGCCGTCCTCGGCTCCCTCCTCAGCGGGCGGTACGCCCGGCGCACCGGCCGATGCCGCCTCTTCGCCGCCGCCGGCTGCGCCGCGGCCGCCGCCGGTGCGTACGCGCTCTCCCGCCTCGGCACCGGCACCACCTGGCCCGCCTACGCCCTCGCGACGGCGGCCCTCGGCGCCGGCACCGGGCTCGCCCTGCCCGCCCTCGCCCGCGCCGTGCGCAACTCCGTGCCCGCCGCGGACCTCGCCGCCGCCGGCAGCGCCGGCACGTACCTGCGGCAGCTGGGCGGCGCGCTCGCCGTGGCCTCCCTCGGCGCCCTCCTCGCCCACCGCCTCGCCGGCGGGCCGGGCCGCAGCAGCGGGCCGTCCGCCCCGCACGCGCTCACCCCGCGGCTGCTCCGCGCCCTGCCCGCCGAGCTCCGCGGCGGCTACGTGCGCGCCTACGCGGACGCCATGCCGCGGATCTTCCTGTACCTCGTACCCGTCCTCGTCCTGGGCCTTTTACTCGCCTTCCTGCTGAAGGAGAAACCGCCGGTGTCCCAAAACCTCGCCGAAGCCCCCGTCATCCCCTCCGCGCGGACCGCACCGCCCGAGGAGGAACCCCCCTTCGTCCCGGGCATCCCCGTCACCGGAGTCGTCCAGCACCACGACGGCACCACCGTGCCCCGCGCCGCCCTCACCCTGATCGACAGCGGGGGACGGCAGATCGGGCGCGGGGCCACCGGCGAGGACGGGCGGTACGCCCTCAGCACGCCCGGCACCGGCTCCTACGTCCTCATCGCGGCCGCGGGCGGACACCAGCCCCAGGCCGTCACCGTCACCGTCGGCGAACGCCCCGTCGAGCTCGACGTGGTGCTCGGCGGCGCCGGCCGCCTCGCCGGGACCGTCCTCACCGCCGACGGCTCGCCCGTGCGGGACGCGCTCGTCACCCTCACCAACGTGCACGGCGAGGTCGTCGCCTCCACCCGCACCGGGCGCGACGGCGGCTACGACATCACCGAACTCGTCGCCGGCGAGTACACGCTGGCCGGCAGCGCCCCCGTCTTCCGGCCCGCCGCGCTGCCGGTGACCGTCCAGTCCTGCCGCGAGACCCGCCAGGACATCGAGCTCGCCGGCGGGGCCGTCCTGCGCGGCGTCGTCCGGGCGGGCGGCGGCCGGCTGGTCGAGGACGCCCGCGTCACCCTCCTGGACGCCGCGGGCAACGTCGTCGACACCGCCACCACCGGCCCCGACGGGTCCTTCCGGTTCGTGGACCTCTCGGCGGGCGAGTACACCGTCATCGCCGCGGGGTACCCGCCGGTGGCTACGGTGCTCCAGGTCGCAGGCGGAGGCCGCACGGAACGCGACCTCCAACTCGGCCACGCGGACTAGCCGTCCGGCTGGGTTCGGGGCGCCCCCGGGCGCGGGGTCCGGCTTCCGCCGGGCCCTACGCCGGGGGGCGGCGCCGTTACGGCGGGAGGTTTCCCGGCTACGCCGGATGCCCTGGCTCGCCCCGCGCGCGGCGGCGGGCTGCCCCGGCCGTCACGGGGACACCTGCCTCGGCAGGAATGACCTCCCGCCGGTGCCGGTGGCCGCGGATTCCGCCGGACTCTCGCCGTGGTGGCGCCTCGCCGTCGCGGCGGGAGGTTTTCCCGGCTTCGCCGGGGGAGCGGGCTCAGGCGCAGGCCCTGTGCATGACGGCAGTCATCCCCCTCCCGCCGCCGCGGCGTTCGGCCACGACGGTGAGGGTCCGGCGGAATCGGGGCCTGCCGGACCGGTGGGTGTGGATTCCGCCGGACCCTCGCCGTGGTGGTGTTTCGCCGTTGCGGCGGCTGCGGCGCGCAGGCGACGTCCCCTACGGCACCGGCCACGTTGCGTACCGGCGCATTCCGTACAGCAGCGGGGGCTCCTCCGCGCTCCGCGTGGTGGTCGTGCGGACTATTTCGCCGATGATCACGGTGTGGTCGCCGGCGGGGGTCAGGCGGTGGACGCGGCATTCGGCCGCCGTGTGGGCGTCCTCCGGGAGGAGGGGCAGGCCCGTGGCCGGGGAGGGCTGCCAGGGGACGGCCGAGAAGCGGCCCGCGTCGCGGTGGGCGAAGGCCTCCGCGGCGCGGCGTCCCGCCCCGTGCAGGAGGTTGACGGCGAACCAGCCGCGCCCGGCGAGCACCGGCAGGGTGCTGCCCTTGGCGGAGGCGCACACGAGCAGCAGCGGCGGGTCGAGGGACACGCCGCACCACGCCGTGCACGCGAAGCCGTACGGGGTGCCGAGGCCGTCGTCCGTGGTGACCACGGCCACCCCGCCGGGATGGCTCGCCATCAGGGCGCGGTAGCTGTCGGGGTCGACGGGGGAGAGCGCGGTGGTCATGGCGGGGTCCTTCGGGTGGAGGTGCGGTTGCCGAGGGCCGCGGTGACGCCGATGCTGCCCAGGCACAGCACCGTCACCACCCCGGCGAAGACGCCGGCCGCCGTCATGAGCGTGCCCTCGGCCAGCAGCACGGCCACGCCGACGACGGGCACGGTCAGGCCCAGGTACGCGGCGACGAAGTAGCCGGAGACCAGCTCCGAGACGCGGTCGGGCGCGGCCTGGGACGTCACCAGCGCCAGGCCGGACTTGAAGGACGTGCCCGCGCCCGCCCCGCCCAGCACGGAGCCGCACAGGAAGACGGGCAGCGACGCGGCGGACAGGCCGGTGACGATGAGGGCGAGCCCGAGCGGGACGGCGGTCATGCCGGCGACCAGCCCGGCGCGCGGCGTCATCCGCCCCGCGAGGAGCTGGGCCGCCCCCGCCGAGCCGAAGGCGCTGAAGGCCACCAGGCCGACGGCGAGGTGGCTGTGGTTGTGCAGCCCTTGCACGAGGAAGTTGCCCGCCAGCGCGGCCAGCAGGCCCAGCAGCGCGAACGAGGCGAAGACGGCGACCGCCGCGGCGGCGAACGGCCGCCGCACGGCGGGCGGCACGCCGATCCGCTGCGGGCGGATCCCGCCCCCGCGTGCCACGACCCGCTCGGGCAGCAGCACGAGCGCCGCGCCCGGCAGCAGCAGGACGATCAGGACGGTGTACGGCAGCACCTCGGGCGAGGGCGCGTACTCCACGAGGACGCCCGACAGCAGCGCCCCGCTGCCGAGCCCGGCCATGTTGGTGACCGAGGCGATGAGGGCGGCCCGCGGCGGGGAGGGGTGCAGTTCTCTCAGGTACGCGGTGGCGGCGCCCGTCGTCAGGCCCACCGAGACGCCGGAGAGCAGCCGCCCGGCGAACAGCCCCGGCAGGGTGGGCAGGGCGATGAAGACGACGCTGCTCGCCGCGGCCACGACCAGCGCCGGGACGAGCGTGGCGCGCCGCCCGATCTTGTCCGACAGCCCGCCGAACAGCAGCAGGGCGGCCACGATGCCCACCGCGTAGGCCGCGAAGACCAGGGCGACGACCGGCGGGGACAGGTGCAGCCGCTGCACGTACAGGGCGTAGACGGGCGTGGGCAGGGTGCCGCCGGCCATCACCACGAACAGCACGTACGTGACGGTGGGGACGGCGGTACGCGGTACGGCGGGCAGGGCGGGGGCCGGGGCCCCCGCTGCGGCGAGCCGCCGCTGTCCATTGGCCCTCACCAGTCGAAGGCCGTCGCGTCGTACAGGTTCACGCCGAGCGCGGCCTTGCCCAGGTACTCCAGGCACTCCTCCGGTTTGGCGGGCATCACGGAGGCAAAGGACGCCTCGCGCACCAGCCGTTCCAGCGGCTGCGACCGGCTCACGGCCACCGAGCCGCAGATCCGTACGGCGTCCTGCGCGAGGGCGGGCCCGGTCTCGCCGACGACGTACTTCGCGGCGTGCACCGCGGCGTTGGCCTCCGCGCTGCCGCGCGCAGCGTCCACGCGCGCACCGGCCTCGGCGACCAGGGCCCGGGCGGCGCTCAGCCGCGCGGACATCCGGCCGAGCTCGCGCTGCAGCACCGGCGACGCGGCGCGCCGGGGCGATGCGGCCACGTGGTCCGTGGTGAAGCGGAGGATCGCCTCGGCGATGCCCAGGTAGGCGCCGGTGTACCCGGCGATCATCCAGTGGGGTTCGCGCACCAGCTTGTACAGGGACATCCCCTCGACTCCGAGGAAGAGCCGGGAGCGCGGCACGGTCACCGCGTCCAGGGTCATGCCCGCGGTGCTGGTGCCGTACATGGCGGACAGGCTGTGCACCTCTCCGAAGCCCACACCGCGGTCGTCGGCGGCGACCACGAAGTGCGAGACCTCGCCGCTGCCTTCGGTGCCCTCGGCGCGGGCGGCGACCACGTAGTAGTCGGCGACTCCCGCCAGCGACACGAAGGACTTCTCGCCGGTGATGACGTACCCGCCGTCCTCGGTGCGGCGGTAGGAGGTGCGCACGCCGCGGAGCTTGGCGCCGCTGCCGGCCTCGGAGGTGGCGGAGGCGAACAGCTTCCGCCCGTGGACCACCTCGTCGAAGAGCCAGGACCGGAAGGCCTCCGCCGCGGGCGGCAGGGGCGTGCCGGCGGACTCGCACAGGGAGCCGATCGCGACGTTGTGCATGTTGAAGCCGAGGGCGGCGGCGCCGTTGTGCGCGCCCAGCACGGCGAGCACCCGGGAGTACGCGGCGAAGCCGAGCCCGGCCCCGCCGGCCTCGCGCGGCACGAGCAGGCCGAGCAGCCCGGCCTCGCGCAGGACGCGGTAGGTCTCGTGGCCGGTGGAGCGGCCCGCGTCCACCTCGGCGGCGAACGGGGCGAGGGCCGCCCCGGTCGCCTCGGCGACGTCGAGCAGTTCGTCGAATTCGGCGGGCAGCAGCTCGGTGGGCAGGGACATGGCCATGAGGGGCCTTTCGGAAATCGGGTTCCCGGCTCGGGAATCGGTTCGCGAATCAGTTTTCGACGGGGAGCCCGAATTCACGGGCGACCCCGATGCGCAGCAGGTCGTTGGGGCCTGCATAAGTGAGCGCCGCCATGGGGCTGTGCAGATCGGCGGGGAGTTCGGAATCGGCGATGAAGGCCCGTACGCCCGACAGCGCGGTGGCGTGCTCGGTCAGCCGTACGTAGTCCTCGGAGACGGAGATCTTGGTCAGGGCGGCCTCGGCCGACAGCCGGCGGGTGGGCGTACCCGCGTCGAGCCGCGCCGCCATGGCGTACAGCAGCGTGCGGGAGCGGTGCAGGACGAGCGCCATGTCGCTGATGCGGGCGGCCACTTGGTGGCTGGAGCCCATGCGGCGGCCGAAGTGGCCGCGCTCGGAAGCCCAGTCCGTCAGGCGCTGCAGGGTGCGGCGCATCGGGCCGAGGGCGTAGCCGAGCAGCAGGGCCCGCTCCCAGGTGGTGGTGGAGGAGAGGATCGCCAGGCCCGACCCCTCGCCGCCCACCAGGCTGCCCGCGTCCAGGCGTACGCCGTCGAAGGCCAGCTCGCCCATCGGCACGCCGGGCAGCGCGGTCTTGGCGAACGCCTCGGCACGGGTCACGCCCGCGGTGGCGACGGGGAACAGGAAGGCGGACAGGGAGAAGGGCGAGCGGCCCTGCTCGGTGCGGGCGAAGACGAGGGCCAGGTCGGCCACGGGGGCGGCGGTGATGAAGGTCTTGGCGCCCTCCAGAACGTAGCCGTCGCCGTCGCGCGTGGCGCGGGTGTCCATCGACAACGGGTCGCTGCCGCCCTTGCGTTCGGTGAGGGCGTGGCACAGCAGCTCCCGCCCCTCCTGGATGCGGGCGACGGACCGCCACGCGCCGGCCGGGAGCACGGCGCGCAGCGGATACTCCATGCCGAACACCTGGGAGGCCATGGCGTAGACGACGCCGGGGTCGGCGCCGGCCAGGCCGATGCCCTCGATCATGGCCAGCGAGCGGGTGACGGGCCCGGGGGCGGCGGCGCCCGCGGACGCCCCGGGCCCGGGCTCCGGGGCGTCCAGACAAAGCACGCCGAGCCCGGCGAGGGCCTCCCACTGGTCGCGGAAGCCCTTGCCGGCCAGCTGCTCCACCAGGGGCAGCGCCCGGTCGCGGTACTCGTCCACCACGGCCTCGGCCCCCGGGGGACCGGAGCGCAGCAGGCGATCGGCGGCGCTCACAGTGTCTCCTCGTTCTCCCCCAGAGCCTGAACGGCCTGGGAGGTACCCCCATCTCCGCCTGCGCGGCGCAGAGGTGCGGGCATCACGGTCGGGTGCGGCCCGGTGGCCGCGCATGCGTCGCTCACCGGGCTACTCCCGCCCGGAGGTCCTCCAGCACGCTCCACAGCGCCTGCGGGCTGCGGAAGTTGGCCGCGACGATCTCGGTGTCCGGCAGCACGATGCCGGCCTGCGCGTCGAGCGCGGCGACGATCTGCATGATGGACAGGGAGTCCAGCAGGCCCTGTTCGAGCAGCGGGGTGTCGGGCAGGAGCTGCCGGGGCTCCTCGCCGCGCCCCCAGGTGATCTTGCTGCTGATCAGGGTGCAGAGATCCTCTACGGTGTTCACGCTCGGGCTCCTTCTGTGGCGAGTGGTGGACGGATCAGGCGGTGTGCGGCCCGTCGGTGCGGGCGGCGAGCGCGCGGCGGTCGACCTTGCCGCGGGCGTTGACGGGCAGGGCGGCGGCGGGGACGACGCGGTCGGGCAGCATGCGCAGCGGCAGGAGCCCGCGCAGACCGGCGAGGATCCCCTCGGCGGTCTCCTCGGGGGAGGTCTCGGCAGCGGCCGCGGCCCCCGTCCCGCCCCCGTCGCTCTGGACGTACGCCCAGATCTCGCCGTGGTGCGCGCCGTCCTTGGCGACGACGGCGGCGGCGGTGACGCCGGGCAGTGCGAGCACGGCGCTCTCGACGTCGAGCAGGTCGATGCGGTGGCCGCGCCGCTTGACCTGGGTGTCGCCGCGGCCGCGCAGGAACACGCGGCCGTCGGCGGCGATGCGGCCGATGTCGCCGGTGGCGTAGGCGCGGCGGGCGACGCCGTCGCGGAAGCGCACCGTGCGGGTGGGGTCGGTGAGGGTCCCGTCCTGCAGGTATCCCTGGAAGACGGTGGCACCGGCGACGTGGATCTCGCCGGTGCCGTCGGTGGGCAGGCCGTCCTCGCCGAGGACGTCGACGACGTCGCCGTCGACGGCCCGGCCGATGGTGGCCTCCTGGTCGGCGGTCCAGCTGGCGGGCACCCGGCTGTACGTGCAGACGTTGGTCTCCGTCGGCCCGTAGAGGTTGTAGAGCGGCACGTCGCCCAGGAGCCCCAGATAGCGCTCCAGGGGGCGCGGGGCGAAGGGTTCGCCCGCGAAGGCCGCCACGCGCAGGGAAGGCGGGAAGTCCTCCGCGATGCCGCCCCGTTCGAGCATGCCCTGGTAGAGGGAGGGCACCGCGTAGAAGGCGGTGATGCGCTGCTCGTGGAGCCAGCCGACGACGTCGCGCGGGAAGGCCCGCAGGACGTCGGGCATGAGGACGGCGCAGGCGCCCGCCGCGGCCGTGCTGAACAGGTCGAAGGTGGTGAGGTCGAAGGTCAGCGCGGCCTGCGAGCCCACGCGGTCGGTCTCCGTCAGCCCGAGCTCGGCGGCGGCCCACAGCGCGAAGTGGGCGACGTTGGCGTGGGAGAGGAGCACTCCTTTGGGGCGGCCGGTGCTGCCGGAGGTGAACAGGACGTAGCCGCCGCTGCCGGCCGGCGCGGGCAGCGGGGCGGGCTTGTCCGCGGCCGCGAGCGTGCGCACCCGGTTCAGGCCGTGGTCCAGCGTGCCCTCGTCCGGCGCGGGGCCCGCTCCCGCCTCGGCGGCGGCGCGGCGGCAGCCCTCCAGGGAGCGGTCCGGGGCGAGCAGGAGGGAGATCCCGGCGCCGCGCACCATGTGGGCCGTGCGGACGGGCGGGTCGGCGACGTCGAGCGGGGCCACGACGGCCCCGGCCCGCAGCGCGGCGTAGATGCCGAGGACGGCCTCGGAGCCCTTGGGGGCCAGGACGCCCACCCGGTCCCCGGTCTCCAGGCCGGCCGCGCGGAGCTGCCGGGCCAGATCGCCGACGGCGCGGTCCAGTTCGGCGTAGGTCCAGGTGCGGCCCCCGGCGGTGAGGGCGGGACGGGAGGGGTGCCGGCGCGCGGACGCGGCGAGCAGGCCGTCCAGGCGGACGTCGTCGAGGTCGCTCATGGTCGGGTCTCCTGGCGCGGGGGCGGGCCGGCGGGGCCGGGGGCGGTGGCGAGGAAGGTCTGGACGGCGTCGACGACGTCGTCGGGCCGTTCGAGGTGCGGGGCGTGGCCGCAGCCGGCCAGCTCCAGGCGCTGCACGGGCCCGCCGAGGGCGCGCTCGGCCGCGTCGAGATGGGCGAAGGTGCCGTACGGATCGCTGTCGCCCTGGACGAGGAGGACGGGGGCGGTCGCGCCGGCCAGGTCGCCCTCGATGTCCCAGCCGCGGAAGGCCTCGGAGAGCCACAGCCCGCTCCAGCGGCGGAACACCGTGAGCGGGTCCTGGTGGTAGAAGGCCAGCTCCTTGGCGAGCGGCCCGGACGCGTGGGCCTCGCGGGCCGCGGCGACGCCGCGGAGCGTCTGCGGCTCGGCGAACAGGTGCGGGGCGACGGCGACGACGGCCTCGACCGGGTGCTCGGCCGCGTGCAGCAGCGCGATCGAGGCGCCTTCGCTGTGGCCGACGAGCACGGGGCGGTGGACGCCGAGCCGGTCGAGCAGCTCGGGGAGGACCTCGTGGGCCTCCTCGTGCAGGGAGCGCGGGGTGCGCTCCTGCGGGGCCGGGCCCGAACCGCCGTGTCCGTGGCGGGAGAAGACCAGGGCCCGGCGGCCGGTGGCCGCCGCCAGGCGGGCCGGGAAGCGCCGCCACATGGCGATGCAGCCCAGGCCTTCGTGGAGGAGGACGAGCGGGGCGGCCTCGGAGTCGCCTTCGAGGACGGTGTATTCGACAGGCCCTCGGGATATCGCAATGGTGGGCATGCAGTGTCCTTGGTGTGAGGGCCGGTTGTCCGAAAGGAAGCGCCGGCCGCCGCCGGGAACCGATAATTGCGAAGGTCAATGGTGGCGTCAACTGCTTTATTTTTTCATGGGGTTGAGGCAACCGTCCCGACGGGCGTGGTAAAATGCGGCAAAACTTGGAATATGCAATTCCCCCGCATGGGCATGGAGGTTTGCCTCCATGGCGCGCCGGTGTCTTCCGCCACTACCGGGCGGGGCCGGGAGGGAATGCCGCCGCCTTTTCCGCGACCCGCCGAACGCCTGATCGAGCGCGGTGTCCGGCGCGGCCTCCGTCCCGCATCCGTCCGCCGGACGGCCGAGTCCCGCCGCAAGCCCGTTGCGGCGACCGTGTCAGGACCCGTGCAGCGGCCTGCCACCTGCGGTAGGACTGAGGCATGGTGAAGATCCTGATCTCCGCGGACATGGAGGGCGCCACCGGTGTCACCTGGCCGGCCGACGTGCTGCCCGGCGCCTCGCAATGGGAACGGTGCCGCCATCTGTTCACCTCGGACGTGAATGCGGCCGTCGCGGGCTTCTTCGACGGCGGTGCCGACGAGGTCCTCATCAACGAAGCGCACTGGGGGATGCGCAATCTGCTGCTGGAGAAGCTGGACGACCGGGCCCAGATGCTCACCGGCAAGCACAAGAGCCTGAGCATGGTCGAGGGCGTGCAGCACGGCGATGTCGACGGCATCGCCTTCGTGGGCTATCACACGGGGGCCGGCACCCCGGGCGTCCTCGCCCACACCTACCTCGCCAACACCATCACCGGCGTCTGGGTGGACGGCGCGCGGGCGAGCGAGGGGTTGCTCAACTCCCTCGTCGTCGCGGAATACGGTGTTCCCGTGGTGTTGGTGACGGGCGACGACCTGACCTGTGCGGACGCCAAGGGATATGCGCCGCTGGCCCGTTCGGTGGCCGTCAAGGACTGCGTCTCCCGCTATGCGGCCGTCTGCCGCACCCCCGCGCGCACGGCCGCGGACATCCGCGCCGCGGCCCGGGAGGCGACGGCCCTCGCCGTGCGGTACGAGCCCGTCACCGGCGGCGGCCCGTTCACCGTCGACATCGAGTTCGACGCCGACCACCTGGCCGGTGCGGCGACGGTGATCCCGGGCGTCGTGCCCAGCGGCGAGCGCCGGGTCTCGTACACCACGGCGACCATGTACGACGGCATCCGCTGCTTCAAGGCGGTCACGACCGTCGTGTCGGCCGCGGTGGAGGAGCAGTATGGCTGAGATCACGACGGAAGAGGCGGTAGGGCCGGAGGGGGCGGAAGTCCGGGTGGACGAGCGCGCCCTCGACGAGGCGGTGTGCTTCACCTCCGACCTGATCCGCATCGACACGACCAACCGCGGCGCGGGCGACTGCCGGGAGCGGCCCGCCGCCGAGTACGTGGCCGCGGCGCTGAGCGGGGCCGGCATCGAGCCGGTGCTGCTGGAGAAGGAGCCCGGCCGGACGAACGTCGTCGCCCGGGTGCCGGGCACCGATCCGGGCGCCCCCGCGCTGCTCGTCCACGGCCACCTCGACGTGGTCCCCGCCGACCCCGCCGAGTGGAGCGTCCACCCCTTCTCGGGCGAGATCCGCGACGGCGTGGTGTGGGGCCGCGGCGCCGTCGACATGAAGAACACCGACGCCATGGTCCTGTCGGTCGTACGGGCCTGGGCGCGCACCGGCGCCCGGCCCCCGTGCGACATCGTGCTCGCCTTCACCGCCGACGAGGAGGACCGCGCCTGGACGGGCGCCGCCTTCCTGGCCGAGGAGCACCCGGGCCTGTTCGAGGGCTGCCGGTACGCGATCGGCGAGTCGGGCGCCTACACCTTCCACGCCGACGGCGGGCTGCGGCTGTACCCGGTGGCGGCGGGGGAGCGGGGCACGGCCTGGCTCAAGCTCACGGCGCGCGGCAGGGCGGGCCACGGCTCGAAACCCAATCAGGCCAACGCCGTCACCCGGCTGGCCGAGGCGCTGGCCCGGATCGGCAGACACCGCTGGCCGGTGCGGCTGTCCCCGGTCGTGAGCGCCGCCCTCGTGGAGATCGCCGCCCTGCACGGCATCGAGGCCGACCCCGGCGCGCCGGGCTTCGACGCCGACGCGCTGCTGGAGGAGCTGGGCTCCGCGTCCCGGCTCCTGGCCCCGACGGTCCGCAACAGCTCCAACCCGACGATGCTGGACGCGGGGTACAAGGTCAACGTGATCCCGGGGGCCGCCGTCGGGCACGTGGACGGGCGCGTCGTGCCGGGCGGCGAGGAGGAGTTCCGCACCACGCTGGACCGGCTCACCGGGCCGCACGTGGAGTGGGAGTACTACCAGAAGGGCACGGCGCTGCAGGCCCCGCTCGCCACCCCGCTGTTCTCCCTGATGCGGGAGGCGCTCGAGCGCTTCGACCCCGACGGGCACGCGGTGCCGTTCTGCATGTCCGGCGGCACCGACGCCAACCAGTTCTCGCGCCTGGGCATCGACTGCTACGGGTTCGCCCCGCTGAAGCTGCCCCCGGGCTTCGACTACCAGGCGCTGTTCCACGGCGTCGACGAGCGGGTGCCCTGCGACGCGCTGCACTTCGGGGTGCGGGTGCTCGACCACTTCTTGATGAACGCAGCCTGATGAACGCAGCTTGAAGAACACAGCCTGATGAACGCGGCTTGCCGGACACGGCTTGACGAACACAGCGTGATGAGCACGGCCTGACGGGCCGTTTCGAGGAGGCGTAACAGATCATGGTGTCCACGGCACCCTACGGAGCCTGGCAGTCCCCGGTCGGCGCGGAGCTCGCCGCGTCGGCCGGCGGCGGACCCGACTTCGTGGGTACGGTCGGCGACGAGCTGTGGTGGGCCGCACCACGCCCGGCGGAGGAGGGCCGCTTCACCCTCGTGCGGCGGCGGGCCGGCGGGGCCGAGGAGACGGTGCTGCCCGCCCCCTGGAACGTGCGCAACCGGGTGCTGGAGTACGGCGGCCTGCCGTGGGCGGCGGTGGCCCGCGCCTCCGGCGGCCCGCTGGTGGTCTTCACCCACTTCGCCGACCAGCGGCTCTACGCCTTCGAGCCCGACGTCCCCGGTGCCGTACCGCGGCCCCTGACCCCGCTGTCGTCGGTGGGCGGCGGGCTGCGCTGGGCCGATCCGGTGCTGCTGCCCGGCCGCGGCGAGGTGTGGTGCGTGCTGGAGGAGTTCACCGGCGAGGGGCCGTGCGACGTGCGCCGGCTGCTCACGGCCGTCCCGCTGGACGGCTCGGCGGCGCGGGACCGCGGGGCCGTCCGGGAGCTGACCGACGGCGGGAACCGCTTCGTCACCGGGCCGCGGCTCTCCCCGGACGGCCGGCAGGCGGCCTGGATCGCCTGGGACCACCCCCGGATGCCCTGGGAGGGCACCGAGCTGAAGACCGCTCAGGTCTCCGCGGACGGCCGGCTGGCGGACGCCCGTACGGTCATGGGCGGGCCCGCGGAGTCCGTGGCCCAGGTGGAGTGGGCCGAGGACGGCTCGCTGGTCGCGGCGAGCGACCGCACCGGCTGGTGGAACCTGTACCGCGTCGACCCGGCGACGGGGGAGAGCACGGCGCTGTGCCGCCGCGAGGAGGAGTTCGCGGGGCCGCTGTGGCGCGTGGGGGTGCGCTGGTTCGCGCCGCTGCCGGGAGGGCTCGTCGCCGCGCTCCACGGCCGCGGCGCCGCCGTCCTCGGCGTCCTCGACCCCCGCAGCGGGGAGATCGCGGACGTCGCCGGGCCGTGGACCGAGTGGGCGCCGACCCTGGCGGTGAGCGGCACCCGCGCCGTGGGGGTCGCCGCGAGCCCGCACAGCGCGTACGAGGTCGTCGAGCTCGACGTCTGCACGGGCCGGGCCCGGACCGTCGGCGCCCGGCACACCGACCGCGTGGACCCCGCCTACTACCCCGAGCCGCTGACGCGCACCTTCGGCGGGCCGGACGGGCGCGAGGTGCACGCCCACCTCCACCCGCCGCGCAACCCCGGCCACGCCGCCCCGGACGGGGAGCTGCCGCCGTACGCGGTGTGGGCGCACGGCGGCCCCACCGCCCGCACGCCCCTCGTCCTCGACCTGGCCGTCGCCTTCTTCACCTCCCGCGGCATCGGCGTCGCCGAGGTGAACTACGGCGGCTCGACCGGCTACGGGCGCGCGTACCGCGAGCGGCTGCGCGGGCAGTGGGGCGTGGTGGACGTCGAGGACTGCGCGGCGGTGGCCGCGGCGCTGGCCCGCGAGGGCATCGCCGACCCGGCCCGGATCGCGATCCGCGGCGGCAGCGCGGGCGGCTGGACGGCGGCGGCCTCGCTCGCCGCCACCTCGCTCTACGCCTGCGGCACCATCCTCTACCCGGTGCTGGACCCGGAGGCCTGGACGGCGGAGGGCGGCACGCACGACTTCGAGTCGCGCTACCTGGAGTCGCTGATCGGCCCCCGGGAGGAGGTGCCCGAGCGCTACCGGGAGCGCTCGCCGCTGCACCGGGCGAGCCGGATCTCCGCGCCCTTCCTGCTGCTGCAGGGGCTGGCCGACCCCGTCTGCCCGCCCGCGCAGAGCGAGCGGCTGCTGGCGGCGATGGCCGGGCGCGGGGTGCCGCACACCTACATCGCCTTCGAGGGCGAGGGCCACGGCTTCCGCCGGGCCGCCACGGTCGTGCGCGCGCTGGAGGCGGAACTGTCCCTGTACGCGCAGACCTTCGGGGTCGCCGCGCCGGGCATGGCGGTCCTGGAGCTCGTGACCTGACGGGCCGGAACCTCCGCCCCGCAGGGGGGTGGCCGCCGGGCAGCCGGGGGTCACCCCCCTATAGGCAAGAGCGTGAGGTTAGCCTAACCTAAGCCTTGCTCGTGCGCCCCCCGCGCACGGATGGAGCAAGGCGCCCCCTCCGTGCGGCCGTTCGATCCGGCCGGGCGGGTCATGTAAGGTAAGGCTTACCTTAGTTCGGATTGGGAATCGGGGGAACCGCAAGTGCAGCAGTCAGAACTCTCCGGCCGCATCGCGCTGGTCACCGGCGCCGGCCAGGGCATAGGCGAGGCCGTGACCCGCGCCCTCGTCGCCCGGGGAGCGCGCGTCGCGGCCCTCGACTGGACTCCGGACGGCATCAAGGACCTGGAGGCCGAATTCGGCCGCGACAAGGTCACCGCCCACACTGCCGACGTCGCCGACAGCGCCGCCGTCGAGGCCGTCGTCGAAGAGGTCGAGGACACCCTCGGCCCCCTCGCCATCCTCGTCAACGTCGCCGGGGTGCTGCGCACCTCGCCCGTCGTCGACATCACCGACGACACCTGGCACCGCACCTTCGCCGTGAACTCCACCGGCGTCTTCAACGCCTCGCGCGCCGCGGCCCGCCGCATGACGGAGCGTCGTTCCGGCTGCATCGTCACCGTCGGCTCCAACGCCGCCGGCGTGCCGCGCACCAGCATGGCCGCGTACGCCGCCTCCAAGGCCGCCGCCACCATGTTCACCAAGTGCCTCGGGCTCGAACTCGCCCGCAGCGGCATCCGCTGCAACGTCGTTTCGCCCGGCTCCACCGACACCGCCATGCAGCGCGGTCTGTGGGCCGACGAGGAGGCGCCCCAGCGCGTCATCGACGGCGACCCCGGGTCGTACCGCGTCGGCATCCCCCTCGGCCGGATCGCCGAACCCGCGGACATCGCCGACGCCGTCGCCTTCCTCGTCTCCGACCGTGCGCGGCACATCACGATGCACGACCTGTACGTCGACGGCGGCGCGACGCTGCGCGCCTGAGCGCACCGTTGTCCGGGGCTCCGCCCCGGTCCCCGGTCCTCGGTATCGCCGGGCGGGCTCAAATTTTTTGAGCCCGCCCGGCGACTGAGGACACCGCGCGCAGCGCGGTGCGGGGGGTTGGGGGCGCGCCCCCAAGAAACGGCGAAAGGGCGGGTCAGGGGCACCGATGGCCCACAAGGCCGGCTCCCACCCGGACACTTCACGAAACACCACCCGGTGCGACCCACCGGAGGAACGGAGCAGTAAAGGTGACCACCGCTCACCACGTCGCGGATCGGCCGGGCGGCAGCGAGCCCGGCACCCCCGTCGGGGGTGACACCGTCGGCGCCGCGACCTCGCTCCTCGACGCCTACGAACCCGGCCGCGCCCGGTTCTTCGCCTCGCCCACCCGCACCCTCCTCGCCCACGGCGTGCGCGCCGAGGTGCCGCACGGCGCCGCCCCCGTGGCGCAGCGCGTCGCCGAGACGCTCGCCGCCCGGGTGCTGGCCGGTGACGAGGCGCCGGTCGTCGTCGGCGCGGTCCCCTTCGACCAGGGCGCGCCCGCCGCGCTGGCCGTGCCCGAGGCCGTCCGCTGGGCGCCGCCGCTCGCCGAGGACCCGCTGATCGCCCTGCCCGCGGCCGCGCCCGGCGCCGCCCGCTGGGACGTGCGGCCCGTGCCCGAGCCCGCGGGCTACGGCGCCGCGGTCGCCGAGGCCGTCGGCCGCATGCAGCGCGGCGACTTCGCCAAGGTCGTCCTCGCCCGCACCCTGGAGCTCTCCTCCGACCGCGACCTCGACCTGCCCGCCCTGCTGCAGCGCCTGGCCCGCCGCGACCCGGCCGGCTACACCTTCGCCCTGCCCACCGGCCCCGGCCGCACCCTGCTCGGTGCGAGCCCCGAGCTGCTGGTCTCCCGGCGCGGCGGCACCCTCGTCGCCAACCCGCTGGCCGGCTCCACGCCGCGCAGCGCCGACCTCGCCGAGGACGTCCGCCGCGCGGCCGCCCTCCTGCAGTCGGAGAAGGACCTGCACGAGCACGCCGTCGTCGTCGACGCCGTCCGCGAGGCCCTCGCCCCGTACTGCCGCACCCTGCACGTGCCCGAGCGCCCCACGCTGGTGCGCACCGCCGCCATGTGGCACCTGTCGACGACCGTCACCGGCGAGCCGGCCGACCCCGCGGTGTCCGCGCTGGAGCTGGCCTCCGCGCTGCACCCCACGCCCGCCGTCTGCGGCACCCCGACCACCACCGCGCGCGACGTCATCGGCGAGCTGGAGCCCTTCGACCGCGGCTTCTTCACGGGCATGGTCGGCTGGGGCGACGCGAACGGCGACGGCGAATGGGTCGTCACCATCCGCTGCGCCGAGGCCGAGGAGCGCACCCTGCGGCTGTACGCGGGCGCGGGTGTCGTCGCGCAGTCCTCGCCGGAGGCCGAGACGGCCGAGACCGGCGCCAAGTTCCAGACGTTCCTGCAGGCTGTGGGGGTTGACCAGTGACCGAGACGACCGACGCTCCGGGCTATCCGGCCGAGTTCGCCGAGCGCTACCGCGCGGCGGGCTACTGGCGTGGAGAAACGTTCGGGCAGATGCTGCGCGACCGCGCGCAGGCGCACCCGGACCGGATCGCGATCGTGGACCCCGCCGGCGAGGGCCGCCGCTGGACGTACGGCGACCTCGACCTGCGCGCCGACCGGCTGGCCGCCGGCTTCCTCGCCCACGGCATCGGCAAGGGCGACCGCGTCGTCGTCCAGCTGCCGAACGTCGCCGAGTTCTTCGAGGTCGTCTTCGCGCTCTTCCGCATCGGCGCCCTCCCCGTCTTCGCGCTGCCCGCCCACCGCGAGACCGAGATCCGCCACTTCTGCGCCTTCACCGAGGCCGCCGCCTACGTCATCGCCGACGTCAGCGAGGGCTACGACTACCGCGAGCTGGCCACGAAGGTCCGCGCCGAGGTCCCCGGCCTCAAGCACGTCTTCGTCGCCGGCGAGCCCGGCGAGCACACGGCGCTGGCCGGCCTCCCCACCGAGCCGGTGGCCGTCGAGAACGCCCCGGCCCCGCACGAGCTGGCCTTCCTCCAGCTCTCCGGCGGCTCCACGGGCGTGCCCAAGCTCATCCCGCGCACGCACGACGACTACATCTATTCGCTGTGGGGCTCCAACGAGATCTGCGGCGTGGACGAGAACAGCGTCTACCTGTGCGCGCTGCCCGCCGCCCACAACTTCCCCCTGAGCTCCCCGGGCACCCTCGGCGCGCTGTACGCCGGCGCCCGCGTCGTCCTCGCCCCCCGCCCCAGCCCCGACGTGGCCTTCCCGCTGATCGCCGCCGAGGGCGTCACGATCACCGGCCTGGTGCCCCCGCTCGCCCTCGTGTGGACCGAGGCCGCGGCGGAGACCCCGCACGACCTGAGCAGCCTTCAGGTCCTGCTGGTGGGCGGCGCGAAGTTCAGCGAGGAGGCGGCCCGCCGGGTGCGCCCGGCCCTCGGCTGCACCCTCCAGCAGGTCTTCGGCATGGCCGAGGGCCTGGTGAACTACACCCGGCTGGACGACCCCGAGGCCACGATCGTCACCACCCAGGGCCGCCCCATCTCGCCCGACGACGAGATCCGCATCGTCGACGACGAGGACAACGAGCTGCCCGCGGGCGAGACCGGCCACCTGCTCACCCGCGGCCCGTACACCATCCGCGGCTACTGGCGGGCACCCGAGCACAACGCCACGGCCTTCACCGCCGACGGCTTCTACCGCACCGGCGACGTCGTCCGGATGACGGAGACCGGCCACATCGTCGTCGAGGGACGGGCCAAGGACCAGATCAACCGCGGCGGCGAGAAGGTCGCCGCCGAGGAGATCGAGAACCACATCCTCGCCCACCCGGCCGTACACGACGTCGCCGTCGTCTCCATGCCCGACGCCTACCTGGGCGAGCGCACCTGCGCCTACGTCGTCCTGCGCGAGGGGGCCGAGCCGGTCAAGTCGATCGCCGTCAAGAAGTTCGTCCGCGAGCGCGGCCTCGCCGCCTTCAAGGTCCCCGACCGGGTGGAGTTCGTGACGGAGTTCCCGCAGACGGGCATCGGCAAGGTGTCGAAGAAGGACCTCCGCGCGGCCATCGCCGCACAGGTCGCCGCCGCAGCAGCACAGCACTGAGAACCGAGAAAGGCTCACCGACCACCATGGCACTTCCTGCCATCGCCCCGTATCCCATGCCGCGGGAGGCCGACCTCCCCGCGAACAAGGTCGGCTGGACCGTCGACCCGAGCCGCGCGGTGCTGCTCGTGCACGACCTGCAGAACTACTTCCTCGACGCGTTCGAGGCCGGGGCGTCGCCCGTCACCGAGCTGCTCGCCAACGTCGCCGCGGTGAAGAAGGACTGCGAGCGCCTCGGCGTCCCCGTCGTCTACTCCGCCCAGCCCGGCGGCCAGAGCCCCGCCGAGCGCGGCCTGCAGCAGGACTTCTGGGGCCCGGGCCTGCCGGACGACGAGCGCGCCAAGGCCATCGCCGACGCCGTCGCGCCGACGGCCGCCGACACGGTCCTGACCAAGTGGAAGTACAGCGCCTTCGTGCGGACCGACCTCGCGGAGCGGATGGCCGCCCAGGGCCGCGACCAGCTGATCATCGTCGGCGTGTACGCGCACATCGGCGTCATGATGAGCGCCTGCGACGCCTGGATGCGCGACATCCAGTCCTTCCTCGTCGCCGACGCGGTCGCCGACTTCTCGGCCGAGGACCACGCCATGGCACTGCGCTGGGCTGCCGCCAAGTGCGCCGTGGTGACCACCACCGACCGGCTCTTCGAAGGGGCGTAACACCCATGGCACTCACCCTCGAACAGATCCGGGCCGACGTCGCCGACGTGCTCGGCGAGGACCCCGCCGACATCCCCGACGACGAGAACCTCGTCGACTACGGGCTCGACTCCGTCCGCATCATGACCCTCGTCGAGCGCTGGCGCCGCGACCACGGCACCGAGGTCACCTTCGTGGCCCTCGCCGAGCAGCCGGCCATAGAGCAGTGGGCACCGCTGCTGGGGGCGGGGACGTGAACGCCCGCACCCTCGACCGGGCGGGGGCACACCCCCTGACCGGCACCTCCGGCGCGGGACGGTCCCCCGCGCCGGAGGGGCTCCCCCTGACCGCCGCCCAGTCGGGCA
Organism: Streptomyces roseifaciens; assembly: GCF_001445655.1. Classification (NCBI taxonomy): domain Bacteria; kingdom Bacillati; phylum Actinomycetota; class Actinomycetes; order Kitasatosporales; family Streptomycetaceae; genus Streptomyces; species Streptomyces roseifaciens. The sequence goes on from NZ_LNBE01000003.1 coordinate 570,458, forward strand.
TGTGGTTCGCCCAGGCCCTCGACCCGGGCAGCCCCGCCCTCGGCACCGCCGAATACCTCGAGATCCACGGCGACATCGACCCCGCGCGCTTCGCCGAGGCCCTGCACCGCACCGTCGGCGAGGCCGACGCCCTGCGCGTGCGCATCACCGACGCCCCCGGCGGCCCGCGCCAGCTGCCCATCGCCGTCGAGGCCCCCGGCCACGGCTTCCCGCTGCACACCGCCGACCTGCGCGACGAGCGCGACCCGGACGCGAGCGCCCTCGCCCGGATGCGCGCCGACCTCGCCGAGCCCTTCGACCTGGCCCGCGGCCCGCTCTTCTCCCACGCCCTCTTCCGCGTCGGCGACGAGCGCTGGCTGTGGTACCAGCGCGTCCACCACGCCGTCCTCGACGGCTACGGCTACTCCCTCGTCGCCCGCCGCGTCGCCGAGCTCTACACGGCCCTGGCCACCGGCGAGGACCCCGCCCCGAGCCCCTTCGGCCGGCTCGCCGACCTCGTCGCCGAGGACGCCGCCTACCGCGAGTCCGCCACGCGCACCCGCGACCGCGCCCACTGGCTGACGGTCTTCGCCGACCGCCCCGAGGCGCCGAGCCTCGCCTCCGCGGGCCCCGCCGCGCGCCCCGCCCTGCCCTCCCGCAGCCACCTGCGCGCCACCGCGCACCTCGCCCCCGAGGCGACCGCCAGGCTGCGCCGGCTGGCCGCATCCGTGCGGGCCACCTGGACCGACGTCCTCTTCGCCGCCCAGGCCCTCTACGTCGCCCGCGCCACCCGCAGCGAGGACGTCGTCCTCGGCCTGCCGATGATGGGCCGCATGGGCTCCGTCGCCCTGCGCGTGCCCGGCATGGTCATGAACGTGCTGCCGCTGCGCATGACCGTCACCCCCGGCACGACGTTTGCCGAACTCGTCCACCAGGCCGTCCTCGGCATCCGGGCCGCCCGCCGCCACCAGCGCTACCGCTACGAGGACATCCGCCGCGACCTCGGCCTCCTCGGCGAGGGCCGGCCGCTCACCGGCCCGCTCGTCAACGTCATGCCGTTCGACTACGGGCTCACCTTCGCCGGCGCCCGCTCCGACGCGCACAACCTCGCCCCCGGCCCCGTCGACGACCTCACCGTCGGCATCTACGACCGCGCCGACGGCAGCGGCCTGCGCATCGACTACGACGCCAACCCCGCCCGCTACGGCCAGGACGAACTCGCCGCGCACCAGGCCCGCTTCCTGGACCTGCTGACCCGCCTCGCCGAGCGCGACCCGCACCTGCCGCTCGGCGGCCTCCCGCTGGCCACCGACGCCGAGCGCGAGCAGGTCCTCGCGGAGTTCAACGACACCGCGACCGAGGTGCCGCCCACGACCCTCATCGGCCCCGTGGAGGCCCGCGCCGCCCGCACCCCGCACGCCACCGCGCTCGTCGACGGCGACCTGACCCTCACCTACGCCGCGCTCAACGCCCGCGCCAACCGGCTCGCCCGCCACCTGCGCACGCTGGGCGTCGCCCCGGGCACCCTCGCCGCCGTCGCCCTGCCGTGCTCCACCGAGCTCGTCGTGGCCCTGCTCGCCGTCCTCAAGGCGGGCGGCGCGTACGTGCCGCTCGACACCGCGGACCCGGCCGTGCGCCTGCGCGGGATGCTGGACACCGCCGCACCGGTGTGCGTCCTGACCGACCGCGCCGGGGCCGCCGCCCTGCCCGCCGGCGCCGCGCCCGTCGTCGTGCTCGACGACCCCGCGCTCGGCGAGGCGCTGGCCGCGCACCTGCCCACCGACCCCGGCCGGGCCCTGACCCCGCAGCACCCCGCGTACGTCCTGCACACCTCCGGCACCACCGGAGCCCCCAAGGGCGTCGTCGTGCCGCACTCGGCCATCGACAACCGGCTGCGCTGGATGCAGGCGCAGTACCCGCTCGCCCCCGGCGACCGCGTCCTGCACAAGACGCCCGTGGGCTTCGACGTCTCGGTGTGGGAGCTGTTCTGGCCGCTGCGCGAGGGCGCCACCCTCGTCCTGGCCGGGCCCGGCGCCCACCGCGACCCCGCGGAACTCGCCCGCACCGTCCGCGAACAGGGCGTCACCGTCACCCACTTCGTGCCCTCGGTGCTGCAGCTCTTCCTCGCCGCACCCGGCGCGGCCGCGTGCACCGGCCTGCGGCACGTCTTCAGCAGCGGCGAGGTCCTGCCGCGCGCCACGGCCGAGGAGTTCCACCGGCTGCTCCCCGGCACGGCCCTGCACAACCTCTACGGCCCGACCGAGGCGGCCGTCGACGTCACCCACCACACCTGCCGGCCGGGCGCGACCGGGCCCGTCCCCATCGGACGGCCCGCCTGGAACACCCGCCTCTACATCCTCGACGCGGCCCTGCAGCCCTGCCCGCCCGGCGTCCCCGGCGAGCTCCACCTGGCGGGCGCCCAGCTCGCCACCGGCTACCTCGGCCGGCCGGACCTGACGGCCGAACGGTTCGTGGACGACCCCTTCGCGGGGCCCGGCGCACGCATGTACCGCACGGGCGACCTCGCCCGCTGGCGGGAGGACGGCGAGGCCGAGTACCTCGGCCGCACCGACCGCCAGGTCAAGCTGCACGGACGCCGCATCGAACCCGACGGCGTCGAGGCCGTCCTGCTGGCCGACCCCCGCGTCCAGGCGGCCTGCGCCGTCGTCCGCGAGGACCGGCCCGGCGACCGCCGCCTGGTCGCCTACGTGACTCCGGTCTCGGCGGATGCCGCCGCCGAGACCGGCACCCTCTTGCGGCCCGCCCCGGACGCCCTGCGCGAGTCGCTGGCCGCGCAGCTGCCCGAGGCCATGGTGCCGAGCGCCGTCGTGGTCCTGGACGCCTTCCCCACGGGCCCCAACGGCAAGCTGGACCGTGCGGCGCTCCCCGCGCCCGGCCCCCAGGCGGATGCCGGGGGGCGGGCCCCCGCCGGGCCCCGCGAGGAGACCCTGACGCGCCTGTTCGCGGAGGTCCTCGGGCTGCCCCACGTCGGCGTCGACGACAGCTTCTTCGCCCTCGGCGGCACGTCGCTGCTCGCGGCCCGGCTCGTCGCCCGCGTCCGGGACGTCTTCGGCGAAGGCGTCGGCGTCATCGCCGACTCCGCCGGCGGAGGGGCGGACGACGGGGAGGACGGCCCGTTCGCCATGGGCGCCCTCTTCCGGGCCCCGACCCCGGCCGCCCTCGCCCGCAGGCTGGGCGGCGGCACGGACGTCACGGCCGGCTTGGACGGAGCGCCGCTGGAGCCCGTACTGCCGCTGCGCGCCACCGGCAGCCGCACGCCGCTGTTCGCCCTGCCCCCGGCGGCGGGCCTCGGCTGGTGCTACGCGTCGCTGCTCGCCGGCCTCGGCCCCGACCAGCCCCTCCACGCGCTCCGGGCCCGCGGGCTGACGCCCGGTGAGCCGCTGCCCGCGACGCTGGAGGAGATGGCCGCGGACCACGCGGAGCGCATCCGGGCAGTCCAGCCCCAGGGCCCCTACCGGCTGCTGGGCTGGTCGGCCGGAGGCGTCCTCGCGCACGCCGTCGCCGTACGGCTGCAGGAGGCCGGGGAGAAGGTCGAGCTCCTCGCGATGCTCGACGCCTACCCCGCGGCCGCCGCGTTCGAGGAACAGGCCGTCCTGGGCGCCCTGCTGGACATGGCAGGCTGCGCGCAGGCCGACGGTGCCCCGCTCACCCGGGACGGCGTCCTCGCCGCCCTGCGCGCCGACGGCGGCGCCTTCGCCGCGCTGACCCCGCGCATGCTGCAGGCGGTGGTGGACGTCGCGCTCGGCACGACGGCCCTCGCCGGGCGGCACCAGCACCGCGTCTTCGACGGCGACGTGCTGTTCTTCACGGCCACGGGCACGGCCACGGCCACGGGCACCGGTACGGACGGGGACGGCCCGCGCGCACCTGGCGCGGGGTCCGTGACGCGGGAGGCGTGGCGCCCCTACGTCACGGGTAGGGTGATCAACCGCGATATCGCCTGCCCGCACGCGCACATGACGCAGCCGGGGCCGGCCGCGGAGGTCGCCGAGGCGGTGACCCGCCACCTGGGGGAGAGCTGATGCGCGTGAGCGACGGGCCGGGCACCGCGCCCCGGGTCCTCGGCGAGGACTCCCTTCCGGGGGTGTGGACGCCCGGCCCGCCGCACGTGTGGCTCCTGCGGACCGACCGGCCCCTGCCCGGTCCCGTGCAGGACCCGGAGCGCATCCTCGACGCCGGGGAGCGGGCGCGCGCCGCGGCGTTCGTGCGCGACCTGCACCGAGAGCGCTACGTCGCCTCGCACACCGGGCTGAGGCTGCTCCTCGGCGCCTACCTGGCCACCGACCCGGCCGCGGTCGAGCTCGTGCGCGAGCCCTGCCCCGGCTGCGGCGGGCCGCACGGCCGCCCGGCCGCCGCCGGCGCCCCCCTGCACTTCAACCTCTCGCACGCGGGCGACCTCGCGCTCGTCGCCTTCGCGGACACGCCCGTCGGCGCGGACGTGGAGGAGGTGCAGCCCGCCGGGACGGCCCGGGAGCTGGCGGGCGTCCTGCACCCGGCCGAGACCGCGGAGCTGGCCGCGCTGCCCGCGCCGCGGCTCCCGGAGGCCTTCGCGCGCTGCTGGACGCGCAAGGAGGCCTACCTGAAGGGCACCGGCACGGGCCTGTCGGAGAACCCGTCGGTGACGTACGTCGGCACGGGGCCCGTCCCGGCCTCGCCCGCCGGGTGGGCGCTGGAGGACGTGCCCGCGGCGCCGGGTTACGCGGCGGCCATCGCGGTCGCGGTCACGGGCGCGGTCACGGGCGCGGCGGCGAACGCCCCGCGCTGAACGGGGCGCGGGGCGCATTCCGGGGGCGTGCAGTGGTGAACGGCTGAATAAGCGGCGTACGGCCCGATGGTATTCATCTGAATTACCTATAGCCTGACTGTTCCGCGGAGGGTCATAACGCGCGTCGGGGGGAACCATGCCGACCTCTGCTTCGATCATCTTATGCGTCTTCGGGGGCCTCATGGTCCTCATCTCCCTGCTCGGCAGCGGATTTTCCGTCAGGGAAATCTCCTTTCCCCGGATCAGTCCCGTGATCCGGTCCACCGCGGCCCTCCTCGGGGCGGGACTCGTGGTGACGAGCATTGTCCTGATGGCGAACGGGAATTCCCGCGGGAGCACGCCCGGGATCGCGGGGGCGACCACCGCGCCGCCCTCCACGCCGCCGCCCTCGCCGCCGTCGGCCCCGCCTTCCGCGCCGCCGTCCGCCGGCCCCTCGCCCGGCACCCCGGCACCGCCGCCGCCGGCCGTACCGCCCACGGCCCCGGCCCCGGGCTCCACCCGTTCCGCGACGGCGGCCCTGCTCGAGCGCGTGCCCGACGCCATCCGTCCCAGCTGCTCCGACGGCGACGCGTCCAAGTTCCCGCCGTCCGTCGTCGCCGTGGTCGCCTGTACGCCGCCCGGCGGATTCCCGGTGATCTACGCCCAGTTCGTGGACGGCATCAGCACGAGCGGCGCCTACGACCGGCTGATCGGCAACGCCACGGTCACGCACGACGCGTGCGGCCCCTCGGTCCCGCTCGACGGGCGGCAGAGGTACAAAGTCGGCGGAAAGACCGTGGGCGACCTCACCTGTTACGGGACTTCCGACGGCGACGCCTATCTCACCTGGTCCAGCGAGGACCTGAACATCATCGCGGAGGCCCACGCCCCCCTCGCCTCCTACGGGCGGCTGTGCGCCTGGTGGATGACGGCGGGACCGCTGCACGGCACCGGCGCGGGCGCGGCCGCCTGAGAAAGCGGGAAACGAGAATGGTGAATTCTTCCCGGGAATTCCCGGAGCCGTGATGCACGGAGCCGCCGATTTCGTGCTGGAAGTCAGCGGCGGTCCCGGCGGGCGGTACACGGTGGCCGTCTCCTCACCGGCCGGTGAGGGGAGCCTCTCCGTCGCCCTGGACCCCGACGCCATCGGCGCCCGCCTCGCCGACCTCCAGCGGGCCGTCCTCGCCTCCTCCGTGACACCGCGCGCGGCGGCGCTCGGCCTGGAGCGGCCCGTGCGGGAGGTCGGGGAGCGGCTCTTCCGTGCCGTGTTCGACGGACGCCTGCGCGGGCTGTACCTCGCCAGCCGCCAGCACGCCGGCGAGCGCGACGAGGCACTGCGCGTGGTCCTGCGCATCCGCGCCCCCGAACTGGCCGCCCTGCCCTGGGAGCTGCTCTACGACGAGGAGTCCGGCGAGTACCTGTGCCTGCGCCGGCCCCTCGTCCGCTACGTCGACCTGCCCGAGCCCCTCGCCCCGCTGCGCTCCGAACCGCCCCTGAAGATCCTCGGCATGACCTCGCTGCCCCGCTCCCGCGCGCCCCTGGGCGCGGAGAGCGAGCGGGCCGCCCTGTCCGTCGCGCTGGGCCCGCTGACCGAGCGCGGCCTGGTCCACCTCGACTGGGTGCCCGGCCAGACCGCGGAGGACCTCTCCCGCAGGCTGCTCCGGGGCTGCCATGTCCTGCACTTCATCGGGCACGGCGCGTACGACCCGCAGCGCCGCGAGGGCATGGTCACCCTGGCGGACGCGGACGGGCGTGAGCACCACCTGCACGCCACCGCCCTCGCCTCGCTCCTCAGTGTGGCCCGGCCCCGGCCGCAGCTGGTGATCCTCAACAGCTGCCAGAGCGGCATGGGAAACGCCGAGGACCTCTTCTCCAGCACGGCCGCCGTGCTCGTGCGCACCGTGCCGGCCGTCGTCGCCATGCAGTTCGCCGTCACCGACAAGGCGGCCACCCGCTTCGCCGCCTCCTTCTACCAGGCGCTGGCCCAGGGCCGCACCGTCGACGAGGCCGTACGGGTCGGCCGGATCGCCCTGGTCGTCGACAAGGACGACAGCCTGGAGTGGGCGACCCCGGTGCTCTACCTGCGCGGCGGGGACGCCCGGCTCTTCGACATGCCCGCCGTCTGGGCGGAGGCCGGACCGGCCGTACCGCCGGCCGGCGCGGGCCCCGTACCGCCGAAGCCGCACACGCCCCCGGAGGCGGCCGACGGCCGGCCTGCGGCTGCGGACGGCCCGCCCCAGGCACCCGGCGGCACACCGGCACCGCCCGGCGGCCCGCCCGAGGCGCCCGGCGCGGTGATCACCTCGCGCGTCCTCGACACCCGCCAGTGGGTGCACGCCCTCGCCTTCCACCCCGACGGCAGACGGCTGGCCACCGGGTCCCGCAACCGCGTCAGGGTCTGGGACGCCCTGACCGGCAACCGGATATGGGAGCAGCCGGTGGGCGGCTGGCTCTCGTCCGTCTTCGCCGCGGCGTTCAGTCCCGGCGGCCGCCGCCTGGTCACCGGGGGCGCCGACAACACCGTCCGCATCTGGGCCTCCTCCAACGGCGAGGAGCTGCTGCGCCTGCGCCACGACCACGTCGTCTTCGGCGTGGCCTTCAGCCCCGACGGCTTCCGCGTCGCCTCCGCCTCCGCCGACCGCACGGTCCGGCTGTGGGACTCCACCAGCGGCGACCCCATGCTGCGCATCACCCACGACCAGGTCGTGACGGACGTCGCCTTCAGCCCGGACGGCGCGCGCCTCGCCTCGGCCTCGGCCGACCGCTCCGTACGGCTGTGGTCGCTCGGCGGCGACGCGCTGCTGCGCCTGCGCCACGACCACGCGGTCAAGGCCGTCGCGTTCAGCCCCGACGGCGGCCGGCTGGCGACGGCCGGCGACGACGGCTGCGTCCGCGTGTGGGACGCCGGCAGCGGTCATCAGCTCCTGCTCGTGCGGCACGGGGACGCCGTGAAGGACGTGGCGTTCAGCCCCGGCGGCCACTGGCTCGCCACGGCCTCCGCGGACCGCACGGCGGGCGTGTGGGCCGTCGCGGACGGTACCCGCATCCTGCGCGTGCAGCACCATCACACCGTCTTCTGCGTGGCGTTCGGCCCGGACGGCGGCTGGCTGGCCAGCGGCAGCGAGGACAAGACGGTGAAGCTGACGCCGGTGCCGGGTGAACGCGGATGAGCCCGGCGGGGAGGCCGCCGGGCCCACCACAGGGGGACCGGTGCAAGGGGACCGGTCCCGGGGATCAGCGCGGGGCGGTGCAGATCGCGACCGCTCTGATCGTTTCGGAGGCGCCGCCCGCGGGGTTGGTGTTCGTGCCGCGGACCACCCAGGTGCCGCCCTCCTGGAAGGAGTCGGTGAAGAAGATGCGGAAGGCACTGGTCTTCCCGCCGCCGCCGCTGGGCACCCGGCCGGCCGGGCAGGTCGCGACGGCGCGGCCGTTCGCCTGCGGCGCCACGGTCACGGGCGGGCCCTCCACCTGGTCGAAGCCGCCGATCTCCGGACCGTCCTCGGCGAACTCCTTGGCCTTGTCCGCGGAGACGACGGGCTTGTCGTCGGCGGCGTTCTCCGCCGAGGCGGTGGTGACCAGGCCGCCCGTGAGGGCCGCGACCGCCGCCATGGCGAGGATGATGGTGCGCTTCATGCCGACCTCCTGTGTCGTGAAGCCGTGGGCCGCTTCCCGGGGGATGCGGAAGCTCCGGATCCACAAGCTACGGAGGAAGGCGTGATCGAGTGCAGGGAGCGATGGTGGGTACCGCGGGGGCGTACGGAAGTGAAGCCGCTTCCGTGGAATGCCTGACGCCCGGGGGCGGTGGGGCGCCCGGTGCGCACGGGTCAACTGCTCGTTGCCGTAGGCCTGTTTCCCCTGCGCGGCTCTTGCACCGGCGCGCCCCGGAAGTACCCCCTGCGCCCCTCGTGTGGTGGATGCCCTGCTTGTCCGGTTCACGGGCACGCTGAGTCACGCAGCACTCGGTCGTACAGCACGCGCTGACAGCCGGTACGCGCACCGGACGGCACCAGGCAGAGGGGGCTCCCGTGCCCGACCCCATCACGATCAGCATCGAACCGTACCAGGAGGGCACGGCGACGGCCTCGTCCCTCGCCGGCGACCTCGTCGCCCTCCCCGCCGTCCGCGAGCGCCTCTCCGGACCCCGGCTGAACGTCGCCGACTTCCGGCTCCTGGAGAAGGACGCCGGCACCGACGCGCCGTTCCGCGCCGTCGTCCACGACCCGGACGCCTACCGCTCGGTCGAGGTCACCGGCAGGCTCGGCGACCTGGCAGGGGCGACCGCGCGCTCGGTGCGGTTCCAGCCGCTGCCCGACCGGGAGGAGTTCGACCGGGCGGTCGAAGCGGTGTGCGCGCACGCCGAGTTCGGGCCCCAGCTGGCGGCCGACGGCGCCCTCGCGTACCGGCCCATGCCGCCGCTCGCCGACATCACCCACGCCGACGGCACCGTGGACCGCGTCGTCACCGTCGGCCTGCGCACCCCCGGGAGCGAGGTCAAGCACCGCATCGTCGGCGTCCGCACGAAGGACGGCACGGTGATCCCGGCCCCCGAGGGAGTCTCCGCTCCCTCCGCCCTGGACTGCGTGACCATCCCGCCCGCCGACAACTGCCCCGACCCGTCCGGCGGTCCGCGGGCCGTCCGCGTCCGGGTGAGCCGCGGGACCACCGAACTGTGGAACCTGGTGGTCAACCGGCCCAGGACCTCCTCCGGCGTCAACGGCTCCGGCGCGGAGCTGCGGTTCGTCGACTACAAGGGCGAACGCGTCCTCTACCAAGCCCATGCGCCGATCCTCAACGTGCGCTACACGGGCGACCGGTGCGGGCCCTTCCGCGACTGGGCGAACGAGGAGGTCTGCTTCAATGCGACCGGATCGGACCCGGTCGGCCCGGGCTACCGCCTGTGCACCTCGGCGCCGCGCACGATCCTCGACACCCACAGCGACCAGGGCAACTTCCGGGGCGTCGCCTTCTTCCACGACGGCTCCGCGCTCCGCATCGTCAGCGAACTCGCCGCGGGCTGGTACCGCTACGTCACCGAGTGGCGGCTCGCCGACGACGGGACGATCCTGCCGCGCTTCGGCTTCTCCGCCGTCACCAACCCGTGCACCTGCCTGGCCCACACGCACCACGTGTACTGGCGGCTGGACCTGGACGTCGGAGGCTCGACCGCCAACCGGGTGGACGAGTTCAACGACGCCACCGGCTGGACGCCCGTCCGCCTGGAGACCCAGCGCACCCGCAACCCCGCCGGCCACCGGCAATGGCGCGTCGTCGCCCCGGCGACCGGGCGCGGCTACGTCCTCGTGCCGGGCGCGAACGACGGCACGGCGGACGCCTACGGCGTGGCCGACCTGTGGGTCCTGCGCTACCGCGGCACGGAGATCGACGACGGGAGGCCCTCCGACACGCGCGCCCACATCGGCGACTTCGTCAACGGCGAATCCGTGGACGGGCAGGACCTCGTGGTCTGGTACGGGGCCCACTTCTTCCACGACGAGGCCGGTCCGCCGCCCCCGTCGCACGTGGTCGGCCCGGACCTCCGCCCGGTCGTGGTGTGATCGCGGCTCCTCCCCGGGGCGGCGGCCGGACCGTACGATGAAGCGGTGTCCGATCACCAGACCGCCGGCGCCCGCGCCCGCGTCCTCGCCGAGGGGCCGCGGGTGGTGATCCGGGCCGTCACGCCGGAGGACGGCCCGGAGTTCACCCGGCTGGTCCGGGACAGCGCGGACCTGCACCACCCGTGGCTGTCCATGCCCACCACCGAGGAGCGCTTCGCGCAGTACGCCGCCCGCTTCGACGGGGAGCAGCGGGCGGGCTTCCTCGTGTGCCTGCGCGACTCCGGGCGCCCGGCAGGCTTCGTCAACATCAACAACATCGTGCGCGGAGCCTTCCAGTGCGGCGCGCTCGGCTACGGCGCGTTCGTGCCGTCCGCCGGGCGCGGCCTCATGGGCGAGGGGTTCGGGCTCGTCCTGCGCCACGCCTTCGGCCCGCTGGGCCTGCACCGCCTGGAGGCGAACATCCAGCCGGGCAACACGGCGTCACTCGCGCTGGTGAAGCGGCACGGCTTCCGGCTGGAGGGCTTCTCCCCGGAATTCCTCTTCATCGGCGGGGCGTGGCGCGACCACGAACGGTGGGCGATCACCGCGGACATGCTCCAGGAGCACCAGGATTGAGACCGGACCACCGGAGCTGACACCGGACCACCAGGGTTGAGAGAGGTTGCCGTGCCCACGACCATCCGACGCGCCGTGCTGTCCCTGCCCGCCGCCCCGCTCGGCGCGGAGGATCCGCTGCCGTCCCTGCGCACGGCCGCCGACGTCCACCGCATCGACGCCGAGCAGCGCAGGGCCCTGCCGCCCGACATGGCCCGCCAGGCCGGCCACGCGCCCCTGCGGTCCCTGCTGCCCGTGCGCCGCCGCGACGGCTACTCCCGCAGGCGCACCCCCGCCGATCTAGAGGCGATCGTCATCGAGAACGACCGGCTGCGCGCCACCGTCCTGCCCGGCCTCGGCGGGCGCGTGCACTCCCTGGAGCACAAGCCGACGGGCCGGGAGCTGCTCCACCGCAACCCCGTCCTGCAGCCCGCCTCGTTCGCCCTGAACGGCGCCTGGTTCTCCGGCGGCATCGAATGGAACATCGGTGCGACCGGCCACACGACCCTGTCCGTGGCCCCGCTGCACGCGGCCCGCGTGCCCGCCCCCGACGGCGGGGAGATGCTGCGCCTGTGGGAGTGGGAGCGGCTGCGCGACCTGCCGTTCCAGGTCGACCTGTGGCTGCCCGACGGCTCGGACTTCCTCTACGTGGGCGTGCGCATCCGCAACCCCCACGACCGGCCCGCCCCCGTCTACTGGTGGTCCAACATCGCCGTCCCCGAGGAGGCGGGCACCCGCGTGCTCGCGCCCGCCGAGGCGGCCTGGCGGTTCGGCTACGAACGCAGCCTGAGCCGGGTCCCGGTGCCCGAGTGGGACGGCGCCGACCGCACGTACCCCCTGAACAGCACGCACGCCTCCGACTTCTTCTACGACGTGCCCGGCGGGGAGCGCCGCTGGATCGCCTCCCTCGACGCGGACGGCCACGGCCTCGTGCAGACCTCGACCGACCTGCTGCGCGGCCGCAAGCTCTTCGTCTGGGGCTCGGGCCGCGGTGGCCGGCGCTGGCAGGAGTGGCTCACGGAGCCGGGCACCGGCGGCTACGCCGAGATCCAGGCCGGGCTCGCCCGCACCCAGCTGGAGCACGTGCCGCTGGAGGCGGGCGGCGCGTTCGCCTGGCTGGAGGCCTACGGGCCGCTGGCCGCGGACCCCGCCGCCGTGCACGGCGGCGACTGGGCGGCGGCCCGCGGCGAGGCGGCCGCCCGGCTGGAGGCGGCCCTGCCCCGCGCCGACGTGGAAGCGGCGTACGCGGCGTGGCGCCCGTACGCCGACGCCGAGCCGAAGGAGAGCCTGCACACCGGCTCCGGCTGGGGCGCCCTGGAGGCCGAGCGCGGGCACTACGACCTGCCGGGCACGCCCTTCGCGCCCGAGACGCTGGGGGAGGAGCAGGAGCCCTGGCTGGAGTTCCTGCACCGGGGGGAGTTCCCGCGGCCGGACCGGAGCCTGCCGCCCGGTCCCTCGCTCGTGTCGCCCCGCTGGCGCGAGCTGCTGGAGACGATCGGCGACGGCGACCTCTGCGGCGCCTACCACCTCGGCGTCGCCCGCTGGCACACCGGCGACCGCTCGCAGGCCGTCCGCGCCTGGGAGGCGGCGGGCGGCCTGTGGTGGGCGAAGCGCTGCCTGGCCTTCGCCGACGCCGAGGACGGCCATCCCGAGCGCGCCGCCGACCGCTATCTGGAGGCGTTCGGCGAAGCCTGCGGGGAGCGGCGCGAGAGCGCCTCGTGGGCCGCCACCATGGCCGCGCTCGGCCGCGAGGCGGTGGAGGCGCTGCTGGACGCCGGCCGGGCGGACGACGCCGGGGCCGTGCTGGACGGCCTGCGCCCGGGCGTCCGCGAGCGCGGCCGCTTCCGGCTGCTGCGCGCCCGGGTGCTGCTCGCGCAGGGGGACGCCGCGGCCGCGCGGGAGATCTTCGACGGCGGCTTCGAGGTGGAGGACCTGCGAGAGGGCGACGAGTCCCTCGGTGAGACCTGGTACGCGATCCAGGCGCGGCTGCTGGCGGGCGAGGGGCCCGTCACCGAGGAGATCCGCGTACGGGCGCGGGCGCAGGCGCTGCCCCGGCCGTACGACTTCAGGATGCGGCCGGCCCCGTAGGCCTTCCGGGCCCTCGTCGCGGCCCTTCCGGCCCTCTTTCCGGCCGTCTTTCCGGTCCTCCTGCCCGGCCGTCCCCTGCGGCCGGGCTTTCTGGACCGATCATTCTTGACCGAACGTTCTCGAATCGCTACGGTCGACTCATGGCCAGGACCAAGGAATTCGATCCGGATGCCGCGCTCCAGTCGGCCGTCGAGCTGTTCTGGCGGCGCGGCTACGAAGCGACGTCGATGGCCGACCTCGTCGCTCACCTGGGCATCGCACGGGCCAGCCTGTACGCGACGTTCGGCAGCAAGCACGAGCTCTACCTCAAGGCGCTGCAGCGCTACAGCGAGCAGCACAGCCCGCGCATCGCCGAGGAGCTCTCGCGCCCCGGCCCGGCCCTGCCGGCCGTGCGGGGGCTGGTGACCCGCTTCGCCGGCGAGGCGGCCGACGACGAGCTGCGGCGCGGCTGCTTCGTCACCAACACCGCCGTCGAGCTGGCGCCGCACGACCCCGCCGCGGCCCGCGGCGTCGAGGAGAGCTGGCTCGCCCTGGAGGCGGCGCTCACCGCCGCACTGACGCGGGCCCAGGAGCAGGGCGAACTGCCCGCCGGCCGCGACCCCGTGGCCCTCGCGCGGATGCTGCTCGTCCTGATGCAGGGCATGCGGGTGGTCGGCAAGGCGGTACCCGGCCGGGCCCGGCTCCGGGACGCGGCCGCACAGGCCCTCGCCCTGCTGGAGTGAAGGTGACGGACTCCTGCTGCTTTTCCGGACCGCTGCCGCCGTCACGGCATCTCATGCAACACACCCGCCTTTATGCGACCCATTGCTTAGGAGTGTCGACATGACCGCACGTTTCACCGGCCGGACCGTCCTCGTCACCGGCGGCGGTACGGGAATCGGCCAGGCCATCGCCCTCGCCTTCGCCAGGGAAGGCGCGCGGGTCGTGGTCGCGGGCCGCCGGGAGGAGCCGCTGAAGGAGACCGTGGCCTTCGTGGAGGCGGAGGGCGGCGAGGCCGTCGCCGTCACCGCGGACGTGACCCGGGCCGAGGACGTGCGGGCCCTCGTGGAGCAGACCGTCGCGCGCTTCGGCAGCCTCGACGTCGCCGTCAACAACGTGGGTCTCGCCGTGCCCCCGGCCAAGGTGGCGGACGTGCCCGAGGAGGACTTCGACCGGATCGTCGGGACCAACCTCAAGGGCGTCTGGCTGTCCATGAAGTACGAGATCGGGCACATGCGCGCCAACGGCGGCGGCGCCATCGTGAACATCGCGTCCAACGTCGGCGCCCACCGCAGGAAGCCCGGCTTCGGCGCGTACACGGCCACGAAGGCGGCCGTCTCCGCCCTGACGCGCAACGCCGCGCTGGACCACATCGGCGAGGGCGTGCGGATCAACGCCGTGAGCCCCGGGCCCGTCGAGACGCCGATGTCCTCGCGCCCCGGGGAGTCCTCGCTCGACAAGGCCGAGCGCATGAGCCGCGAGGTGCCGGCCGGCCGCGCGGGCACCCCCGACGAGATCGCGTCCGCCGTGCTCCACCTCGCCTCGGACGAGGCCGGCTACACCGTGGGTGCCGACCTCGTCCTCGACGGCGGCGTCACGGCCTGACGGCCTCCGCCTGCTCCGCCCGCTCCGCCGTCCCGGCCCGCTCCGGGGCGGCGGACTGCGCGGCCCCGTCCTGCGCACCGGCCTGCGCCGTGGTGCGGCGGGCCGTCAGCCACACGTAGACGAGGATGCCGGCGAAGAGGAACAGCACGCCCTGGTAGACGGCCGCGTACCCGGCGCCCGCCACCAGCCAGAAGGAGAAGGCGAACGCGCCCAGCGCGAGCGCCATGTCACGGACGAAGCGGCCGGTGCGGACCTTGTCCCGCTGCCCCGTGAGCAGGAAGTACACCTGCGCGGCGGCGGCCAGCAGGTACGGGACCGTCGCGGAGAACGTCGTGATGAGGACCAGGATCTCGAAGACCCCGCCCACGCCCGAGGTGTAGTTGACGATGGTCAGCAGCGAGGCGAGGACCGCGGCGGCGAGCACGCCGAACGTCGGCACGCCGCGCTTCTTCTTCCCGAACGCGGCCGGGAACAGCCCGTCCTTCGCGGCGGCGTAGGGGGCCTGGGCGCTCATCAGCGTCCAGCCGTTGAGGGCGCCCACGATGGAGATCACGGCGCAGAGGGCGATCAGCGTGCCGCCCCAGTGGCCGCCGAACATCACGTCGACGGCGTCCGAGAAGGGGGCCGTGGACTCCACCAGCTTGTCGTGCTCGACGGTGCCGAAGACCGAGACCGTGCCCAGGAGGTAGACCAGCGCCGCGCCCACGGTGCCCAGGACGCTCGCGCGCCCCACGTTGCGCTCCGGGTCGCGGACCTCGCCCGCGCTCATCGCGGCGGACTCCACGCCCACGTAGGAGTAGAGCAGGATCGCGGCCGACGCCGTCAGCCCGCCGGTCCAGTTGCCGTCGGAGGTGGTGAACGAGCCGAGCTTGTCCGGGTCGAAGAAGAACAGGCCGACGACCGCGACGAACAGCAGCGGCACGAACTTCATCACCGTGGAGATCATCTGGACTGCGCCCACCCAGCGCGTACCGGCCAGGTTCGCGAGCGTGGGCAGCCACAGCATCGCCAGCGCCATGGCGAGGTCCCCGGCCATGGAGCCCTTGCCGGTCATGACGTGCAGGTAGCCGACGCCGGCCACGGCGAGGGCCGCGTTGCTGACCCACGTCATGGTCCAGAACGACCAGGCGGACAGGAAGCCGGCGAAGTCGCCGAAGGCCTCGCGCGCGTAGACGTAGGGGCCGCCGGTGCGCGGATGGCGCTCCGCGAGGCGCCCGAAGACCAGGGCCAGGGCGATGGCGCCGACGGTCAGGACGCCGAACGCCAGCAGGCTGACCGTGCCGAACGGGGCGACGGACGCGGGCAGCAGGAAGATGCCGCCGCCGATGATGTTGCCCATGACCAGGGCAGTGGCGGTCGGGAGGCCGAAACGGCGGGTGTGCGTGCCGTCGGTGTCGTGCATGAGGGGGTGTGCCTCTCGGTCCAGCGGGCAGGTTCGCCAGGATGTGCGACACGACATGGTGACCGGAGCGGGGCGGTCCGCAAAATCCTTTGTTTTTGTCCCGCCACCCCCGCCCGGCGGCCGCAAATGGTGCTGCGAGACGGCCCCCGGGCCGTGATTCGTCCAGCCGCCCCCGGACCGGCCGCCGCCTCCGCCCCGCGCGGGCGGCACCCGCCCGGCCACGGCCGAACGACGTCACCCGCCCGCCCGTGTCGGCCCGCTCCGCACCCCCTGATCTGCGAAGGTGGACGGGGGCGGCAGCAGGCGGCCCCGGTGCCGTACAGGCGCTGCCGCTCGGTGCGGACGGCGCGGCGGTCGGAGGTACGGACGGATGCAGGTCAGCTTTCCCGCGCTCCCGGCCGGCACCGCGCCCGAGCGCGGGCTGCCCGTGCTGCCGGAGCTCGCCGCGCGCCTCGCGCAGGCCGCCCGGGACAGCGCACCCGAACCGGTCGGCGGCGGGGACGCCCTGCGCGCCGCCGCCTGCGGCTACTGGGCGCGCCGCGGCCTGCCGACCGCGCCCGAGCACGTCCTCGCCGCACCCGGGGCCCAGCCCCTGCTGCTCGCGGTCCTCGCGGGGGCCGGCGGCGACGTCCTGCTCACGCGCCCGTGCGCCGCCTGGTACCCCCCGCTCGCCCGGCTCGCCGGCCGCCCCACCTACCACGTGCCGGTGCCCGCCGAGTGCGGCGGCGTGCCCGACCCCTTCGCGCTGCTGGAGACCGTGCGCCGGATCCGTGCCGAGGGCGGCAGACCGCGCGTGCTCGTCCTGTCGGTCGCCGACGACCCCACCGGCTCGGTCACCCCGCCCGAGCTCCTGCACGAGGTGTGCGAGGCGGCCGTCGGCGAGGAGCTGACCGTCGTCAGCGACGAGACCTGGCGCGACATGCGCCACGACCCCGGCGGAACGGTCTTCTTCGGCCCCGCCGAGATGTGGCCCGACCACGTCGTCGTCCTCACCGACCTGGCCGGCGGCCTCTTCCCCACGGCCTGGCCCGCCGCCGTCGCCCGCTTCCCCGCCGGGGGGCGCGGCCCGGTCCTGCGCGCCCGGGTCACCTCCGCGCTCGCCGCCGTACGGGCCGAGCTGGCGCCGCCGGTCGCCGCGGCCGCCGCCTACGCCCTCGACGAGCCCGGGCCCGTCCGCGCCCGGGCCGCCGACGCGGTCCGGATCTACGGCGCCCTCGCCCGCGCCGCGCGCGAGCACCTCACCGCGGCCGGCGTCCTCAGCCGCCCCTCGCAGGCCGGGCCCTACCTCTACGCCGACCTCGGCGAGCTGCGCGCCGCCCTCGCCGACCGTGCCATCACCGACTCCGTCGAGCTCGAGGCGCACCTCAGCACCGCGCTCGGCCGCCCCGTGCCCGGCGGCCACCGCTTCGGCGACGACCCCGACGCCCTGCGGGTCCGCATCTCCACCCCGCCCCTCCTCGGCGCGACCGACGAGGAGCGGCAGCGCGCCCTGGACGCCCCGGACCCGCTGGCCGCGCCGGGGGTCGCCGCCGCACTGACCAGTTTCGGATCGGCCTTCGGCCGGCTCGCCGGCGGCTGACCTACCGTGGCCGGTCGTGCGAGACCCGGTGCACGCCACGCCGGACACGCCGCACCGCTCCCGGTTCCCCAGCGATTGGAGCCCCCTCGATGACCGAACAGACCGAGCGCCCTCTCGCCGAGCCGCGCCCGCTCGGCGAGATCCGCATCTGGCCCAAGTCGTTCGCCGACCGCCTCACCGCGCCCCTGCCCGGCGTGCGCGCCCTCGCCCGGCTGGCCCGCGAGGGGCGGCTGCGCCCCGGCGCCGAGGCCCTGCGGGAGATCGCCGCGCTGCCGGTCGAGCCCGGTCCGCTGCCGGTCACCGACGCCGCCACGGCCGCGGTCACCTGGGCCGGGCACGCCAGCTGGGTCGTGCGCATCGGCGGTCTGACGGTGCTCACCGACCCCGTCTGGTCGCGCAGGATCCTCGGCACGCCGCCCCGGCTCACCCCGGTCGGGGTCCGCTGGGAGGACCTGCCGCCGGTCGACGCGGTCGTCATCAGCCACAACCACTACGACCACCTCGACGCGCCCACCCTCAAACGGCTGCCCCGTCACACCCCGCTGCTCCTGCCTGCCGGGCTGGCCCGCTGGGCCCGGCGGCGCCGCTTCACGCACGTCACCGAGCTCGACTGGTGGGAGGCCGTCGAACTGCCCGGCCCGGCCGGCCCCGTCCGCTTCGACTTCGTCCCGGCCCACCACTGGAGCAAGCGCACCCTGACCGACACCTGCCGCTCGCTGTGGGGCGGCTGGGTGATGACCGCCCCCGGCGGGCAGCGCGTCTACTTCGCGGGCGACACCGGCTACGGCCACTGGTTCGAGCGCATCGGCCGCCGCTACGGCGGCATCGACCTCGCCCTGCTGCCGATCGGCGCGTACGACCCGCGCTGGATGCTGGGCACGGTCCACACCGACCCGGAGGAGGCCGTCGCCGCCTGCCAGGACCTGGGCGCCCGGGCGATGGCCCCCATGCACTGGTCGACGTTCATCCTCTCGGCAGAGCCGCCGCTGGAGCCCCTGCGCCGCGTCCGCGCCGCCTGGGAGGCGACGGGCCGCCCGCGCGAGGACCTCTGGGACCTGCCCGTCGGCGGGTCCCGGACCCTTCCCGGGTGGTCCGGTTCGGCCCCCTCCTCGCGGACTGGCCCGCTTCCCCTGGCCCTGCCCGGCAGCGAGCCGGCAGGGGGCGCGCACGGAGGAGCGGGGACGTAGACGCGTGCCTACGGCCGCGCCTCGATGACGTGGACGCAGAGCGGCACGCCGTACTCCGGGTGCGTCGTCTTCCGGTCGTGCCGCATCCCCAGCTTGCGCATGACCGCCGCGGGGGCTTCGTGGCCGGTGCGGTGCACGCCGACGACCCGGGCGAGCCCGCGGTCGCGGAACGCGAAGTCCAGGACGGCGCGCGCGGCCTCGGTGGCCAGGCCGTCGTCCCAGAAGGGGCGGCCGAGCCGCCAGCCGACCTCCACGGCCGGGCGCAGCTCGGGCAGTTCGGCGGGCACGGACAGGCCCGCGAAGCCGGCCAGCCGGCGCGACCGGCGCACTTCGACGGCGAAGAGGCCCACGCCGTGCTCGTCCCACCCCTGTTCCCAGGCGGCGACGGCGGCCGCGGTCCGTTCCCGGTCGAGCACCGAGCCGTCGCCGGTCCAGCGCATCACTTCGGGGTCGGCGTTGACGGCGGCCATCGGCTCGACGTCGTCCGCGCGCCAGCGGCGCAGTGTCAGGCGGGGCGTGAGGAGCGTGAGTGGGGAGGCCATGGCGGCATCCTGCCCAGCGCGGTGCCGATTACCCGGCCCCTGCCAGTCGGCTGTCCGAGTCCGGGGAGGTGGCGGGGGCCCGGGGGAAGAGCGCTCAGACCCGGCGCCCGAGCTGCGCGAGCAGCACGGTCTGCGCGTCGGCGCCGGGCGGCGGCTCCACCGGCTCGGCGAACAGGCCCGTCCCCGCCAGGCTGTCGATGTACGGCTCCACTTCACGCCGCGTGAGCTCCACCAGCGGTTTGGGCAGCCGTTCGTCCGCGCCGATCGCGCGGGAGAGGTCCCACGCGTGCACGACCGCGTCCGCCGTCATCTGCGAGCAGTACCCGCGGGTGTCGGAGGGCCCGGAGGACAGCTCCACCGTCCGCTCCAGGGCCCCGGGCGCGGCGAACGCCTCGCGCGCGGCGGCCTCGGCCGCGTCCCAGACGGCCACCGGGTCGTCCCCCAGCCGGTCGCCGTCCAGCGCGTCGCCGACGTCGTCGATGGACCGGCCTTCCAGCAGCGGCGGAACCCACAGCTGCTCCACGGCCAGATGGTTGACGAGGTCGCGCACGGACCACTCGGTGCAGGGCGTCGGTTCGTCCCACTGGCCGGGGCGGACGGCGTGCACGCGCTCGGTGAACAGCGCGAGCGCCTCCCGGTGCCGGTTGAGCAGCGTCGCATCGGTCATGGGCCCATTGTCGGGGTGCGGCGCCCCGGGCGCCTACCCGGGGGTCCGGGCGGTGCGTCCGGGCGGTGTGGCTGTGCGGTGCGTCCCGGCGTTGCTGTCGGCTGGGGGGCTTTCGGGTGGCCGGTCCGGCGGCGTCGGAACCCGCCGGCGGGGTACACGTGGGCCATGCGGAAGATCGTGAGTTCCTGGGACCGGGCGGCGTTCCTCGCGGTGGCC
The DNA here is from genome assembly GCF_001445655.1 of Streptomyces roseifaciens. NCBI lineage: Bacteria > Bacillati > Actinomycetota > Actinomycetes > Kitasatosporales > Streptomycetaceae > Streptomyces > Streptomyces roseifaciens. The sequence continues at coordinate 590,616 of NZ_LNBE01000003.1, forward strand.
GCCCGGCACTGGCCCGGCGGCGACCGCGTCCTGCCCCGCCTGTCGCGCAGCGCCGACCACGGGCTGCTGTGGTTCGGCGTGGCGGCGGGCGCGGCCCTGGCCGGCGGGCGGCCCGCCCGCCGCGCCGCCCTGCGCGGGGTGGCGTCGCTGGCCGTCGCCTCGGCGACCGTGAACACGGTGGGCAAGCGGTCGGTGCGGCGGCTGCGCCCGGTGCTGGACGTGGTGCCGGTCGTCCGGCAGCTGTCCCGGCAGCCCTTCACGACGTCGTTCCCCTCGGGGCACTCGGCGTCGGCGGTCGCCTTCACGACGGGCATCGCGCTGGAGAACCCGGCCTGGGGGCTGGCCCTCGCACCGCTGGCGGCCTCGGTGTGCTTCTCGCGCGTCTACACCGGTGTCCACTATCCGGGTGACGTGCTGGCGGGGGCGGCGCTGGGCGCGGGCGCCGCGTTCGCCGTGCGCGGCATCGCGCCCACCCGCGCCCAGCTCGCACCCCCGGCCCGGCCCCGCGCGGACGCCCCGGCCCTGGCGCGCGGCGAGGGGCTGGTGGTGGTCGTCAACGCCGGGTCCGGGCAGCGGGCGGCGGGGGTGCGCACCGATCCGGTGCAGGAGGTGCGCTCGGCGCTGCCGCTCGCGGAGGTCACCGGGTACGGCCAGGACGGCGCGGGCGAGGGAGGGGACCTCGGGAAGGTGCTGGAGTCGGCGGCGCTGCGGGCCCGGGAACTGGACGGCGCCCTCGGCGTGTTCGGCGGCGACGGCACCGTCAACGCGGCCGCCGTCGTGGCCCGGCGCCACCGGCTGCCGCTCGCGGTCCTGCCGGGCGGAACGTACAACCACTTCGCCTACGACCTGGGCATCGAGTCCCTCGGCGACGCCTGCCGGGCCGTGGAGGCCGGAGAGGCCGTGGCCGTCGACATGGTGCGGATGTGCGCGGGCGGCGGCGAGGAGGCGGGCTGGTTCCTCAACACCTTCAGCATCGGCGCGTACCCGGAACTGGTGCGCGTGCGCGAGCGCTGGGCGCCGCGCGTCGGGGCCTGGCCCGCGGGCGTGCTGGCGGCGGTGCACGTGCTGCGCACGGCGCGGCCGCTCCGGCTGGAGGTGGACGGCAGGCGGCGCCGGCTGTGGATGCTGTTCGCGGGCAACTGCACGTACCGCGGGCTGGGTCTCGCGCCGGTGCGGCGGCACGACCTGGCGGACGGCGTGCTGGACGTCCGCACGGTCTCGGGCGGCCCGCTGGCCCGCACGCGGCTGCTCGCCGCGGCGCTGGGCGGCGGCCTGAAGCACTCGCCGGTGCTCAGGACGGCCCGGGTGCGCAGCCTGCGGATCAGCGGCATCCGGCGGGGGACGCACCTGGCGTACGACGGTGAAATCGCCGCCGCCCCCGGCGAATTGACGCTGCGGAAGGAGAACGAGGCGCTGGTGGTGTACCGCCTGCCCGCGGAGTGGGACCTGAGGGGACGCGGCGTCTGACAGGTGAGGTCTGAAATGTGAGACGGCACTCTCGAAATCCGAGACAAGGTTCTACGGTGCTGTCATGGCTGACGACGAAACCACCGTGTACACCCATGGCCATCACGAGTCGGTCCTGCGCTCGCACGCCTGGCGCACGGCCGCCAACTCCGCCGCGTACCTGCTGCCGGAGCTGGAGCCGCACCTGGAGATCCTCGACGTCGGCTGCGGGCCGGGCACCATCACCGCCGACCTGGCCGCCCTGGTCCCGCAGGGCCGGGTCGCCGGCCTGGACGCCGCCGAGGAGGTCCTCGGCGCGGCCCGTGCGACCGCCGCCGCCCGAGGGCTGACCAACACCGACTTCACCGTCGGTGACGTCCGGGCCCTGGACTTCCCCGACGGGTCCTTCGACGTCGTCCACGCCCACCAGGTGCTCCAGCACGTCGGCGACCCCGTGGGCGCGATGGGCGAGATGCGCCGCGTCTGCCGCCCCGGCGGGCTCGTCGCCGTCCGCGACGCGGACTACTCCGCCATGACCTGGTACCCGGCCGTCCCCGGCCTGGACGACTGGCAGGACCTCTACCGGCGTGTCGCCCGCACCGCCGGCGGCGAGCCCGACGCGGGACGCCGCCTGCTGTCCTGGGCCCGGCGGGCGGGCTTCACCCGCGTGTCGGCCACGGCGAGCGCGTGGTGCTACGCCACCGAAGAGGAACGCTCCTGGTGGAGCGGTCTGTGGGCGGCCCGCACGACCGCCTCCGCGTACGCCCGGCTCGCCGTGGACGGCGGACACGCGGACCGGGCCGGCCTCGACCGGATCGCCGCCGCCTGGCGGGAGTGGGGCCGCCACGAGGACGCCTGGTTCGCCGTGCTGAACGGCGAACTCCTGTGCCGCGCCTGAACCGTCCCGCACCGTGCCGCGCGGCCAACTAGCCTTGCTCCCATGAACATTCTGGGGACCTCGCTACGGGTGTGCGTCGATGATCTGGACCACGCGATCGGTGTCTACGAACGCCTGACCGGTGCCGAGGCGCTGCGCTTCCACCGCGGCGGCGTCGCGGTGGCCGCGGTCGGCTGCTTCTTCCTCATGAGCGGACCGGAGAAGGAGCTGTCCATCCTGCGCAAGATCACCGCCACGATCGCGGTGACGGACGTGGAGGAGGCACTCGGCGACCTGGAGGCGGTAGGCGCCCAGATCATCGCCGGCCCGGTACCGACCCCGATCGGCCGCAACCTGGTGGCCCGCCACCCGGACGGCTCGGTCTTCGAATACGTCGACCGCAAACAGGGTTGAACGGGCCTCCGTTTGCCCCGGGGGCGTCCACGACAGTCGTCATGATCCGACCGTGCCGCCCCGCCCCCGGGGCGCCCCGCCCCAGGCCGGGTCAGCCCAGGTCGAGGGCGTTGCGCAGTCCCATCCGGTAGCGGATCGCGTCCTCGGCCCTGAACAGTTCGAGCTCGGGGGCCCGGTACAGCGGGGTGATCGTGCACCGCTCCGCCCGCGAACCCGTCTCGTCCAGCAGGGCGTTGACCGCGGCCCGTGCCGCGGCGTTCGCGCCCTCCATGGTCGCGAGGTCGATGTCGGTGGCCACGTAGTCCCCGCACAGGAAGAGGTTGGGGATCGCCGTGCGCGCCGCGGGGCGGTTGTACCAGGTGCCGGCGGGGTGGACGAGGAGCTGTTCGTCGTTGACCGGGCGGGGGCCGCCGATCTCCACGGCCGGGTCCAGGAACCAGGAGTGGATCTTCGCGTCGCTCAGGACGGTGCGCCCGGTGTCGTTGAGCCCGGCCTTCATCTGCGCCCACACCTCGCGCGCGACCTCCTCGCGCGTGCACTGCTTGGCGGTCTTGCCGTAGAGGATGCCGGGCTTGTCCCACTCGGAGACGTCCACCGACAGGCAGTCCGCGGCCGCGCCGTCCCCGTAGTCGCGGCGGAAGTCGCGCCCCGACCAGTACTGCGCCTGCCCCACGGAGGTGATCGACCAGGGGGAGTCGATGTGGTTGACGTGCCCGTGCAGGACGGGTGTGGGCTCCGTCAGATAGAACTGGATGCCCGTCATCCAGTCCGTCTGCAGCTTGTCGCAGCGCGCCAGCTGCGGGTCGGCCGCCCGCACCTGGGCGTTCCAGGTGGTACGGGCGTGCTCGACGGGCATCGCGGAGACGAAGTGGTCGGCGGTCACCGACTGTCCGGCGCCGGAGGCGTCCTGCACGACCGCCTCGGTGATCCGGCCGCGCGCGATCCGCAGGTCCCGTACGGCCCAGCCGATCCGGAACGTGACGCCCAGGGAGCGGAGGTGAGCGACCCACGGGTCGATCCACGCCTCGTTGGTGGGGGCGTTGAGCACCCGGTCCGGCTCGCCGTCCGCGCCCCGCCCCAGGGCGTTGAAAAGGAACGCCTCGATGCACGTCGACACCGTCTTGGTGCTGGCCACCTCGGCCTTGGTGGCCACGATGTTGCGGGTGATGCCGATGGCCAGCAGCCGCTGGTAGTTCGGGGACATCTTCGCGGCGCGTATGAACTCCCACCACGGCACCCGCTCCCAGGCGCCGGTCCGCCGCTCGTCGCAGCTGGTGAGCCAGACGAGCAGCCTGCTCGCGAAGTAGACCGTCTCGTGGACGGGGATGTTGCCGAAGGCGTCGAGGAAGCCGGTCAGCGCGCGGCGCAGGGCGTCCGGGGTCAGCAGCGGCGGCGGCTTGCCGACCGTGCGGAACGGCAGCCGGATGTCCTCGTGGCCGGTTCGGGCCAGCATCACCTCGGTCGAGGCCACGATGTTGTCGTGGCAGCCGTTGGGGTTGCCGGGGAAGGGGATGCGGCGCATGGTGTCCGGCAGGTTCTGGTAGAAGCCGGGGAAGAAGCGGAAGCCGTGCTCGCCGGGCAGCGCCTTGCGGCCGCCCCGGGCGCTGCCGGGCACGTCCATGCTGCGGGCCTTGCCGCCGGGCGCCTTCTTCTCGTACACGGTCACCTGGAAGCCGCGCTCGGCGAGTTCGTGCGCGGCCGTGAGCCCCGCGACGCCGCCGCCCAGCACGGCGACGCTCGGTCCGCTGCCGGATCTGCCGCCGCCCGTCCCGCCCGTCGCGGCCGGTCTGGCGCGCGGGGCCGCCTCCGCCCGCCCGCCGAGCGCGGCCGTGCCGGCCGTGGCCGCGACGGCCGCCGCTCCGCCGATGAAGTTCCTGCGCGTGCTGCCCGTACCGTCCATGCCCGGCCCCCTGGCGTCGGTGACGTGTACACGTCCGGCGCAGGAGCATAGGAGCGACACCCCCGGCCCGGTAGCACTTGTCCGGCGCGCGGAGCCCCGTACCGCACATTGGCGCGAAAGCACCCCTGCCCCGTGGGACGCTTGAGTCACCGGCGCCCGGCGGGGGCACATCCCGGGCAACCACCACGGCCCCACCCGGGCACCCACCTACGGCACCCACCCACGAAGGGGACAGTCATGGCCGTCGAACCGCTCTCGCAGAAGGACGTCGAGGACCGCCTCCAGGAGCTGCCCGGCTGGACCACGGACGGCGAACGCATCAGCCGCACCTACCGCTTCGACGGGCACTTCCAGGCCGCCGCCATGGTGATCCACATCGCGCAGATCCAGGAGGAACTGGGCCATCACTCGGATGCGACCCTGGGCTACAACACCGTGTCGCTCAGCGTGAACACGCACAGCGCGGGCGGCAAGATCACCGGCCTGGACGTCGAGCTGGCCCGCCGCGTCGAGGCCGTCGCCCCGGGCCACGGCGGGCGCTGACCGCGCCCTCGGGGCCAGGGCCCGCGCTGCCACGACCTGTGCCACGGCGGGCGCCCACCCCTGTTCAGGCGAGCCCGCGCGCCTGCCGGAACCGGGCCAATCCCTCCTCCAGGGAGACGACCGGCTCCGGGTAGTCCAGGCGCGCCCGCTCCGGGGCCGGCAGCCGCCACGGCCGGTGGACGGCCCGGCCGGGCACTCCGGCCAGCTCGGGCACCCAGCGGCGCACGTAGGCGCCTTCGGGATCGAAGCGGTCGGCCTGGGCCAGGGGGTTGAGGACCCGGTGGGGGCGGGTGTCGCTGCCGGTGCCCGCCACCCACTGCCAGTTGAGCTGGTTGTCGGCCACGTCCCCGTCCACGAGCAGGTCCAGGAAGTGCCGGGCGCCGTGCCGCCAGTCCAGGTAGAGGGTCTTCGTCAGGAAGCTCGCGGCGATCAGCCGGGCCCGGTTGTGCATCCAGCCCTCATGGGCGAGCTGCCGCATCGCCGCGTCGACGAGCGGATATCCGGTCAGGCCCGACCGCCACGCGGCGAGCTCCCCGGGGGCCTCGCGCCAGCGGTCGTGCCGGGGCCGGTAGTCGCGGCGGGCCGCCTCCGGCCGGGCGGCCAGCATCTGATGGTGGAAATCCCGCCAGGCCAGCTGCCGTACGAACGCCATGGCGCCCGCGCAGCCCGCGGCGGCCCGCTCCCGGGCCGACGCGACGAGCTCCACCGGCGAGAGGCTGCCGAAATGGAGGTGCGGGGAGAGGCGTGACGTCGCGTCCCCCGCCAGGTCGTCGTGGCGGTCGGCGTAGCGCGCGAGCCCGCCGCGCCGCCAGGCGGCGAACCGGCGGCGCCCCTCGCCCTCGCCGCCGCGCGGCAGCCCGGGCGACGCCGCGCCCCGGGCCAGGGCGGCCGCCGCGGGCAGCGGCTCCGACTCCGCCTCGGGCAGCCGGACCGCGCGCGGCGCGGGCAGCACCGGCCGCAGCGGCTCGGCCGACCAGCGGCGGAAGTACGGGGTGAACACCGCGTAGTGGTCCTTGCCGGCGGGCAGGACGGCACCGGGCGGCACCGCCGTGACCACCGCGTCGTGCACCCGCAGCAGCCGCCCGTCCGCCTCCAGAACAGACCGCAGCCGCTCCTCGCGGCGCAGGGCGTACGCGCTCACGCCCGCGGCGACGTGCACCTCGCCCGCGCCGGTGGCGGCGGCCAGCCTGAGGGTCTCCGCCACGACCTCGCCGCTGCGCACCACGAGCCGCCCGCCACGGGCCCGCAGCCCCTCGTCGAGCGCGGCGAGGCAGTCGGCCAGGAACGCGGCGCGGTTGGGCACGGCGAAGCCGGCGGCGGCGATGCCCGAGTCCACGACGAACAGCGGTACGACGTGCGGCGCGCTCCGCAGGGCCGCGGTGAGCACGGGGTTGTCGTGGAGCCGGAGATCGGAGGTGAACAGGGCGATGGACACAACGGCGCCCCGGCTCACCGCGCTGTCCCGCCCTCGGTCGCTACGCCCATCCCGTGATTGTCCGTCCGGCGCCCTACGGGGTCGGAGCGGCAGGGCCGTCACGACCAGGGAATGTTGCGCCAGGGGCCGGCCGGGTCGCCGAGGAGCAGGCGGTGCGCGCTCACTGCGGTTTCGTGTCCGGAGGCGGCGGCGCGCGGGTCCCCGGCGCCGGGCCCGAGGGCAGCGCCCAGCAGGAAGCCCGCGGAGAAGGCGGGCCACGACGCGTACGTCCTGCGGGCGGCCTCACCGGCGGTCAGGACGACCCGTTCCGCGTCGGCCGGGGAGCACAGCCGCGCGGAGAGGCCCAGCCGGGCGAGGGTCACCGCGCTCGCGAGGCCGTGGGCCGCGGTGGAGACGACGCGCTGACCGGGCTGCAGCACTGCATCGCGCACCAGCTGTTCCTCGGCCGCGGCTATGCGCGTGACGGTGGTGTCCAGCGCCTGTACCTCCGCCGCGGCTGCGGCCCGGTGCGTCAGCACGTGGGTGACCGCCTCCCGCCACTGCGCGGTCGCCGGCGCCCCGTCGGCGGAGTGCTCGGCGAGGCCTTCGCGGGCCCGCAGCGCGAACTCGGCCTCCCGCATCCCCCCGTCCCCGGCGAGCAGCCGCTGCGTCAGGTGCCACCAGCCGGCGGGATCGGCGACGCCCCACGTGTCGTACAGGACGGCGCGGTCCTCGTCGTAGTCGCGGTAGACGCTGCCCAGCTCGTTCCAGGGCACGCCGTCGCGCACGGAGAGGAGGGCGCCGCAGGCCAGACCGTGGGCGAGCGGGCCGTGCAGGGGGCCCGTGTACAGGGTCAGCAGGAGGCCGGGCGGGCGCGTCGGCGCCTCGGCGCAGACCTCCAGCCAGGCCTCGCGGTCCAGCGGGGTGGCCGGGACGACGGCCGCGGACGGGTGCCCGGGGTTCACCGCCAGGTGCCACTTGTCGTGCGGCCACTCCAGGGCGAGTTCGTCCAGCGTGGTGCGCTGGAAGACCCGGTCGGGGCGCCAGGGCGGCAGCGCGCCGCGGGTGAGGACGGGCAGGCAGCGCTTGCCCGAGGCCGGGTCGCGGTACGGCACGAGCGGTGCGGGCGGCACCAGCCCGTCGGCCTCGGCCCGGCCCTCCTCCATGTACAGCTCGGCCACCGCGAGGGCGCCGACCTGGCCGTCCCAGTCCCCGTACGCCGTCGCGGCCTGCAACTGCGCCTCGATGTCGGTGGGCGGGGTCCAGGGTGTGGGGAACATGGACATGACTTTAAGCGGCCCGTCGGCCCGGGCCGCCCGCCCCGGCACCCCGGAGAGCCCTAGATATCGAACTCGTCCGGGTCCGGGCCCAGGCGGGTGCCGCTGTCGAGCGCCGCGATCGCCGCGAGGTCCTCGGCGTCGAGGGAGAAGCCGGAGACGTCGATGTTCTCGCGGATGCGGGAGGGCGTCACGGACTTGGGGATCGCCACGTTGCCCAGCTGCAGGTGCCAGCGCAGCACGACCTGCGCCGGGGTGCGGCCGTGCTTCTCCGCGACTCCGGCGATGACGGGTGCGGTGAGCAGGTCCTTGCCCTGGCCGAGCGGCGACCACGCCTCGGTGGTGATGCCGTGGCGCTCGTGGAAGGCGCGGAGCTCGGCCTGGGGCAGGAACGGGTGGAGCTCGACCTGGTTGACGGCCGGGACGACGGTCGTCTCGGCCAGCAGCCGCTCCAGGTGCGCGGGCTTGAAGTTGGAGACGCCGATCGCCCGGGCGCGGCCGCTCGCGGCGATCTCCTCGAACGTGCGGTAGATGGTGAGGTAGTCGTCGCGGAAGGCGCGCGGCCAGTGGATGAGGTACAGGTCGACGTAGTCGAGGCCGAGCCGCTCCAGCGAGGCGTCGAACTCGCGCAGGACGCCCTCGCGCGTCCAGGTCTCGGCGGCGTGGTTCCACAGCTTCGTCGTCACGAACAGCTCGTCGCGCGGGATGCCCGAGCCGGTGAGGGCCTTGCCCGTGCCGGCTTCGTTCTCGTACACCGCCGCCGTGTCGATGCTGCGGTATCCGGCGGCCAGGGCCGTCTCGACGACGGCCGTCGCCTCGGCGTCGGGGACCTGCCAGACGCCGAAGCCGAGCCGCGGCATCTCGACGCCGTTGTTGAGCGTGACGGTGGCGGGGAAGGCGGAGGAACCACCAGAGGAAGGTGCCTTGCTCACGGGTGCTCGTTCCTTACGTTCGGAGAAAGCGGTACGTGCTACTCCACTTGTGAACAGGTGTAGCCACCACGCTATTCCCCGAGGCCGTCGGCGGTTTCGCCCCGCGTGAGCCGTTCCGGTGTTACCCGCGGTACAGCGCGTCGACCTCGCGTGCGTACGCCGCCTCGATCGCCTTCCGTCTGAGCTTGAGCGACGGGGTCAGCAGGCCGTCCTCCTCGGTGAACCGGGCGCTGAGGATCCGGAAGGTCCGGATGGACTCGGCCTGCGAGACGAGCGTGTTCGCGGCCACCACGGCCCGCCGGATCTCGGCCTCCAGGTCCGCGTCGCGCAGCAGCCCGCCGGGCCCCGCCGGCTCCTTGCCGTGCAGGTGCAGCCAGTGCGCGACCGCCTCCTCGTCCAGCGTCACCAGGGCGGCCACGTACGGGCGGTCGTTGCCCACGACGACGCAGTGGGCGACGAGCGGGTGGGCCCGTACGCGCTCCTCCAGGGCCACCGGCGACAGGCTCTTGCCGCCCGACGTCACCAGGATCTCCTTCTTCCGCCCGGTGATGGTCAGATAGCCGTCCCCGTCCAGCCGCCCCACGTCGCCCGTCGCGAACCAGCCCTGCTGCAGCACCGCGCCCGTCGCCTTCGCGTCGCCCAGGTAGCCCGCGAAGACCTGGCCGCCGCGCAGCCAGATCTCGCCGTCCCCGGCGATCCGTACGGTGGTGCCGGGGACCGGCCGCCCGACCGTGCCGAAGCGGGGCCGCTCGGGCGGGTTGGCGGTCGCGGCCCCGGTCGTCTCCGTCAGCCCGTACCCCTCCAGCACGGTCACGCCCGCGCCCGCGAAGAACAGCCCCAGCCTCCGGTCCATCGCCGAGCCGCCCGACATGGCGTGCCGCACCCGCCCGCCCAGCGCCTCCCGCACCTTGGCGTAGACGAGCCGGTCGAAGACCTGGTGCTGGATCCGCAGCGCGGCCCCGGGCCCCGCGCCGGTGCCGAACGCCCGGTGCTCCAGCGCCTCCGCGTACCGCACCGCCACGTCGACGGCCCGCTCGAACGGCGCGGCCCGGCCCTCGGCCTCCGCCGCGCGCCGGGCCAGCGCGAAGATCTTCTCCAGGACGTAGGGGACCGCGAGGACGAACGTCGGCCGGAAGGCCCGCAGGTCCGGCAGCAGCGCGGCGGCGGTCAGCTGCGGCTGGTGGCCGAGCTTGACCCGCCCGCGCACCGCCGCGACCTGCACCATCCGCCCGAACACATGGGCCAGCGGCAGGAACAGCAGCGTCGCCGCCTCGTCGCCCGGGCGGGAGCGGAAGACCTGCTCGTAGCGCCTGACGACGTTGTCGGCCTCGGCCATGAAGTTGGCGTGGGTCAGCACGCAGCCCTTGGGGCGGCCCGTGGTGCCGGAGGTGTAGACGACGGTGGCCGGCGTCGCCGGGGTGAGCGCCATCCGGTGCCGATCCACCACGTCGTCGCCGATCCGGGCCCCGGCGGCGCTCAGCGTCTCGACGGCCCCCGCGTCCATCTGCCACAGGCGGCTCAGCCCCGGCAGCCGGTCGACGACCGAGCCGATCGTCATCGCGTGGTCCCCGTGCTCGACGACGCAGGCCGTCACGCCCGCGTCGTGCAGGATCCAGCTGACCTGTTCGGGGGAGGCGGTCGGGTAGAGCGGCACGGGCTGGGCGCCGATCGACCACAGCGCGAAGTCGAAGAGCGTCCACTCGTAGCGCGTACGGGACATGACGGCGACGCGGTCGCCGAACCGCACGCCCTCGGCGAGCAGCCCCTTGGCCAGCGCCAGCACTTCGTCCCGGAACGCGGCCGCCGTCACGTCCCGCCAGCGGCCGTCCGGCCCCTTGCGGCCGAACGCCGCCTGCCCGGGATCCTGCGCGGCCCGGTCGAACACGACGTCCGCCAGGCCTCCGACGGGGGGCGCCGTCACCAGGGGCGGCACGGTGAACTCGTGCAACGGGCAGCTCTCGCGCAACGGGCAGCTCCTTGTCATGCTCCGCACAGCGCGATGCCCCTACCCGGCCCTCCGGTCCCTCAACCGCCCCGCGAGGGTAATCAGCGGGGGCTCAGCCGGTACTCGACGCTGCTCGTCGCTCCACGGCTGCGCACGAAGGGGTCGACCCGCCCCGCCTGCTCCGCGGACGGCCCTTTCTCTTTCCGGTCGCCATAGACGAACGTGGTTCTCAGGTAGGGCACGCCATGTGCGGGAAACGTGAAGTAGGTACGGGCGTTGGGTTTGTCGCCGAGCACCAGGCGGAGCCAGCTCTGGACGGGGAGCGGTGTCGAATAGCACACCTTCCTGGGGCCCGGGTCCGGGTGACAGCGTGTGAATTCTCCCAGGTCGGTGGTGTGCGTGAGCAGGGAGAGGTGAACGGTCAGCCGCAGTTTCTCCTGTGCGTCGTTCCCGGCGTCGAACGCGAAGGACGTCACCAGTTTCTGCCCGGGAGTCAGGTGGCCGCCGGGCCTGATCAGGCGGCCGACCTTCAGCAGGCCCCGGTAGTCGCCCGGCTCCTGCCAGGCCACCTTCCAGGGTTTCTTCAGCGCCGACCTCACGACGTCCGGCTTCAATGTGGCGCCCGTTCCTCCCGAGCCGTGTCCGGTGACCGTGTAGAGGGCTCCGAACACGTCGACCGTGGCGGTGCCGATGTTGTCCAGCGTGACGGTCCCGCGCATGCGGGTCCCACCGCCGTCGCGTCCCACCTGCTCGAGTCCGGCCAGCACATTGACGCGTGGGAGCTCGTGGACCGGCTTGTGGAAAGTGAGGTACCAGAACTGGAACACGCCGAAGAAGGGAAGGAGGGCGATGACCACCTTCCAGGGCCGGTTCAGGGCCACCTCGGTGTGTGTGAGGAAGGCATTTCCCAGCACGAACAGCGCCGCCGCCAGGAGCAATGCGGCGATCACCAGCACCACGATGTCGCCGGCGTTGTGCGCAAGGCTGGGGATTTCGATCGCGAAAGGGACGATCAGGATGGGGACGGCGGATGCCTGTCCGGCGATGACGCTCGGGAATTCCCAGGGCCTGCGGCGCGGTCCCGGGCGACGATGCCATTGTCCGGCTTCCCGGTGGGTGTCCAGGAAGGCGCGCCCATTGACTGCCGCCACTGCGAGCCGCAGGACGCATGTGATCACCACCGGTGCGGAGGCGTCGACGAGTCCGGACGGAATCGTCTGCAGCGCGATGTCGAGCAGCCCCGTTGCTGCGAAAGCAATCGCATCGAACAGGAAAACCCAACGAAGCCACATCAGGATCGTCATGCGGACACGCTAGGTCAGTCCCGCGATCGCCCTCGGAAGGCGCACTTGGGCCCCGCTCGGCCTGCAGCTCCTGCTCGGCCTGTAGCTCCCGCTGCCTTTGCAGCTCCCGCTGCCTTTGCGGCTCCCGCTACGTCTGCAGCCGGTCGCCCGCCGCGAGGACGGCCTGGGCCAGTGCCTCCGCGGGCTGTCTCGCCGCGCTGTCCGGCGCGGCGCCGTGCAGCAGCACCACGTCGACCCCGCCCAGCTCGGGCAGGCCGGGCCCGGACGGGAGGTGCACCAGCCCGGGAGGGATCATGCCCAGGGTGTGCGCCATGACGCCGAGGCCGGCGCGGGCCGCGGCCACCAGGCCGTTGAGGCTGCCGCTCGTGCAGACCACCCGCCAGGCCCGGCCGCTGCGCTCCAGCACCTCCAGGGCGCGCGCCCGGGTCACCGCGGGCGGCGGGAAGGCGATCAGGGGCAGCGGCCGGTGGGGGTCCAGGCGCAGCCGTTCGCCGCCGATCCACACCAGCCTGTCGCGCCACACGAGCCTGCCGTGGGGTTCGTCGGGGTGGCGCTTGGCGAGCACCAGGTCCAGCCGTCCGGCCGCCAGCCGCCGCTGCAGCGTCTCCGACAGGTCGACGGTCAGCTCCAGGTCCACTTCCGGGTGCTCGCGCCGGAACCCCTCCAGGACCTCGGGCAGCCGCGTCAGCACGAAGTCCTCCGACGCCCCGAACCGCAGCCGCCCGCGCAGCCGGGTGCCCGCGAACCAGTGCGCGGCGCGCTCGTTCGCCTCCAGGATCGTGCGGGCGAAGCCCAGCATGGCCTCGCCGTCCTCGGTCAGCCGCACGCTGTGCGTGTCGCGGGTGAACAGCTGCCGCCCGGCCGCCGCCTCCAGCTTGCGGACCTGCTGGCTCACGGTCGACTGCCGGACGCCCAGGCGGACGGCGGCCTGGGTGAAGCTCAGCGTCTGCGCGACGGCCAGGAACGTACGGAGCTGCACGGGCTCGAACACACGACGAGCCTAGCGCCGCTCATCGCGTTTCGTGATGACAGTCAGAGCGGCGAGCGGGCTTCCGGATAGCCGCGGGGGACGGCAGGCTGGGGTCCATGCCGCGCATTCGCATACGCGTTCCCATCGACCCTTATGTAGCGGCCCTCCTGGGCACCGTGGCCCTCGCCGCCCTCCTGCCCGCCCGGGGCCAGGCGGCGACCGTCGCGGGCGGCGCCTCCACCGGCGCCGTGGCGCTGCTGTTCTTCCTCTACGGCGCCCGCCTCTCCACCCGCGAGGCGATGGACGGCCTGCGCCACTGGCGGCTGCACCTGACCGTCCTCGGCTGCACCTTCGTGCTCTTCCCGCTCCTCGGCCTCGCCACCCGCGGCCTGGTCCCCGTCGTCGTGACCCCCCAGCTGTACTCCGGGCTGCTGTTCCTGTGCCTGGTGCCCTCGACCATCCAGTCCTCGATCGCCTTCACGTCCATCGCGCGCGGCAACGTGGCGGCGGCGGTGTGCGCCGGATCGTTCTCCAGCATCGTCGGCATCGCCCTCACCCCGCTGCTCGCCGCCCTCCTCCTCGGCAACAGCGGCGGCGGCTTCTCCTCCCGCTCGCTGCTGTCGATCGTGCTGCAGCTCCTCGTGCCCTTCCTCGCGGGCCAGCTGCTGCGCCGCCGGGTGGGCGGCTTCCTCACCCGGCACAAGAAGGTGCTCGGCTACGTGGACCGCGGCTCGATCCTCCTGGTCGTCTACACGGCGTTCAGCGCGGGCATGGTCCGCGGCATCTGGCACGAGGTCACCCCGCTGCGGCTGCTGGCCCTCATGGGGGTGGAGGCCGCCCTGCTGGGCTTCATGCTGACGGTCACCACGTACGGCTCGCGGTGGCTCGGCTTCAGCCGCGAGGACGGGCTGGCCATCGTCTTCTGCGGCTCGAAGAAGAGCCTGGCGGCGGGCCTGCCGATGGCGGGCGTGCTGTTCGGGGCCCAGGCGAGCCTGGCCGTGCTGCCGCTGATGCTCTTCCACCAGATGCAGCTGATGGTGGGGGCGGTCCTGGCGAAGAGGTACGGGCGCGGGGCGGTGCAGGAGCCTGCGGCTGTGCGGGCGCCGGCGCGGGCTTGATGCCTGCGGCTGTTGTCTGAGCCTGGTGCCTGCGGCTGGTGCCTGTGCCTGGTGCCTGTGCCTGGTGCCTGGGTCTGGCGCCCGGGCCTGTCGCCCCGACCGCGGTCGGCGGGGCCTGGAAGGCGACCGGCGGGGACGGGGCCGCGACGGGCGGGGTGTGCAGCAACAGGCGGGGCTGTACAGCGACAAGCCGGCCCGGATTGCGGCAGGCGGGGCGGGACAAGCCGGCCCGGGCTGCAACAGGCGGGGCCGGACAGCAACAAGTCGGCCCGGACTGCGGCAGGCGGGGCCCGGGCCGCGGCAGGCCGGCGCCCCCGGGCTCAGCCGACGCGGTCCAGGGGCAGCCACAGCACGACGTCGCGCGGGGACCCCGGCCGCCGCCCCGGCCCTGTCCCTGACCCCGCTCCCGGCCCCGGCCTCCCGCCCCCGCGCAGTCGCGCGACTTCACGGTCCGTCAGCGCCCGCCCGTACACCCGGACGTCGTCCAGCTCCCCCGTCAGGTGCTCCCGGCCGTCCGGGCGCTGCCCCAGGTGCACCCCGAACGTCGAGTTGCGGCTCACCGCCCCCGGCACGCCGGCCGCAGTCGCCGCCGCCCCGTCCACGGTGAGGACGATCCGCCCCCCGCCGCGTCGCAGCACCGCCTGGTGCCACAGCCCGTCCCCGTACGCGCCGGCGGACCGTACGACGACCGTCCGGGCGGGCCCCGCCCCGGCGACCGCCGTCACCTGCCCGGTGACTCGCCCCCCGGGCGCGAGCCGGAGCGCCACCTGGGGCGCCCCGCCCATCCCGCCCATCCACAGCAGCGGCTGCTCACCCCGCGCGGCCGCGGCCGCTGACCGGGACCGGAACCACAGGGCGGCCGTGAAGTCCCGTTCGCCCAGCGGCAGGGAGGGCCGGTAGGGCAGCCGCACGGCGTCGTCCACGCCGTCGAAGGCGAGAGCGCCGTCGCGGGCGAGGCCGCCGCCGGAGCGCCCGGCGACCGGGCGCGGGCCTCCCAGGACGAGCGCGCCCCGCGCTCCCGGCGCCCGGTCCGGCGTCACGGGTGAGGGCGCGGGGCGGGGCCCCAGCCACTCCTCCGTGAAGCGGGCGAACCGGATCTCGTCGCGCGCGTCGCGCTTGCCCGCCTCGTAGAGCAGGCCGGTCGTGACGCCGCCGGCGTCTGCAGGGCCGGCGTCCGCAGAGCCGGCGTCCGCACCGCCGTCGGCCGCGGCCCGTTCGGCGGCTGACCTCTCGGTGCCGGACCTCTCGGTGCCGGAGCCCTCTGCGTCGGAGCTCTCGGCGCCAGGCTCTTCGGAGGCTCCCTCGACGACGGCCATGTCGGAGTAGCCCGCCCAGTCGGCCGTGACGAGCCTGCCGTGCTCCACGCCCTCCCAGGTGCGCCCCTCGTCGTAGGAGGAGCGGATCGTCATCGAGCGCCGCCGGTCGGGGTCGGCGGGCGAGGCGAAGAGCCAGCGCCCGGGGCGCGGCACGGCCACCGACCCCTGCACCATGGGCGTGTAGAGGTCCGGGACCGCCCGGAAGGGGCCGTCGAACCCCGTGCCCCCGTCCGGACTGACGGCGAAGTCGCGGTTGCCGAGCTCGGTCCCGTCCTGCTCGCGCCCGCCCGCGTACACCGAGCCGTCGGCCCGCTCGGCGAGCGTCAGCTCGGACGGCTTCTGCCCGTACGTGCCCTCCGGGGTGATCTCGTGGGTGTCCACCGCCCCCAGCCGCCAGTGCACGCCCCCGTCGTCGCTGAGGGCGAGCGCCGCGTGGTTGGCGCGGACGCGGGTGCCGTCGTGGCTCTCGGCGTTGAGCCCGACGACCAGGCGGCCGCGATGGGGCCCGCGGGTGAGCCGGAGGCCGTGCCCGGGGCCGGTGGCGTACCAGGAGTTCCAGCCGGGCGGCCGCAGGTCACGGGCGACGTCCTGCGGCGCGGACCAGTGCGCGCCGTCGTCGTCGCTGTACTGCAGGTGGGGGATGCGGTCGCAGGGCACGTCGCAGTTGCCGCCGCCGGGGCGGCCCTTGTTGTACGTGGTGAGGAGCGTGATCCGGCTGCTGTGCGCGTCGACGACGGGGGCGGGGTTGCCGTGGGTGTCGCCGCGGCCCTCGTCCACCACCTGCAGCGGACTCCACGTGCGGCCGCCGTCGGCCGAGCGCTTGACGACGACGTCGATGTCGGTGGCGTCGCTGCAGTCGCCCTTCCTGCCCTCGGCGAAGGCGAGGACGGTGCCGCGGGCGGTGGTGGCCAGCGCCGGGATGCGGAAGCAGGCGTAGACGCCGTCGTCGGCCTCCTGGCCGGCCTTGAACAGGACCTGCTCCTCGAACGCGGCGGGCGAGGCGCCTGTGAACCCGGCGGACGGGGTGCCCGTCGCACGGGCCTGCTGCGCCGCGACGGGCGGCAGGAGGAGGAACGAGCCCGCCAGCGCGGCGGCGACGATCGTGTCCCTGACGGGGTGCCGGGGAACGACCTTGACGGGGCGTTGGAGAACGGCCCTGACGGGGCGTCGGGGGACGGCGGGACCAGTGCGGACGTGCGGCGGCGCCATGAGGCCGAACGTAGGTGCCGTACGACTGTCACACAAGGCGGACTCGGCCGATGAGCCCATACGGGTTCACACCGGCCGCAGGACGACCTTGCCCAGGTTGACGCGCGCCTCGATGATCTCGTGCGCCTGCGCGGCGGCCTCCAGGGGCAGCTCGACGTGCACGCGCGGCCGCAGTCGGCCATTGGCGAACAGCTCCCACAACTCCTGCCGCCACTGCTCCATCAGCTCCGGCCGGTGGCGGGCGATGAGCGCCATCTGGAAACCGATCGCGGACTTCGCGCCGACGAGCAGGTCGTACGCCTCGATCGTGCCGCCGCCCGAGCTGTACGCGACGAGCCGGCCGCCGGGCGCCAGGGCGGCGAGGGCGGGGGAGAGGAGCTCGCCGCCTACGGCGTCCAGGACGATGTCGACCGGACCGCCCGAGCGGTCGGCTTCCCTGGCGGCGAGGTCGTCGTACGTCACGACGTGGTCCGCGCCCAGCTCCCGCAGGAAGCCGGTCTTGGCCTCCGCCGCCGAGGCGCTGACCGCCGCCACGACCCGCCCGGCGCCGAGCTCCTTGGCGAGCTGTACGGCGAGGTGGCCCACGCCGCTCGCGGCGGCCGTCACCAGCACCGACTCGCCTGCGGCCGGGCGGGCCGCCGCGTAGGCGCCGCGGGCCACCAGGCCGCAGCGGACCAGCGCCACGGCGTCCGTGGCGCTCGCGCCGTCCGGCACCGGCGAGGCCATCGCGACGTTCAGCAGGGAGTGGTCGGCGTAAGCGTCGGCGAAGCACAGGCCTGTGACGCGGTCGCCGACCGCGAAGCCCGTGACGCCGGGGCCGGTCGCCACGACCTCCCCGGCGACCTCGCCGCCCAGGCTCGCGGGCAGCGGGAGGCCGCCGCCGCGCACCTTCCGCACGACCGGCAGGGTGACGCCGGCGGCCTCGGTGCGCAGCAGCAGTTCGCCGGCGCCGGGCCGGGGGACGTCGGTCTCCTCCAGCTGCAGGACCTCGGGGCCGCCGTTCTGGTGATAGCGGACACGGCGCATGGGCACGCACCTCCACGGGTTTCGTTGGGTTCCCCAATGGGTTTCGTTGGGAGCCCCAACGGTAGACCGAAATTCGTGGGGGTGTCCAACGTTTTTTGTTGGGAGTGCCAACGGTTTCTTCGGTAGGGTCGCCCCATGACCGAGCCCCATGAGCCCACGCTCGACCGGATCCGCGCCCTCCCCAGCTGGCTCCTCAACCGGGCCTCCGCGCGTGGCCGCCGCCTGCTCGGCGAGGCGTTCGCCCGCGAGGGCCTGCGCATGCCGCACCACGCGGTCCTCGCCGCCGTGGCCGACTCCGGCCCCGTCGCGCAGGCAGCGCTCGGCCGGATGACCGGCTTCGACCCCAAGGACATGGTCGGCATCCTCAACGACCTCCAGAGGGCCGGGTTCGTCACCCGCACGCCCGACCCCGGCGACCGCCGCAAGAACGCCATCGCCCTCACCGCCGAGGGCCGCAGCTGCCTGCACCGGCTCGCCTGCCTGGGTGACGAGGCCAACGAGGCGCTGCTGGGCGCGCTGACGCCCGCGGAGCGGGAGCAGTTCACGGCGCTGCTCGCGCGCGTGGCGGAGGAGCGGGAGGAGGGCCCGGTGGCCTGATGCCGATGGCCTGATGCCGGTGGCCTGATGTCGGCGGCCTGGCGCAAATGGCCTGACGCGACGTCAGTCGTTCGCCGCCCGCTCCCGGAGGGCGATCCGCTGCTCTCCCGCGTACACGTTCATCGACGCCCCGCGCAGGAAGCCCACCAGCGTCAGCCCCGTCTCCGCCGCGAGGTCCACGGCCAGCGACGAGGGCGCCGAGACGGCTGCGAGCACCGGGATCCCGGCCATCACCGCCTTCTGCGCCAGCTCGAACGAGGCCCGCCCGGAGACCATCAGCACCGTCCCGGACAGCGGCAGGAGGCCCTGCTGGAGCGCGCGGCCGACGATCTTGTCGACGGCGTTGTGCCGGCCCACGTCCTCGCGAGCGTCCAGCAGCTCGCCGTCCGCGGAGAACAGCGCCGCGGCGTGCAGCCCGCCCGTGCGGTCGAAGACCCGCTGCGCCTCCCGCAGCCGGTCGGGGAGGGAGGACAGCAGCGCCGGTTCGAGCCGCATCGGGCCCTCCGGCCCGTCGGACAGGCGATGCCGCGCCGTGGTCCGTACGGCATCCAGGCTCGCCTTCCCGCACAGGCCGCACGAGGACGTCGTGTAGACGTTGCGCTCCAGGGTGACGTCGGGAACGGGCACGCCGGGCGCGAGGCGCACGTCGACGACGTTGTACGTATTCGAGCCGTCCTCCGTCGCGCCCGCGCAGTAGACGATGTTGGCCAGCTCGTCGGTGCGGCTCAGCACGCCCTCGCTCACCAGGAAGCCCGCCGCGAGCGCGAAGTCGTCGCCCGGCGTGCGCATGGTGATGGCCAGCGGCTTGCCGTTCAGCCGGATCTCCAGGGGCTCCTCGGCCACGAGCGTGTCGGGGCGGGCGGTGACCGCCCCGTCCCGGATGCGGATGACGCGGCGGCGTTCGGTGACCCGTCCCATGAGCGATCAGTCCCGGAGGTGGTGGGGTTGCTGGACGCTCCATTGTGCCCGGGCGTGACGTGGGCCTCATCGGGGGCCGGGGCGCCTCCCGCGGCCCGCCGCGTGGCTACCGTTCCGTATGACTACCGTCCGGTAGTGGACCGCCGACGTTCCCGCCCCGCCCGTACAGATCCCCGTACCGATCCCCGTACAGATCCCGTACCGAGAGCGGAGATCAGCGATGGCATCCGACCGCACCCCTCCTTTACGCGAGACCTCTCATTCACGGGGGACGCCCCCGCCCGTCCTCGCGCTCAAGCCCGGCACCGAGTGGGCCGGGGCCTGGCAGCGCTGTCTGGCCGCGGCCCCCGAGGCGTTCCGCGACGACCGGGTCCTCAACCTCTGGGCCGGCACCTGGCGGCCCGACGGCAAGCCGCTGCCCGCCGTCACGCCCGTCGACGGCACCCCCGTCCCCGGCCCGCCCCGCCTCGACGCGGCCACCGCCCACCGGGCCGTGCGCGCCGCCGTGGACGCGCACCGCGCCTGGCGCCACGTCCCGCTCGCCGACCGCAGGGCGCGCGTCGCCGCGGCCCTCGACGCCCTGGACGCCCACCGCGACCTGCTGGCGCTCCTGCTGGTCTGGGAGATCGGCAAGCCCTGGCGCCTGGCCCGGGCGGACGTGGACCGCGCGGTCGACGGCGTCCGCTGGTACGTGGCGGAGATCGACCGCATGCTGCCGGGGCGCACCCCGCTTCCCGGCCCCGTCAGCAACATCGCGAGCTGGAACTACCCGATGAGCGTCCTCGTCCACGCCATGCTCGTCCAGGCGCTGGCCGGCAACGCCGTGATCGCCAAGACCCCCACCGACGGCGGCCTGGCCTGCCTGACGCTCGCCTCGGCGCTCGCCGCGCGCGAGGGCGTCCCCCTGACCCTGGTCAGCGGCAGCGGCGGCGAGCTCTCCGAGGCGCTCGTGCGCGCCCCCGGGATCGGCTGCGTCTCCTTCGTCGGCGGCCGGGACACCGGCGCGCGGGTCGCCACCGCCGTGGCCGACCTAGGCAAGCGCCACGTCCTCGAACAGGAGGGCCTCAACGCCTGGGGCGTCTGGGACTTCACGGACTGGCCGGCGCTCGGCGCGCGGATCCGCAAGACCTTCGAGTACGCCAAGCAGCGCTGCACGGCCTACCCGCGGTTCGTGGTCCAGCGCGAGGCCTTCGCGGACTTCCTCGCGGTCTACCTGCCCGCGGTGCGGGACGTCCGCTTCGGCCACCCGCTCGCCGTGGAGGCACCCGGCGACGACCTCCCCGAGCTCGACTTCGGCCCTCTGATCAACGCCGCCAAGGCGGAGGAGCTGACCGGCCAGGTGGCCGAGGCCGTACGCCGGGGCGCCGTTCCCCTGCACCGCGGCCGCCTGGCCGACGGCCGCTTCCTGCCCGGCCAGGACACCGGCGCGTACGTACCGCCCGTCGCGCTGCTGAGCCCGCCGCCCTCCTCGCCCCTGCACCACGCCGAGCCCTTCGGCCCCGTCGACACCGTCGTCCCGGTCGACACCGAGGCCGAGCTGCTCGCCGCCATGAACGCCAGCAACGGCGCGCTCGTCGCGGCCCTCTCCTGCGACGACGAGGCGGCCTTCGCGCGCCTGGCCCCGCAGGTCCGGGCGTTCAAGGTCGGCCGCAACGGCCCCCGCTCGCGCGGCGACCGCGAGGAGCTCTTCGGCGGCTTCGGGGCGTCGTGGCGCGGGGCCTTCGTCGGCGGGGAGCTGCTGGTGCGGGCGGTGACGGAGGGGCCGACGGGTGAACGGCTCCCGGGGAACTTCCCGGAGTACCACCTGATGCCGTGACGGCCGGGCCGCTGCCACCGCGCAGTGAGGGTGAGGTGTCCTAACCGATCCCCTGCCGGTCGGGCAGCAGCGCGAAATCCCGGTCCGCCGCGTCCGGCACCGTGCGCGCCACGGCGTGCTCCAGCAGCGCGCGGTGCCGCTCCAGCGGCGGGCGCCGGTCCTCGGGGACCAGCCACCACAGGTCCTCCAGGGCGGCCATCAGCCGCCGGGTCACCTGCGGGCTCCCGGTCGCACAGCCGCGGATCTCCGCGAACCCCAGGTCGACCAGGTCCGCCCAGCCGGGGACGTCCTGCACCAGGCGCACCGCGCCCCGGCGGTCGCAGTGGTGCAGAGCCCCGAGCGGGCGGCGGGCCAGGGCCGCGAGGAACTGGGTGATCCGGTCCAGGCTCTGCACGGCCGTCGTCGGATCGTTCACGGCGGGGGACAGGGCCCGCTGCGCGATGTCCGACAGCTGCCGCAGCCCGAAGCCCAGGTCCTGGTGGAAGGTCCGCTCCACGCCCACGGACACGGTGTACCGCAGCGCGCGGGGCGGCGGCGCGGCCCCGCCGTGGACCGCCAGCACCGGCGTCCCGGGCACCACGAAGTCCCCGATCCGCGGGATCAGCCGCAGCACGACACCGTGCCGCCGCGCCACCCGCACCAGCCGCGCGACGTGCACGTCCCGCAGCACCCCGGCCCGGCCCGTGTGGGCGATCTCCGCGCCCGGCTCCGCGAGCACGGGCCGCTCGTCGTCGGCGACGCCGTGCTTGTCCAGCACCCGGAAGGACTCCCGGGTGATCCGGTCGATCACGTAGCTCACCCGCATCAGCCGCAGCGTGGAATTCACGTAGGCGACGAACAGGCCCAGGCTCACCAGGACCAGCAGGACGCACACGATGCCGGAGAAGACCGGGACGGTGGAGACGGTACGGGGGTTCTCGTCGCCCTCGTACGACGCCTGCACCAGCAGCGCGAACAGGAACGTCGCCAGGAAGACCCCGAACGTGCACTTGGTGATCCGGCTGCGGACGTACAGCCGCACCACGCGCGGGGAGAACTGCCCGCCGGCCATCTGCAGTGCGACCAGGGAGATCGAGAAGACCACACCGATGAAGGTCAGCATCGCCGAGCCGACGGTGGTGATGATCGTCTTGGCGTCGTCGGCGATCCCGATCAGGGCCTCGACGGCCTCGTAGTCCCCCTCCGCCTGCAGCATCCCGACGACGAACCGGTCCACCTCCAGCACCCCGGCAGCCAAGGCCGCGGCGCCGACGAGCCCCGCGGTGGGCGTGAACCAGAAGGTGTCCCGCAGGTGCTCCCGCAGCGGCGACAGGGGCCGCGGCCGCCGCCGCGCACCCGCCACCGTCCGGGTTTGCCCCATATTGCCCATAAGTAGACCTTATGGCCCGCGCAGATACCCAGGTGAAAGGCACTCCGAAACCTTGGTATTGTTATCCATGTCGCCGCGGGGAACACCCCGCCGGAGACAACACCTGGTCCGGGTGGCGGAATGGCAGACGCGCTAGCTTGAGGTGCTAGTGCCCTTTATCGGGCGTGGGGGTTCAAGTCCCCCCTCGGACACCAGCAGGAACCCCAGTTGATCTGGGGTTTTTCTGTTTCTCCGGCTGTGGCGTGACCAACCACGTGACCAACAGCCGAGCGAATCTCCTGGTCAGACCAGGGATGACAGGCCGAGACGGCTGGCACTGGAAGCGGCCAGCTTCTTCGCTCCCTCAGCGCGACGCCTGCCGTACCGCGCCATGGTGTAGCCCGGCGAGTGGTGCCGGGCGTTGGCCGAGACCTCTACCGGGTTCTCGTGGTTGTCGAGATCGTTCGTGATCTTCGACGCCCGCCAGTCGTGCAGCCGGACAACGGCGAAGAGGACCAGGGGCGCGGCAGCGCCCCACCTGGCGAAGAGGCAGCGGCGAAGAGGTGAGCAGCAAGGGGCGGCCGTCTGGCCGCACAGCCCGAAGCCACTTCGACAGAGCGGCCCCGCCAGGGGCCGACATCACCAAGCCCAAGAAGCTAGCCAGGTGGGGCGCTGCCGCGCCCCCACAGCGCGAAGCCGCAAGAGCAAGGCGTAAGGGTAAGGGGCCGCTTACGCGGCCACAGAGTCAAGCCAGTTACAGCAAGCCTCAGAAGGCTTCACTCCTGTGCAGCCTCCGACTGCCGGCCAGATCAGGAGCAGCGCTTTGACCTGCGCTTTCTTTGCCGCTGTCTCGCTTCGCCGTTGCCCTGACGAGGTCTGGAACCGTGGCAGGATCTGAGCTGCTAAGACATGGCGGTCGGCGCTTTCGCCTTCAGGGGGTCATACCCCCACCCCTTCGCCGTTGCCTTCACCTCGGGCAAAGCCAAGTCCTTACCCTTCCCTCCGCCGTCGCAGGCTCCGCCTTGCCATGTGGCAGGCGAACGACCGTACGGCTCTATGCGCGGCCGACAGGCCGCACGCCTCACGAGGCGACGAGACCAGCACGACAGGCCGTCAGGCACCCGAAGTGCGAAGCCCCCGCAGGTAGCTCCTGCCGGACGACCACGGGCAAGGTCGCAGCGAACTACCACACGGGCCGCTTCGCCCT
Organism: Streptomyces roseifaciens; assembly: GCF_001445655.1. Taxonomy (NCBI): domain Bacteria; kingdom Bacillati; phylum Actinomycetota; class Actinomycetes; order Kitasatosporales; family Streptomycetaceae; genus Streptomyces; species Streptomyces roseifaciens. The sequence continues at coordinate 614,193 of NZ_LNBE01000003.1, forward strand.
CGTGCCTGCACTCAAAGCGGAACTCGCGGTGAAGACTCCGGCTGACCGCAACCCCGGTAAGCCGTGGGTTGCTGGCGAGGTAGTCCCCGTGGTGTCCGAAGCGATACCGGGCGCAGCGATCCGACTTGGCTATGCCAGGTGCAGCACGGTCGGGCAGGAACTCCAGAGCCAGTTGGACATGCTTGCCCGTGCCGACTGCACGCGGGTCTTCTCCGAGAAGATCAGCACCCGTGTGAAGGAGCGGCCGGAACTGGAGAAGGCGTTGGCTCTGGCGCGGGAGATCAAGACAGCCGCTCCGAACCAGCCCGTCATCCTGACCGTGGTCGAGATGAAGCGTCTCGCCCGCAACGCGGCAGAGCTCATGACGCTGTCCTCCACCCTGCAAGCGGACGGCATCCAACTCGAACTCCTCTCCGGCCCCTTGCAGGGTGTGTACGACCCGAACGGGGCGGGTGCCATCGTGTTCGCCGTCCTGGCCGTGGCCGCAGAGGTGGAGCGGGAAGGCATCCGGGAGAAGACGTTGGAGGGGCTGGACACTGCGGCACGCAAGGGCAACCACGGTGGGCGCCCCTCCGTAGTCGACGACGACAAGCTAGCCGTAGCCCGTGCCCGACACGCCAAGGGGGAGAGCGTCACAGCCATCGCTAAGGCCCTGGGGATCGGTCGTGCCACTTTGTACCGGCACATCGGAGAGGGCGCCTGAGACGGGCGCACAGGACGTTGAACGCGTAGGGCCTCGGCGTCAGGGGGAAGATCACCGAGGCCCGTGCGGGAGAGATCATGCACTTACTTCGGAGTGTATGGGGACCGGTGGCCGAACGCCGGTGAGTGACTCCGCACGAGTGAGCAGGCGTGGCGCAAGGTCCGGATACCAGCCACGTGCCACGGCTTGCAGCATCTCCGCCAGGGCCGCGAGTTCTCCGATTCGGCCAGCGGGGGTGTCCAGGACCGCAGCGAACTCCTGCCGGATACGGTCGGCCACGTCAGGGACAAGCAAGCTGTTGACGTGGAGGAGGCCCGCGTCGTAGCCAAGGGGCACCAGCCCCCACCGCTCCCAGTCCAACAGGCACAGGGGTGCGCCGGTGAGGTTGCCCCAGTGCAGATCACCATGACCGGTCACCCGCTCCACCTTGGCGGGGGCCGGAATGCCGAGGAACCGAGGGAAGGCTCGTTCGATCCACCCGTCCCGAACGGTCGTCTTCACACCCTCCGCCTCAGCGAGCAGGGCAAGGGCTTGGCGAAGGTCCGTCCACCACTCATCCGGCAACCCCGGGTCGTGGTCGATGTCGGCTCGGTCCGGGGACACCACGGCTTGTGTGAGGTAGTCGAGGACTTCGGCCTGGAAGGCCCACTCCCCGTCAGTCCAGTCATGCACTGCGTAGAGGTGAGGGCGAGGGACGCCGTCAGGCACCAGCTCAGAGGCTCCGACGATGCCCTCCCCCTGTTTCCTGCCCGCGTTCCTCTTTGCCGTCCGGCTCACCCGTAGCCACCGGTCTCCCGCTCGGCGTCCGAGGGTGACGCCAAGGAAGCCCCATGCCAGCGGCCCCGTGCATGTGAGGCCCAGAGCCTTGGCCGCCCGGTCGTGGGCGACCTCCATTAGGGCCTGTACCTCCTCATTCAGAGGCGAGTTCATCCGTTACCTTCCTGAGTTCCTGGTCCGTCAGCGGCGCAGCCAGAGCCTTGGCCACATCGTCCCAGTGCTCGCGAGTGCTCGCGGAAGTCAGGACGATATCGAGGCCGGGGCACGAGCCAGCGGCCAGCAGGGCAGCGGCTGCGGCTGACAGGCCAGGGCGGATGAGCTTGACCAGTTCGGGTGTCATGGCATCAAGGAGTTCGCCCCCGTGCAGGGGGGCGGAGCCGAACGTGATCACCCCCGCTTCCTTCGCCTGCACCAGCGGTCCGCCGCCGTCGAGTGCCTGCCTGATCAGGTCATCCATGACCAGGCTGACAGGCACCTGCAAGCCCGTGAAGTGATGTTTGGCGGAGCCTGCCGCTTGCCGGGCGAGCGCGAGCAACTCGGGAACGCTGAAGGCTCCGGAGCGCAGACCCGACCATGTGGCGACGCCGTACCCGGCGATCCTGCCCGCGTGGGCGAACTCCTCCAGCGCCGTGAAGGCTTCCCGCACACGCCCGTGCAGAGCGGCACGGTCAAGGCCGTGCCCGTGGTGCTCGGGGTTGTGCACGAACACCAGGTCCACGCGGCCGAGCGCGGCCAACGAGCGCTCCGTCTGCCAGCGAACGAAGCCCCGTTCAAGGCTGTGCCTACCGGCCGTCTCTTCCCGGGTGAGCACGCCCTCAGTCATGGCGGTGCGGCCTTGCTCCTCCGTGAAGAACCCCGCCTTCGTAGCTACCCGCACGGTCGGGTACTCCCCGAGAACCGGCCGCAGCTCCTCATGCGCCCGGCCATGGGCGTAGTTCGGTGCCGTGTCTACCCATGGGCTACCCGCAGCCAGGGCGGTGCGTGCCGCCTGACCTACGGCACGCACGCGGTATGTCCCCAGGGAGAGTGCGGCGGTCACAGTGCCGTCCCCACGACTGCGACGGTGTGCCCGTCGATGAGGACGGAGACTAGTTCGGCCACCTCCTTGACCTCCAGCCCGGCCGAGTCGGCCATCTCGCCGAGAGTGGTCGGCTGATTAGTCAACAGCGAGCCCAGCGCGGGCGCTGCGGACTCGGCGAAGTCCCACGCGGTACCGGCCGCCGAGAAGGTGACCGTGCCCTCTGTGCGGTTCGGCGTCAGGCGGCCCCTCGGTGCGGTGAGCTTCACCGCGATCTCCCTCCGTGCGGGGAGTCCGTCCACGTACGGCAGTGACGGAATCGCGTGGCCCAGGTCGGTCGTGTCGATCGACTCCGCCCACCGCTCCACGAGGCGCGGGTCCGCCATCATGTCGGCCACCTCACGGCGCACAGCGTCGATGAAGTCCGACTGTTCCACCAGCGAACCGAAGCGCGGCATGTCCCTGCGGAGCGCGAGGGACGCCCGAAGCTGATCGACGACCCAGAGCATCAGGTCAGCACCCGTGTGCGGCACCATGCCGAACGTCAGGTGCAGGGATTCCGTCCCCTGGTCAGCGGTGACCGAGTGCCACCAGCCGCGCGGCAGGTAGAGCACGTCACCCGGGGACAGAACGAGGTCCGCCACCGGGTCGTGGTCCGGCTCCTCCGGCGACTCCACGTCCCGGAAGGTGGGCGCCTCACGGGTCATCCCCCACAGGCGCCACCGCTTCGAGCCGTGCAGTTGGACCACGACGACACCATGGTCGTCCCAGTGCCGGCCGAAGCCCTCCCGCTCGGTCCACGAGGCGTACACGTTGGCCTGCACGGAAGTCCCGAGGAAGCGTTCCAGCCCTTCGGCAGCCGCTCCCACGGCGGGGTGGATCTTCTCCACCGCATCGAGGACCAGCGACGCCCCATCTCGGAGCTGGGCGTGGAAGTCGGACGGCTGGATGCGGGACCAGGTAACCGCGCGGCGGTTCGTGGTCGGGATCGCGTAGCGGTGCAGCGGGACCATCTCGCCGTCGACCGACAGGCGCAGCCGGGGCGGCTCCAGCCGCTGCGTGGCGATGATCCGGTTCAGGTCGTCCCAGGAGAACAGGCCCGCCGTGTCGGCGGCCCCGGGAAGGTGCGCGTAGGAGCGGTGGTACGTCTGGGCGAGGAACGTGTCCCCGCCCAGACGCCCCGCCCACGAGGCTGCATCAAGCACCGTGGGCGCTCCCGTCAGTCGTTGCCGTCGGAACGGCCACTGCTGACGTCCGACTCCTGCTCGGCGCGGGTGCGCGCGGCCACGATCTTCCGCTTCGCGACGAGCAGTCCACCCCCCTCGGGGGCGGCCGACGTGGTGTTCTGCTTCACCATCGGACTTACCTCTCTCTTCTCGGGGACTCCCACCGGGATTCCGGCAGGAAGCAAAGGGACAGCGACGAGCGCGGCGGACGCCGACCTCGGTGGCGACGGGCGCCCCGTGCACCGAGGGCACCCGCACGGCGGGTACTTGGTCGGCGAACCCAAGATCACCGCGTTGCGCGGGTTCACCTGCACCGTGCGCACCGGGCCGTACGTCCGGCCCCCGTCGTATGACACCCGGAGAGTCATGCGCCCGGTCGTCATGAGCGCACACCAGCGTCAGGACCGAACCTCCGCCGGTACCCCAGCCGCCACCCCACGCCGTAGCGGACCCACTTTTCGTTTCGCTCGGTCGCTGCCATGGAGGAAATCATTGGCCTAGAAAGCGACGGCTGTGTAGTTCTTTCCCGTCATGGACTAAAGATCATGAACGGCAGGCAGCAGACCACTCCGCCAGCAAGACTCGCGCTTCGCCCCCGAACAGCGCATAACCCTCCAGCGTGGAGAACAGTTCCAAATGCATTTCGATGTCGCGCGGATCTCTGAGGATCACGACACCGGTGGTGTTCTCCACAGTGGCCAGGGTGTTGTCGTAGACAGTGAAAGTGTCCATCGGAGCAATAGGCTTGTACCCTGCGATTGGGATGACGCCGAGCTTCACATTCGTCAGATGGGTCAGTGAAGCCAGCCGGTCAATCTGCATCGCCATCGCAGCCGGGGGCAGGAGTGGCCACCTCACAGCCTGCTCGGTAAGAATGAAGGTAAACCGCTTCTTCGTGTCGTAAAGAACCTCCTGCCGCTCCAGCTTCCTTGCGATCGTCTTAGTGACATCGGCCGGAGAATGGGAAAGGCTGGCTCGGATGTACTCAGGAGTGGACAGCAGTCCTGTAATCATCGAGAGCAGGAAGAAGCGGAACTCCGTGGACGAGGATTCAAGGGCAGCAAGTTCGGTCTGCTTCTTCTCCAGGCCCCTACGTCGCAGCGAGCGCAGGTCTTGCCATTCGGTGTTGGCCAGCCTCGCAAGGGCAATGACCTCCTCGATGACCTCGGGCGGAGCCGCGACGGCCCGGAGGATTCTTTCCAGGTCCAGCAGACTCGGTTGAGCTTTCCCATTCTCGATCCGGCTGATCTTCGATTGGGACATGTTGCAACGCCGAGCGAGCCGGTCCCCAGTGAGGCCGGCTCGCTTGCGTAGTTCTTTCAGCAGGGCGGCCAGTTCTTGCTTCGGCTGCCCCAACTGTTCAGGGTCGAACGTCACCCGCTCACGTACTCCAGGAATGGAACCGACTCGGCAACCGCAATCCGCTTCCACTGCCGGTACGGCTCGGGATCACCCTCGTACAGTTCCCGGTTTATCTGCGTCCCGTCCGCCCGGTAGTTCATCAGGACCACCTTGGACTCATCGAACATCCAGAAATCCTGGTCCGGGAGTCCCGGGTTCTCCCGGTCGGTGAGGTCGAGGATGCGGATATCCTCGCCCGCCTTCACGTGATGCCGGTAGTAATACTCGAACTCGAACCGAAGATAGTCCGAGAGCGGGCGGGTCACGACGTGCACCCTGCCAACACTCTTTCCTTCCGAGGTCCATTGCCGAACCTCGTCCATCCAACCCGAGGTGTAATCGTCCGGCGACTTCTCCCCGGCGAGAAAGCGCTTCAGCTTCTCCGCTTCCTGGGGCATGGTGTAGACGGGCAGCGTTTCCAGCCGCCACGCCCCACGCTCCATGGAATCGAAGCAGTCATTCCACGCGTCACCATCCAAGAGCACGGACGGCCTCCCTCAGAACGTCCTCGGGAATCTTCACCAGCGCCTCACCGGCCGGGGGCTGGAACGCGGCGCACTGGTCGCCCTGAACAACGATTCCGCCGTCCGTCTCGTCGCGGTAGACGTTCGGGCAGTCCTTCTCTCCACATTCCCCGGTGCCCGTGCCGGTGAGCCGGGTAAGCGCCGAACGTTCAGACATGCCAAACCCCCTCGCTCTGGCCCTGTTGGGCCGCCTGCCCAACGACAGTAGAAGGGGTGGCGCTACGCGTCTATGCGTGAACGCGACTATGCGTGTCCTTGCATAAACAGGTCCCGACCAGCCCAGCCCACCCCCAGGTACGTGGTCGTGCACTTGCCCGTGCACACTGGGCGTAGCCCGTGGCGCCGTCCGGGAGCCTGACCAGGGTCGGACGCCTCGGAGGAGGGTTGGTCACGTGACCAACGCATGACCAACAGGGGTCCGAGAGGGACTGAAACAGCAGGAAAGAAGAGGAGAAACGCCCGCCGGAATCGAGCCTGTCAGCGGGCGTTTCCCCAGGTCAGAGCGGTTGCGGGCTGGTGCCCGAGTGGAGAGTTCAAGTCCCCCCTCGGACACCAGTAGAAACCCCAGTTGATCTGGGGTTTTTCTGTTTTTCCGGGTAGTGGCGCGACGCACTCGACCGGCGTGGCCGGGCCCGTCGCTGATGTGTGGTCTTTGCCCGTGCGAGTGGTCCCTCGCGCGCAGGCCGGGCTGCGCGCGCTTCGAGATCAGCGGAATGCCGACAGGCTCAGGGCGAGCACCCCGACCAGGGCGAGCACCGTGGCTTCGGCCCGGACGATGAGGAGGACCCCGGCCCTTTTGACGCGGTCGCCGTACAGGAGGCGGTTCAGGGCGCGTTCGGCGTCGGCGTCGAGCGGGCGGTCGCGCCAGGGGCCGTCGCCGGAGGGTACGGGGTTGGCCGCGCGCAGCAAGTCCAGTTCGTCATGCATCGTCGTCGCCTCCAGCGCGCACGTCGGTCGGTGTGTCGGACCCTACGGGCAGGGCGGCGGGCCGTATGCGGTCGGCCTCGGCGCGCAGCCGGCGGCGGGCCCGGTGCAGGCGCATGGCGGCGGCGCTGCGGCTGCAGCCCAGGGCCACGGCCAGTTCGTCGAGGGTCAGCTCCTCCCATGCGGTCAGGCGCAGCGCCTCCTGGTCGGCCGGCGAGAGGCGGGCGAGGGCCTCGTGCACCCAGGCGCCGGGGCGGTCCGCGTCCGGGCTGTCCACGGTGTGCCGGCGGTGGGCGGTCTCGTGGTGGCCGAGCCTGAGCAGGAGACGGCGGTAGCGGGACATGCCGCGGACCGTGTTGGCCAGGCAGTTGCGGGCCACCCCGTACAACCAGGGCAGTGGCGGGTCGGGGATCTCCGTCCGCCGTCTCCAGGCGATGGAGAACACCTCCGACACCACTTCTTCCACCTCGTGCGCCTGCCCGTCCAGCCGTCGCGCCACGAAGCGGCTGACCGCCCAGTAGTGCGCGCGATAGGCAGCGGCGAAGGCTTCCTCCGTGCTCATGATCGGCTGATGTCCGGCATGGCAGAGATCTTCACATGCGTGTGGTGTGAGGTGGATCGCACGCCGGCGGGCCGGGGAGCGGTGAAGGAACGCGGGGGTCCGGACACGTACGGGGCATGAGATCCCCCGTGAAGTGGCTGACCACCACCGACCACAAGACGATCGGCACGCTCTACCTGGTCACGGCGTTCGCGTTCTTCTGCATCGGCGGGCTGCTCGCCCTGCTGATGCGCGCCGAGCTGGCCCGGCCGGGTCTGCAGATCGTGTCGAACGAGCAGTTCAACCAGGCGTTCACGATGCACGGCACGATCATGCTGCTGATGTTCGCGACGCCGCTGTTCGCCGGTTTCGCGAACTGGATCATGCCGCTGCAGATCGGCGCGCCCGACGTGGCGTTCCCGCGGCTGAACATGCTCGCCTACTGGCTCTACCTCTTCGGCTCCCTGATCGCCGTCGGCGGGTTCCTGACTCCGGACGGTGCCCCCGACTTCGGCTGGTTCGCCAATTCGCCGCTGTCGGGCGCGCAGTATTCGCCGGGTGTGGGTGCCGATATGTGGATCATGGGTCTGGCCTTCTCGGGCTTCGGCACGATCCTCGGTTCGGTCAACTTCATCACCACGATCATCTGCATGCGCGCGCCCGGCATGACGATGTTCCGCATGCCGATCTTCACCTGGAACGTCCTGCTGACCGGTGTGCTGGTCCTGCTGGCCTTCCCGGTGCTGGCGGCGGCGCTGTTCGCCCTGGAGGCGGACCGCAAGTTCGGGGCCCACGTCTTCGACGCGGCCAACGGCGGTGCGCTCCTGTGGCAGCACCTCTTCTGGTTCTTCGGCCACCCCGAGGTGTACATCATCGCGCTGCCGTTCTTCGGCATCATCTCCGAGGTCATCCCGGTCTTCTCCCGCAAGCCGATGTTCGGCTACTGGGGTCTGATCGCGGCGACGATCTCGATCGCGGGTCTGTCGGTGACGGTGTGGGCGCACCACATGTACGTCACGGGCGGTGTGCTGCTGCCGTTCTTCTCCTTCATGACCTTCCTGATCGCGGTCCCGACCGGTGTGAAGTTCTTCAACTGGATCGGCACCATGTGGAAGGGCTCGCTGTCCTTCGAGACCCCGATGCTCTGGGCCGTCGGCTTCCTGATCACCTTCACCTTCGGTGGTCTGACCGGCGTCATCCTGGCCTCGCCGCCGATGGACTTCCACGTCTCCGACTCGTACTTCGTGGTCGCGCACTTCCACTACGTCATCTTCGGCACCGTGGTGTTCGCGATGTTCTCCGGCTTCCACTTCTGGTGGCCGAAGTTCACGGGCAAGATGCTGGACGAGAAGCTCGGCAAGATCACCTTCTGGACGCTGTTCGTGGGCTTCCACGGCACGTTCCTGGTCCAGCACTGGCTGGGCGCCGAGGGCATGGTGCGGCGCATTTCCGACTACCTGGACGCGGACGGGTTCACCGCGCTGAACACCATCTCGACCATCAGCTCGTTCCTGCTCGGCTTCTCGATGCTGCCGTTCATGTACAACGTCTGGAAGACCGCCAAGTACGGCAAGAAGGTCGAGGTCGACGACCCGTGGGGCTACGGCCGCTCGCTGGAGTGGGCGACCTCCTGCCCGCCGCCGCGGCACAACTTCCTCACGCTGCCGCGCATCCGCTCCGAATCCCCGGCGTTCGACCTGCACCACCCCGGCGTGGACGCGCAGCCGGGCGTGGAAACCGGTGCGCGGAAGGAGGCGCTCGCATGAGGACGACCGCCGAGGCCATCAACGAGATCGAGGGATATCTGCTGTGGGAGGAGGAGAAGCGAAAGGCGCGGGAAAGGGCCCGGGAATTCACCGCCGTAATTCCCTGGCTGACCGACTCGCAGCGCGCCGACCTCGAACACCGCTACACCGCGGACCAGCTCGCGACGTCCCGCACACATCTCCGGCGCATCGTCGCGAGAAGCACTGAACTGCGCGCCGAGTACGAGGCGGTGTACCAGGCGCTCAAACGCCGGACGGCCACGTGGTGCGTGGTGTGCGGGGCGGTCTGGGCGGCCGCCGTACTGGCCTTGCGCTGAGCCGGCCGGAGCCCGAGTGCCCCTCGAACACCAGAAAACCCCAGTTGCCTGGGGTTTTCTGCTCTTCATGGCGGTGCGGGGGCAGGTCACCAGCCGGACGTGCCGATCTCGATGCGCGGCTTGAAGGCGCTGTTGGAGCCGTCGTTGGGGTAGAGGTAGAGCTTGCCCGTGCGGTGGGGGTCGGAGTCCACGGCCACGAGGTCGATCTGGCCGTCGTGGGTGAATTCGCCGGCCGCGTAGTCGGAGATGCCGTTCCAGCCGCCGGCGCCGAGTTCGATGGAGGAGCCGGCGTCGAAGGTGTGGTTCTTCACGTCCGGCTGGAAGAGCAGCAGCTTGCCCGTCCTCGTGTCGGTGGCGATGAGCTCGGGTGCACCGAGCTGGTCGAAGACGCCTGCGGAGATGACCTTGCTCATGCGGTTCCAGTCACCGGTGCCCCACGGGACGCGCTTGCCGAGGGTGTCCAGGCCGGACTTGCCCGTACCGGGGTAGAGGTACATCTGTCCGGTGTCGGCCTTCACGGCGATCAGGTCGTCCTTGCCGTCGCCGTTGAAGTCGGCGGCGGCGAGGTGCTTCATGCCGTTCCAGGCGCCGGAGCCGATCTCCATGCGGTCGTCGAAGGCGTCGAGGCCCTTGGCCTTGGTACCCGGGTAGAGGAAGAGCTCCCCGGTCTCCTTCTTCACGGCGATCAGGTCGTCCTTGCCGTCGCCGTTGAAGTCCCCGACGGTGAGGTTCCGCATGCCTGTCCAGCCGCCCGAGCCGATTTCGACGCGGTCGCCGAAGGTGTCGAGTCCGCTCTTTCCGGTGCCGGGGTAGAGGAACAGCTTCCCGGTGGAGACCTGGACGGCCAGGAGGTCCTTCTTGGCGTCGCGGTTGAAGTCGCCCGTGACCAGTTCCGTCATGCCGGGGTCGGCCGGCAGGGGCTTGGACGGGAACGGGTCCGCGTGGTCCTTGCCGAGTCCGTTCTTCGGGCCGCAGTTCGGCCAGGCCCGCTCGCCCTGCTTGTCGAGCACCTTCTCGGCTATGCGTATCTGCTCCTCCTTGGTGGCCAGATCGGCGCGCTCGGCGTACTTCTTGCCGCCGAATTCCGCCCAGGTTCCCTGGCTGAACTGCAGACCGCCGTAGAAGCCGTTGCCGGTGTTGATGTGCCAGTTGCCGCTGCTCTCGCACTGGGCCACCTTGTCCCAGGTGGCGACGGAGGCCGCCTGCGCGGCCGGGCCGGAGGCGAAGAGAGACAGTGCGGTGATCCCGGCGACGCCGGTGGCGGCCAGCAACGCGCGCATACGGGATGACGATGACGTGGACATCGGACCCTTTCTTGGAGGGGAGAGGAAGAGGGGGAGAGAGGCGCGCGTCACCAGCCGCCTGTGCCGATTTCCGTGCGGCTGTCCAGGCCCTTGCCGTTGCCCCGGTAGAGGTAGAGCTTTCCGGTCTCGCCCGGGTCGGAGTCGACGGCGGCGAGGTCACCGATGCCGTCGCCGGTGAAGTCGGCGGCCGCGTAGTCGGAGATGCCGTTCCAGCCGCCGGAGCCGATTTCGACGCGGCTGCCCAGAGTGCTGAGGCCCGTCTTTCCGGTGCCGGGGTAGAGGTAGAGCTCGCCGGTGCCGGTCTTGGTGGCGACGATGTCGGCCTTGCCGTCACCGTTGAAGTCACCGGGGGACACGACCTTGTTCATGCCGTTCCAGGCGCCGGTGCCGATTTCGATCCGGTCGTCGAGGGCGTCGAGTCCGGACTTGCGGGTGCCCGGGTAGAGGAAGAGCTGACCGGTCTCGGTCCTGGCGGCGACGAGGTCCGTCTTGCCGTCCCCGTTGAAGTCGCCCGCGGCGAGGTGCTTCATGCCGTTCCAGGCGCCCGAGCCGATTTCGATCCGGTCGTCCAGGGTGCTCAGGCCCTTGGCGTTGGTCCCGGGGTAGAGGAACAGCTGGCCCGTCTCGCTCTTCACGGCGACGACGTCGTCCTTGCCGTCGCCGGTGAAGTCGCCGACGGTCAGGTTCTTCATCCCGGTCCAGCCGCCGGAACCGATTTCGACACGGCTGGCGAAGGTACGGAGGCCCGACTTGCCGGTGTTCGGGTAGACGAAGAGCTTTCCGGTGGCGACCTGGACGGCGACGAGGTCCTTCTTGCCGTCGTGGGTGAAGTCACCGGCGGTCAGTTCCGTCATTCCGGGGTCCATGACGGCCGGGGCCACGTCCACGTAGTCGCGGTCGATCAGCAGCTTGGTGCCGCCGTAGGACTCGTGGACGTTCCCGGCGTACTGGTTGATCCGCTGGCGGTTGCCCCAGTGCCCGGACGGAACACCGGGGATCTCCGTGTTCGCCTTGCCGTTCCAGGTGGCGGCCCAGATCACGTCCGGGCGTTCGTAGGAACCGGAGTCGTGGACGGCGTCGAGCTGCTCGATGGCGGCGCCGGTCGAGCTGTAGACCCCTGAGCGGAAGCCGAGTTCGCGGATGCGCTCCGACCAGCCGGAGAGGTACTGCACGACGCGGGTGTTGTACTCCGCCTTGTAACCGCCCTCCATGTCCTCGTAGATCACTGTTCCCGGTGCGAAGCCCAGCCGCTTCGCGAGGGCGACGGCCTTGTCCGCCGCGGCACGGCCGTCCTTGGCGGCGGTGCGGGGCGCGATGCGGGTCGCCTGCGTCCCCGCGTAGACGGGCAGCATGTGCCACCCGGCCTTCGTCTGCGTCTGCACCCAGGCGGGAGTGAGGTTGGGCTGGCTGGGGCAGCCCATCGACGGGCCGCCGATGTAGATCCCGATGCCTCGGTAGGGGGACTTGGCCCAGTCGGCCATCGCCGCGCCGGACGGTGCGGTGCACGTGTCGAACGCCTTGCCGGTGAAGCCCGTGGTGGGCTTCACGGGGGCTGCCGCCGTCTCCGGGACGGCGGCAGCCGAGGGTGCGAGGACGGTGCCCGGTCGCGCCGACGCGTCGGTCCGCGCCGTGGCCAGGATCCTCTGCACGGCGGCGGGGGAGTCCTCGTAGCCGGCGGTGGCGTACAGACCGGCGCCCTCGAACGCGACCCGCACCTCGTGCTGCTCGTCGGCGGGCAGTGTCTCGGGGACGCGGTCGCCGGCCCGGACGGTCACCCCGGGCACCTCGGGGCGCGGGGCGGCATCGGCGAAGGGTTCGAGGACCAGGGCGTCGGTCTTGTCGGCGATCAGGTGCGCCGGGCAGTCCTGGTTCGCGCCGGGGTGACCGAGGTAGAGGGTGTGCTGGTCGAGCCGGACGCAGGTGTCCGGATGCTCGTCCAGGTTCACCACGTTCCAGCCGGCGGGGACGTCGAGGGTGAGGCCGCGGTAGGTGACCGGGGTGGTGCCGCCCGGCCCGTCGGCGGAGGCAGGGGCAGGTGCAGGTGCAGGGGCCGAGGCCGGAGCCGGGGCAGGAGTGGTGCCCGTGGCGGCGAAGGCCGTGGCGGTGGCGGACTGCAGCGGTACGGACAGCACCGCGGCGGCGGCGACGAACGCGGCCAGGCCGCGCATGCGCTTGAGGCTCATGGGGTTCTCCGGGGTTCTCCGGGGTTCTCCGGGAGGCGAGGGACGGGGCGGGTCCGCGAGAGGGATGTCGGACCCGCCCCGGAGGCACGCGTCAGACGGGGCGGACGGGCTCCGTGCGACGGTTGGCCGCGGCGCGGCGGACGGGCGCGGTGCGGTGGCGGATCACCAGCCGCCGGTGCCGATCTCCACGCGGGTCGCGAAGCCCTTGCCGTTGCCCCGGTAGAAGTAGAGCTTTCCGGTCTTGCGCGGGTCGGAGTCGACGGCGGCGAGGTCGTCGATGCCGTCCTTGTCGAAGTCGGCGGCCGCGTAGTCGGAGATGTCGTTCCAGCCGCCCGTGCCGACCTCGATGCGCTTGCCGAGCGTGTCCAGGCCGGACTTTCCGGTGCCGGGGTAGAGGTAGAGCTCGCCGGTCTCGGTCTTGGTGGCGACGATGTCGGCCTTGCCGTCGCCGTCGAAGTCACCGGAGACGACCTTGTTCATGCCGTTCCAGGCGCCGGTGCCGATTTCGACGCGGTCGTCGAGGGCGTCGAGTCCGGATTTGCGGGTGCCGGGGTAGAGGAAGAGCTGACCGGTGTCGGTCTTGGCCGCGACGAGGTCCGTCTTGCCGTCGCCGTTGAAGTCGCCCGCGGTGAGGTGCTTCATTCCGTTCCAGGCGCCGGAGCCTATTTCGATCCGGTCGCCCAGGGCATTGACGCCCTTGCCGTTGGTGCCGGGGTAGAGGTAGAGCTTGCCGCCCGCCCGCTTGGTGGCGAGGAGGTCGGCCTTGCCGTCGCCGTTGAAGTCGCCGACGGTGAGGTTCCGCATGCCGTTCCAGCCGCCGGTGCCGATTTCGACGCGGTCGTCGAGGGCGTTGAGGCCGTTCTTTCCGGTGCCGGGGTAGAGGAACAGCTTTCCGGTGGCGACCTGGACGGCCACGATGTCCTTCTTGCCGTCGTGGTTGAGGTCGCCGGCCGTCAGCTCCGTCATGCCGGGGTCGACCGGGGGCCGCTCGTCGTCGACGACGGACTTGTTGTGGACCGGGTAGTAGCTGTCGGTGTCGCGGCCCGGGAAGTAGGGGTACGGAATCTCGCGGTGGTGCACGCCGGAGCTGCTGAACTCGTAGCCCACGTACTTGGTGTGGTCCGCGTTCGCCCACTTGTCGAAGAGGACGACGTGCCCGTACCGGCCCGGCTTGGGGTTGAGCAGGGCGTCACCGGACTTGAGGTCGCTCTTCTTGATCTTCTCGGTCACGCCCTGGGGGCCGAAGTTGGGCGTGGCCATGTCCCAGGAGAGGCGCCAGGCCATGGACACGTAGCCGGAACAGTCGGTCCGGTGGCCCCGGTACGAGCCGCCCATGTTGTACGGGATGCCCTTGCCGACCCACTGCGCGGCGCGCTTGAGCGTCTCGCTGCGCTTGATTCTCGGGGCGTCCTTGCTGGCCCCCGCGACGTTGAAGAACTCTTCGCCGTCGGGCTCCACGGGGAGCATCGGGCCCTGGCCATTGCTCCCGAAGTCGCCCGGCTCCTCGTCCGCGGCGACCGCCGCCGGGACCGGTGCCGCCGTGGCCGGTGCCGCCATGAATCCACCGCCCGTGACGGCGCAGACGAGGGCGATGCCGATGGCGGAATTGCGCAGATGGGCGTGCTTGGACACAAG